>JBOGDF010000101.1:0-15507 GCA_050701635.1 Micromonosporaceae bacterium | reverse complement strand
GGCATGCGCAGGTGATCGCACGAGTGCTCTCCGAGCTGCCCGACGGCGAGCTGCCCGACGGCGACGTGTCCGACGGCGAGGTGGCCGACGGCGCGTCGCCCGGCGGCGAGGTGTCCGGCGGCGAGGTGGCCGCCATTGGCGGGGCCGAGGCTGACGCTGGCGAGCTGCGGGAGTTGGCGCAGGCGCAGCTGTTGGAGTGGGCGGAGCTGTTCGATCCGGTGGAGTTGACGAAGCTCGGGCGGCGGATCGAGGCTCATGTCGCGCCCGGGCTGGCCGAAGGGCGGGAGGCTGCGCGGCTCGCTGAGCTGGAGAAACGCGCCTGGCGGCGCCGGGAGCTGCGGTTCACCCCGGACGGACACGGCACGGTCCACGTCCGGGGCCGCCTCGACACCGAGTCCGCCGCGATCGTGCAACGCGCCCTCGACCCGCTCGCCAAACCCCGCCCCACCGACGCCGACTCCCCCGACATCCGCAGCGCGGGTGCCCGTAACGCGGACGCGCTGGTGGAGCTGTCCCGGCGCGCCTTGGCTTCGGGTGAGTTGCCGGTGCAGCGCGGCGAGTTGCCGCAGCTCGTGATCACTGTCAACGCCGACCGACTCACAGCAGCAGGTGCTGGAGTAGGTCAGCTGGATAACGGGGAGCGGCTCTCACCGCGGGCGGTGCGGCGGATCGGGTGTGACGCGACGCTGGTCCGCGCGGTGCTCGACCCGGGCGGGATGCCGCTGGCGTTGGGGCGGGCGGAGCGGCTGTTTACCGCGGGGCAGCGGCGGGCGTTGATCCTGCGCGATGGTGGGTGTGCGTTCCCGGGGTGTGACCGGCCACCGCAGTGGACAGAAGCACACCATATTGTGCACTGGGTAGACGGCGGCGCCACCGATGTGGATAACGGGGTATTACTTTGTGGATATCACCATCGGGTTATCCACAAAGGGCACTGGATAGTGCGGATGGCTGGGGATAACCTGCCGGAATTCGTACCCCCGGAATATGTTGATCCGGCACGGAAAGCGATCCGCAACCATCACCGTTATCCGCTGCGGCTGTAGCGCGTTACAGCAGGTTGGCTAGTCGATTTCGGGAGTGAAGGTTTCCGGGAGGTACGGGTCGGCCCAGGCGGCGATCACCTGGGCGACGCGCTGGGCGTGCCGCGGGTGGGTGAGCAGGTGGTTGGCGCCGTCCAGGGCGATGAATGACTTCGGGTGGCGGGCCGCGGAGTAGATGCCGCCGGCGTTGTCGATCCCGACGATCTCGTCGTCCGGTGAGTGCAGCACCAGCAGGGGACGCCCGAGCGCGCGGATCCGTTTCGCCTGCTGCTGCCCGGCCAGGTCGTCGAGGAACTGCTTGCGGATCCGGAACGGCCGTCCGCCGACATTCACCTCGGCCTCGCCGTCCCGTTCGATGTCGGCGGTCGCGGTCGCGAACAGGTGCGTGACGTGCGCCGGGTCGCTGGGGGCGCCGATGGTCACCACCGCGCCGACCTCGGCGATGTCACCCGCGGCGGCCAGTACGGCGGCGCCGCCCAGCGAGTGCCCGATCACCAGCGACGGGGCGCCGTGCTCGCGGCGCAGGAAGTCGGCGGCCAGCCCGATGTCGGCCACGTTGGAGCTGAACGTCGCGGACGCGAACTCGCCGCCCGACTCGCCCAGCCCGGTGAAGTCGAACCGCAGTACGGCCAGCCCGCGGTCGGTGAGTGCCCGCGACACCCGCCGGGTCGCCTGACTGTCCTTGCCGCCGGTGAAGCAGTGCGCGAACAGCGCGTACGCCTCCGGCGGTTTCGGGGGCAGGTCCAGTACGCCCGCCAAGGTCTCGCCCGCGGACCCGGCGAAGGTCACCCGCTGCTGTCGTGCGTCGTTCACGCTGCGACTCTAAACCCGGCTCGCTGCGGCCCGGGGTCAGCGGGAGTCAGTGATGTCGAGCACCAGGACGGTGACGTTGTCGGGGGCGCCGGCCACCAGTGCCAGGTCGACCAGCGCCTGGGCGCATCCCTTCGGGTCCCGCTCGGCACGCAGCGTGGTGGTGATCTCGTCCAGCTCGGCGTAGTCGGTCAGGCCGTCGCTGCACAGCAGGTAGCGCTCGCCCGGCTCGGCGGTGTGCCGGGTGTAGCTGGCGGTGGCCGAGTCCGGCTGGTCGCCCTGCAGCACGTTGGTGACCACGGACCGCTGCGGATGCGTACGGGCCTCTTCCTCGGTGAGCCGGCCGGCGTCCACCAGGTGCTGGACGTACGTGTCGTCGCGGGTGAGCTGGGTCAGCTCGTCGCCGGCGTACCGGTACGCCCGCGAATCGCCGACGTGCGCCAGCCCGAACTCGGCGCCGAGCCCGCCGGATCCGTCGCTGAACAGCACCGCGGTGACGGTGGTCGCCATCCCGCTCAGCCCAGAGTCCTTCTCGATCGCCGCCGCGATCTTCTGGTTGGCGGTACGCATCGCCTTCCGCAGCGCCGCCACCGGATCGTCCGGCGGCGCGTCGTCCAGCGGCCGGAGCGACTCCTCGGCGAGGCCGCTCGCGATCTCGCCCGCCACGGCGCCGCCCACCCCGTCCGCCACGGCGAAGAGCCGGGTGCCCGCGTACCCGGAGTCTTCGTTGTTGCCGCGTACCAGGCCCTGGTGGCTGAGCAGCGCATGACGTACGGCCACGGCCCCGACGGTGTCCCGACTCATGATCACAGCGTGCCCCACGTACACAAGAAATGTCTGTAAGCACTTCTACGTACCCTGTAGGAATGCAGGGCCGGCGGGAGGAGTTGGCGGCGATCGCGCGGGCGTGGCGGCGGGTCGCTGACCGGGCGCGGCCGGTGGTGGTCACCGGGGAGGCGGGGGTCGGCAAGAGCCGGCTGGTCGCCGAAGCGGTGGCCGCGCTGGCTCCGGCGCCGGCCCGGGTGCTCACCGGCCAGGCGCGGGCGCACAGCCCGGCGCCGTACGACTGGACAGCGTCGGCGCTGTCCGGAGCCGCCCTCGACGACGTGCCGGTGCCGGACGACGCACTGGGCTGGATCTGCCAGCGCGCCGAGGCGCCGGCCCGCCGGTTCGCGCCCGGGATGCTGCTGCGGGCCGCCGTCGACACGGTGCGCGCGGTGCTCGGCGAGCGGCCCGGCGTACTCGTGGTGGAGGATCTTCACGATCTTGATCCTGCCAGCCTGGAGCTGATCTCTGAGCTGGCCACGGCGCCCCGGATGCCGGCGTTGCTGCTGGTCACCAGCCGGGCGCCGAGCGAGGCGGCGTTCCCCGAGCTGGCGGCCCGGGTGCTGGCCCGGCTGTCCGGCACACCGCGTTCGGTGCGCCGGCACCTGCCGCCGCTCACCGCCGGGGAGGTGGCGGCGGTCCTTGAATCCGGCTTCGGTACGCCGCCGCCCGCCGACGCGGTCAGCCAGGCGCTGCGCCGCACCGGCGGGAATCCGTACCGGCTCAGTGAGCTGGTGGCCGAGTGCCGGCCGTACGGGTGGGACGGGCTGCGTGACGCCCCGGCGCCCGGGCTCACCGACCGGGAACGCGAAGTGCTGGGCTGCGTGGCGAGCGGGATGACCAACCAGCAGATCGCCCGGAGCCTGAGCATCTCGGTCCGTACGGTCGGCGTGCACGTGTCGAACCTGCTGCGGAAGACCGGCTCCGGGTCGCGTACCGCGGCGGCGTTGTGGGCGGTACGCCACGGCCTGGCCGAGCCGGCCGCCGACCGTACCGCCAGCTGAGCCATTCTGCTCTGTCGGTCCGATCAGCGGACTACGCTGCGTGGACGTGACCGCCGAGTACGTCCTGATCCTGTCCTGTCCCGACCGGACCGGCATCGTGTATGCCGTCGCCGGCTTCCTGGCCGACCGGGGGTGCAACATCACCGACAGCCACCAGTTCTCCGACCCGGACAGCGGCGAGTTCTTCATGCGGGTACGGTTCAGCGCCGCCGACGTCAGCGCCGCCGACGTCAGCGCCGCCGACGTCAGCGCCGCCGACGTCAGCGCCGCCGCCGGTGTCACCGACGCGGGGCTGCGGGCCGAGTTCGGGGAGGTCGCGGACGCGTACCGGATGGACTGGCAGCTCCACGACGCGGCGCGCCGGGGCAGGGTGCTGATCCTGGTGTCGCAGCAGGGGCACTGTCTCAACGACCTGCTCTACCGGCACCACACCGGCGCGCTGCCCGGCGATGTCGTCGCGGTGGTGTCCAACCATCCGGACTGCGAGGTGTACGCCAAGCCGCAGGGCATCCCGTACCACTATCTGCCGGTGACGCCCGCGACCCGTACGGACGCCGAGGCGCAGCTGCTCGCCCTGCTCGACCAGTACGACGTCGACCTGGTGGTGCTGGCCCGCTACATGCAGATCCTCTCCGACGAGGTGTGCCGCCGGTTGGCCGGCCGTGCGATCAACATCCACCACTCGTTCCTGCCCAGCTTCAAGGGCGGCAAGCCGTACCACCAGGCGCACGACCGGGGCGTGAAGTTGATCGGCGCCACCGCGCACTACGTGACCGCGGATCTCGACGAAGGCCCGATCATCGAGCAGGAGGTCGCCCGGGTGGACCACGCGCACAGCGTCGGGGAGCTGGTCGCCGTCGGGCGCGACCTGGAGTGCCTGGCGCTGGCCCGCGCGGTGACCTGGCACCTGGAGCACCGGGTGATCCTCAACGGCACCAAGACCGTCGTCTTCCGCTGATCCCGTCGCCTGCGGGACCCGCCACCGCGAGGGGCCGGCATTGATCGACTTATGTTGATCTGCTCCTACGACTACTCAGAGGCACTGTTCGACTTCACAATGGAGTTGCGCTAACTCTGTTCGGTCACTCTGTTCGGTACGGCGGAGGAGCAGGCGATGCGGGACTGGCCAGTGGTCGTGACGAATCGATGCGCCGACGCGTGTGTGGAGCACTTCGGGCTCGCGCATCGCGACGGAGCGCGACGATGGTTGTATCAGGTGATCGATCAACGAGGTGCGGTCACCGACCAGTTACCGGAGCCTGTAGCGCAACTGCGCAGCAGCTCCGGTTTTTTCATGGTCGCGAACGACGTCGTGGTGCTGCCCCTGGCGGCCGCCTCGGACGGTACGGCGCGCTGGATCGCCACCGACTGCAAGGTGTTCCCGAGCTTCCAGCCCCGGTACGGCAGCGCGACCAGCGTCGACCCGTACCGGCTGCGGGGGGCTGATCTGGTGCGCCACGTACACCTCAGCCGGCGCGCCGTGGAGGCCTTCCAGCGGCGCTGTGACGGTGACCCCGACGAGATGATCGCCGGCGAAGAGCTACGCGAGATCCTGGCCAGGGACGCGCTGGCGTTGCCGGAGCCGCCGGACTGGTGCCCCGACGCCCCGCAGGCGGCGTTCTACCTGGTCGCCGGGAACGCGTACCTGCTCCCGATGTCGCGCCACGGCAAGGGCCGGTACGACTTCTCCGCGGTCGACTGCCTGCACCGAGCCGAGGAGCTGTTCGAGCTGCGCGGCCCCGAGCTGGCGGGTCGGTGCCGGCTGGACGGGTTCGCCGGCGTACCGGGTCGGCGGGACCGGTTCGCCGACGCGCTGCGCGCCGGTGGGCAGCTGTCCTGGCGGCGTCCCCGGTGGGCCAGGGGCTACCGGTCGGTGCGGTTCTGGATCGTCACACCGGGGATCGCGGCGCCGGTGGTCTGGCAACCCGAGGATCCCGACACCCCGCTGGTGGTGCTCGACGTACTGGAGCGGCTCTCCCCGTACGCCCGGGTACGCCGCTGGTGGGACAAGGTGCACCCGCGTACCCGGGAAGCCGCGCCACGCGAGCCGTGACCCCGCGCCGGCCGTGCTGCCAGGCGTGACGCGAGCCGTGCTGCCAGGCGTGACGCGAGCCGTGCCGCCGGGCGTGACGCGAGCCGTGCCGCCAGGGGACGGCGTGGTGGCTGGGGCTGGGCGCCTCGGTGGCGCAGACTCGGCGGCGTGATGGCGGCGTTCGGCTGGGGTGCGGTGGGTGGCGCCGCGCTGGTGCTGGGCGCGCTGATCGGGCTGTACGTACGGGTGCCCCGCCCGGTGATCGGCTGGATCACCGGGCTGGGCGGCGGCGTACTGACCTGTTCGGTGACGTTGGAGCTGGTGGCTGGGTCGCTGCGTACCGGGGGCGTGCTCACCACCGCGACCGCGCTGGGGCTGGGCGCGGTGACCTTCGCGGGCGGCGACTACGCGGTCAACCGGATGGGCGGCAAGCGGCGCAAGCGGTCCACCGGTGCCGACGGGCGCGCGAAGGGGATCGTGCTCGGGGCGCTGCTCGACGGCGTACCGGAGTCGGTGGCGATCGGGATGTCGATCCTCAGCGGCGGGGTCGGCGGAGTGTTCGTGGCGGCGGTGTTCCTGTCGAACGTGCCGGAGGCGCTGTCGGCGTCGGTCGGGCTGCGCCGCGCCGGTCACCGGCCGAACCGGATCCTGGCGCTCTGGGTAGGGATCGCGGCCGCCTCCGCGCTGGCGGCGCTGGTCGGCAACCTGGCGATGGCCGGGGCGACCCCGGGGGTGATGGCGGGCGTCAACGCGTTCGCGGCCGGCGCCATCCTGGCGATGCTCGCCTCCACCATGTTCCCGGAGGCGACCGAGGAGGGCGGCGGCCCGGCCACCGGCATCGCCGTCGCGGCCGGCTTCCTGATCGCCGTCGTACTCACCGAGATGGCCTGAGTACGGCCGAGCGGCGCGTCGCCGGCGCCGCGGCGCTGCCTGACCGGGCCCGCAGGGGCTAGCCTCGGACCGTGAGCGACGAGCACCGCGACGGGCACCGCGACGATGCCGAGGACGAGCTGACGATCAGCCCGCCCAAGCGGTACGCCGCTGGGGTGCCCGCGGTGGCGGCGACCGTGCGGCACGCGTACACCCATATGGGTTTGAAACGCAGTGTCACGGCGCTACGGATGGTCAACCAGGACGGCGGGTTCGACTGCCCGGGGTGCGCCTGGCCGGAGCCGGACAAGCCGCACCTCGCGGAGTTCTGCGAGAACGGCGCGAAGGCGGTGGCCGAGGAGGCGACCACGCGGCGGGTCACCACCGGGTTCTTCCAGCGGCATTCGCTGGCGGACCTGGCGAACCGCGACGGCTTCTGGTTGGGGCAGCAGGGGCGGCTCACCAGGCCGATGTACCGCGCGGCGGGCGCCAGCCACTACGTGCCGGTGTCGTACGACGCCGCGCTCGACATCCTCGCCAAAGAGCTGAAAGCGCTCCCGACCCCGGACGCCGCAGCGTTCTACACCTCGGGGCGGACCAGCAACGAGGCGGCGTTCCTCTACCAGCTGCTGGTACGGAAGCTGGGCACCAACAACCTGCCGGACTGCTCCAACATGTGCCACGAATCCAGCGGTACGGCGCTGAACGAGACCATCGGCGTCGGCAAGGGCAGCGTACGGCTGGAGGACCTTCCCCGGGCTGACCTGATCATCGTGGTGGGCCAGAACCCGGGCACCAACCATCCCCGGATGCTCTCCGCGCTGGAGGAGGCGAAGCGGGAGGGCGCGAAGATCATTGCGGTGAACCCGCTGCCGGAGGCCGGGCTGATGCGGTTCAAGAACCCGCAGAAAGTGTCCGGTGTGCTCGGCCGCGGCACCGCGCTCGCCGACCTGTTCCTGCAGATCCGGGTGAACGGAGACCTGGCGCTGTTCCGGGCGCTCAATCAGCTGCTGCTGCGCGCCGACGCGGCGGACCCCGGCACCGTGGTCGACCACGAGTTCATCGAACGGCACACCGACGGTTTCGAGGCGTTCGCCGAGGACACCGAACGCACCGCCTGGGCGGAGGTGGCGGCCGCGACCGGGCTCGCCGCCGACGCCATCGACGCGGCGTTCCAGCAGGTGGTGCGCTCGAAGCGGATCATCGTGTGCTGGGCGATGGGGCTCACCCAGCACCGCAACGCGGTGGCCACGATCCGGGAGATCGTCAACTTCCTGCTGCTGCGCGGCAACATCGGCCGTCCCGGCGCCGGGGTCTGCCCGGTACGCGGGCACAGCAACGTCCAGGGCGACCGCACCATGGGCATCTACGAGAAGCCGCCGCCGTGGTCGGCCGCGCTGGGTCGTGAGTTCGGCTTCGCGCCGCCGGTACGCGCGGGCCTGGACACCGTCGACACGATCCGGGCGATGCGCGACGGGCGGGTGAAGGTGTTCGTCGGGCTGGGCGGCAACTTCGTCTCCGCGACGCCCGACTCGGCGGTCACCGAGGCGGCGATGCGCAACTGCCGGCTGACCGTACAAATCTCGACCAAGCTCAACCGCTCGCACGCGGTGACGGGCGAGCAGGCGCTGATCCTGCCGACGCTCGGGCGTACCGACTTCGACCTGCGCAAAGCCGGGCCGCAGCAGGTGTCGGTGGAGGATTCGATGGGGAAGGTGCACGCCTCGCGCGGCACCCTGGAGCCGCCCGCCGCGACCCTGCTGTCGGAGGTGGCGATCATCTGCCGGCTGGCCCAGCGGGTTCTCGGCTCCGACCAGCCGTGGCGGGATTTCGAGGCCGACTACGCCGCGGTGCGGGATCGGATCGCCCGCGTGGTGCCCGGCTTCAAGGACTACAACCGCCGCCTTGGTACGCCGGGCGGCTTCACGCTGCCGCACCCGCCCCGGGATTCGCGTACCTTCCCGACGGCGACCGGCAAGGCACGGTTCACCGTCAACGAGCTTGACATCCTGCAGGTGCCGCAGGGGCGGCTGCTACTGCAGACCGTACGGTCCCACGACCAGTACAACACCACGATCTACGGCATGGATGACCGCTACCGGGGCGTGAAGGCGGGGCGGCGCGTGGTGTTCGTACACCCTTCCGATCTGGCTGGCCTCGGGCTCGCCGACGGGGCGCTGGTCGACCTGGTGAGCGAGTGGTCCGACGGGGTGCAGCGGCGGGCACCGAGGTTCCGCGCGGTGGCGTACCCGACGGCGCTCGGCTGCTGTGCGGCGTACTTCCCGGAGACCAACGTGCTGGTGCCGCTGGACAGCACGGCGGAGGGCAGCAACACCCCCACGTCGAAGTCGATCATCGTACGGCTGGAGCCGGCCTGACGGGTGCCCCGTGGCGGTCGCCGGTTGTTGCTAAGGTGCGCCACGCTGAGGGCTTCACGGGGGTACGAGGAGGCGACGGGTGGACGGGGAACAGCGGCTGCGGGCGGCCGCCGAGGCCGGCGACCACGACGCGATGCACCGGCTCGCGGAGCTGTTGCACCGGACCGGCCGGGCCGCCGAAGCCGAACAGTGGTGGAGCCGCGCCGCCAGCACCGACGTCAGCTCGCTGCTCGGCGACCCCGCACCCGCGCCGCCACAGCCAGCGGGTCCGCAGGTGGTGCCTGCCCAGTCGGCCGCGTCGCCGTGGCCGGGGGCGGCGCCGCAGCCCGTCGGGGCGGGACCGGGGCCGGATCCGGACGGGCCGGGGGACGCCAGCCCGCAGGAGCTGTACGACCTGGGGGCGCTGCTGGCGCGTACCGACCGGGACGGCGGGGCGGAGCCCTACCTGCGTACCGCCGCGGAAGCTGGTCACAAGCAGGCCGGGTACGAGCTCGGCGCACTCATGCTGCGGGCGGACCGGCCGGCGGACGCGGAGCCGTGGCTGCGCCCGGCGGCGGAGGCCGGCAACGTCGAGGCGATGTTCCTGCTCAGCCTGGTGCTGGACGACACCGGCCAGGGCGCCGAGGCGGCCAGGTGGCTGCTGAAGTCGGCGCACGGCGAGCACCCGGCGGCGATGTACAGCATGGGCGACATGCTCGCCGAGTCCGGCCGTAGCGAGGACGCGGCCCGGTGGTTCGTACGCGCCGCGGAGGCCGGCGACCCGGACGCGATGATGCAGGTCGGCGGGCGGTGCCACGACGCCGGCGACGACGAGCAGGCGTTCCGGTGGTGGACGGCGGCCGCGGAGGCGGATCACGTACCGGCGATGGTCAGTCTCGGGGCCCTGCTGGCGCAGGACGGCCGGTACGCCGAGGCGGAGCCGTGGCTGCGCCGCGCCGCGGACGACGGCAACCTGCGCGCGATGAACAATCTCGGCGGTGTGCTGTACGAGACCGGCCGGACCGCCGAGGCGGTGTCGCTGATGCGCCGGGCCGCCGAGGGTGGCGAGCCCGACGCGATGTTCAACTACGGCCTCATGCTGCTGCAGACCGGCCGTCCCGAGCTGGCGGAGCCGGTGTTGCGTCAGGCCGCCGAGCAGGGGCACGAAGGCGCCGTACAGCTGTTCGAGGAGGCGTTCGGCAGCGCGGAAGCCGACGAGCAGGCGGCCGCGCGCGAGGACGAGCTGCGCCGGGCCGCCGACGGTGGTGACGCTGCGGCGGCGTACCAACTCGGGGTGGCGGCACACCTGCAGCACGACGACCTGGCGGCGGCCGAGAAGTGGTATCGGCTCGCCATCAGCCACCAGTACGCCGACCCCGCTTGTGTGTTACGCAATCTCGGCATGGTCCTGGAGGCCACCGACCGCGCGGACGAGGCGGAGCTCTACTACCGGCACGGTGCCGAGACCGGCTACCCGATGTCGATGGGCGACCTCGGGCTGCTGCTGCTCAACACCGGCCGGCTCGACGAAGCCGAAGAGTGGCTGCGCCGCGGCGCCGAGGCCGGCAGTGCCGAGTGCATGAACCTGTACGGCGTCCTGCTGGTCAGCTCCGACCGCACCGAGCAGGGCGTGCACTGGTGGCGGCTGTCCGCCGAGGCCGGCGAACCGAACGGGATCCTCAACTACGGGCAGGTGCTGGAGCAGTCCGAGGACGGCGTACCGGAGGCGGAGCGGATGTACCGCCGGGGGCTGCGGGCCACCGGCCACCCGAAGCTGCGGGAGGCGTTGGCCGAGCTGCTCGAGCGCGACGAGCGCGCCGAGGAGGCCGCGCGGGTACGGCAGGGCGCCGCCGAGCCGGCCCCGCCGCAGCACCAGCACCGGCACGCCCATCAGGACCCCGACGAGGCGAGGTTCATGTCCGAGGTGATCGCCGCTATCAGCGCGGGCGGGGAGGGCGCGCTCGAGGAGTTCCTGCGGGAACGCGCCGCCGCCGGAGACCCGTACGCGATGACCGAGCACGGCGCCAACCTGAAGGCCGACGGGCAGGTCGCCGAGGCCGAGGAGTGGTATCGCAAGGCGCTGCCGTACGGCAAGCCGAAGACGTACTTCAACCTCGCGATCCTGCTCAGCCAGACCAACCGGGGCGTGGAGGCGGAGAGCTGGTATCAGCGCGCCGCCGAGGGGGGGCACCGGGAGGCGGCGACCAACCTCGGCGGGCTGCTGGAGGAGTCGGGTCGTACGGAGGAGGCCGAGCGGTGGTACGTCCAGGCGGCCGAGCAGGGCGACACCCTCGGCATGCGCCGGCTGGGCGACCTGCTGGAACACGCTGGGCGTACCGCCGAGGCGGAGCAGTGGTATCGCCGCGCCGCCGACGACGGTGACCCGGAGGCGATGCACAGCCTCGGGACGCTGTTGGGCGCCACAGGGCGTACCGAGGAGGCGACCGAGTGGCTGATCCGGGCTTCGGAGCAGGGCCACGACAGCCCGTTCGGCGAGGTGCTGCAGGCCGGTGGCGAGCTGGTCGCGGTCGCCACCGACTCACAGCAGCCGGAGCTGGTGCGGGAGTCGCTGCGGCTGCAGGCCGACCGCGGGGACGCCGCCGCGATGGTCGAGCTGGGGCTCCGGCACCACCAGGAGGGCGACGTCGCGACCGCCGAGCAGTGGTGGCGGCGCGCCGCCGAGCAGGGCGAGCCGACGGCGCTCTACTACGTCGGCGTACTGCTCAACGAGCGCGGTGACCCCGGCGAGGCGGAGCGGTGGTGGGCGCGTGCCGCCGAGGACGGCAACCTCGACGCGATGCACAACCTGGGCGCGCTGCTGACGCAGGCCGGCCGCCCGGACGACGCCGACGCCTGGTTCCGGAAGGCCGCGGAGACCGGCGATCCGGACGCGATCTTCGAATACTGCATCACCCTCTACCGGCAGGGTCGGGCAGCCGAGATGGAGCCGTGGATGCGGCGCGCGGCCCAGGCCGGGCACCTCGACGCGATGGCGAAGCTGGGGCGGATGCTGGCCGACACCGACCGGCTCACCGAGGCGGAGACCTGGCTGCGGCGGGCCGCCGAAGCCGGCCACACCGAGGCGATGCACCTGCTCGGCGGGCTACTCGCCGGCACCGGCCGCGCCGCCGAGGGCGAGCAGTGGGCCGCTCGGGCCCGCGACTGAGCGCTGCCGTTAGACCTCACACCGCATCACAGGCCTTCCGGGGGTACGCCGTGCCACTTCGGCGAACCCTTCGGAGGCGAGCAGGCTGACCACCCCGTGGTAGGCGTCGTCCGAGGACACCTTCCCGAGCGTGTCGTCCACCGGGTACGCCTCCACTGTGGACGCGCCGTGCTCGGCGGCGTACCGCAGGGCGGCGCGTACCAGCGCCCGGGACACGCCGGCCCGGCGGTGCTCCGGCGCCACGTACAGGCAGACCAGCGACCACACCGGCGTGTCGTCGACCGGCTTGCTCACCGGCGACCGGTCCAGCCGTGGGTACGCCGCCCGCGGCCCCACCGACACCCAACCCGCCGGTACGCCGTCCCGGTACGCCACCAACCCCGGGCTCGCCCCGCCCGCGGCTACCAGCTCCCGAAGCGCGTCCCGGTTGCCGGCGCCGAGCCCGGCGCGGTACTCCGCGGCGGTCTGCCGGAAGAACATGCACCAGCACCCCCGTACGCTGCCCCGCCGGTCGAGCACCGAAGCCACATCGCCCCACACGGCCGGCTTCGCCGCCCGTACGTCAATCTCCATCCCACCATCCTGGCGCAGCTGCGGGATTAGCGCTTGGGTGGCAGCAGGGCGAGCTGGCGGCCCTGGGCGACCAGGACGCCGGTGCTGTCCCAGACGTCGAAGTCCTCTTCGTGGTAGCCGTCCATGATGTACCGGGTGGCGACCCGGCAGGCCAGCCAGCCCGGCGCGGGACGGGCCCGCAGGTGCACGGTCAGCTCGATGGTGGAGCTCCACTCGCCCAGCTCCATCACCGCGGGTGGGGCGGCGTCCGCGATGGCCGGCAGCGACAGGGTGTCCGCGTCGCGGCCGTCGGCGAACCGCAGCCACAGCTCGGCCTGCGGGTCTCCGCTCAGCCTGCCCTCGGGCCACCCGGGCGGCGCGGGGTAGCGGTACTCGTACCGGTCGCCGATGGTCAGGCCGGGGATGCCGCCGGGCAGCGCGTGGCACTCCTCGGGCGGCGGCAGCTTCGGCGGCTCCCCGAACACGGTGGTACGCCCCTGCGCCGCCGTCAGGTCGGTGAAGTTGGCGACCACGCGCAGCGTCTCGGAGCCGTTCTGGCGCATCCGTACCTCGCCGGTGCTGATCCGGCGGCCTTTGCGTACCACCTCGGTGGTCAGCTCGGCCGGCCCGGGCGCCGAGGGCCGCAGGAAGTACGCCGAGACCACCAGCGGGTCGGGCTGGTCCAGCTCGGCGGCGAGCGCGCGCACCGCGATCCCGAGCGCGTAGCCACCGTTGGGTTGGCCGCTCAGTGGCGACCACCGGTCGGTGAGCGTGGCGGTGTAGCTGCCTGGCGCCTCACCAGCGACAACGGCGGTGTCGGCGTCGAATTCGAAGCTGCTCATCGCCCCATCCTGCGGGCTGCGGGGCGCCGCCGGACCCCGGCTGAGAGCGGCGTCACTCCGCCGACCAGCGCTGCTTGCGGGACTCGTACAGGCCTTCGGCGCGCAGCAGCTCCAGGTACGCGTCGAAGGTCTTCTCCAGGCCGTGGCTGTCCCGTTCGGCGAGAAACGCGTCGAGCGCGTCGAACAGCGCGGCGATCCGGTCGGCGTCGGAGTCGCTGCGGGCCAGCTCGCCGGCCAGCCCGTCGAAGGTCAGGCTGGCGATGCGGCCCACCCGTACCTGCAGCCACTCCCGGAACCCTTCGAGCAGCAGGCCGCCGGTGCTGGCCTGGCACCCGGAGACGAAGGCGACGGCGCTGGCGTACGTCTCGTCGGGCAGGTACATCCGTGGCCGCCGGCGTACGGCGGCGAACAGCTCCCGGTAGTCCACGGGCAGCTCAGAATCCGAAGTTGAGCACGTCGCCGTACTCCCAGCGGGACTTGTAGACCTCGATCGGCTCGCCGTGCCGGCCGGTCCAGGCGTCGTACACCCGGCCGTCCTTCACCACCACGACGTGCTCGGTCCAGGGCGTGTCGTACCCCCGGTACTTGCCCAGCGCCCGGGCGCCCTTCGGCGGCTTGATGGTGTGCTGGTCGCCGCCGATCAGCTTCTCGATCTCGTCGGCCGCCTTCTCGCAGCCGCCCTTGTCGTCGGGGAGCTCGCGCGGGTCGCACGGCTTCCACTTCGTGCCCAGGTCGGCGTCCTTGCCGGGCGGCTGCGGCTTGCCCCGCTTCCGCTCCGCCTTCAGATCCTCGAACAGCCGCTTGATGTCCGCGGAGACGGTCGCCCGGGCGACCCCCTTGGCGGTCGCGACCAAGGGGTGGGTACGCCCGTCCGCCGGCACGTTGTACGTGGCCGTGCAGCTCACCTTGGCGCTGCCGTTCGGCTTCATCGACTTGTTCGCGTTGCACACCTTGACGGTGCGCCCGTCCAGCGTGATCCGGATCGTGATGGTGGCCTGGACCGGCTGCTGGACCGCCAGGTACGGGCTCTCCGAGGAGACGCGGTTGGCGATCGTCACCGTGGCGGTGCAGGTGTTGACGTTGCACGGCTTGAGCGTGATGCCGCCCGACAGCGAGAAGGTCACCGCCGAGTCCACCGAGTTCGCCAGCGCCTTGACCCGCCGTTCCAGCGCGTCGAACAGCCCGGCGACCTCCTTCTCCGACAGCCCGGTCAGGTCGAACTCGAACTCCTCCGGGATCTCGGGCGCGCGGTAGCCCGGGGCGTACGCCGGCTGCAGCTCGCCGCCGCCCCGGCCGCTCGGACTCGGGCTGGCCGCCTTGCGCTGCGTGATCCGTACGATCTGCTGCGGCTTCGCCGTGGTCACGTACACCGTGGCGTACGGGGTCAGCACCTCGCGTACCTCGGTGCCGTCGAGCTTGCTGACGGCACCGCCGCTGGTGGCGCCGCGCTGCACCGCGGCGGCCAGGTCGGCGCCGAGCGCTCCGGGGGCCAGCATCCGGGACAGGTCGATGTTGAGCTCGTCGGGGGAGACGCGTACCCACTGCTTGGCGTAATCGTCGATGGCGTCCCGGGGGGCGCCGTGGTCGTCCCAGTAGTCCTTCGGAGCCCGCAGGTACGTACGCGGGCCGTTGCTCAGCACCTCCACCTTGGTGCCGTCGATTGTCAGCTGCGCGATCGTCCAGCCGTCGTTGGTGAGCTGGGCGGTCACCGGGATCTCGTCGCCGTCCTCGGTGAACGAGCCGGTGTAACGTACCGCCGGAGTCTGCGACAGCGTGGCGGCAGCGGCCGAGAGGTCCTCGCCGGCCAGCCTGGCCGCGCGCTTGGCGGGGTCGTCGAAGTGGGCGTTGTCGCCACCGCCGGAGATCAGCGCCGCGAGCAGCGCGCAGACCAGCCCCAGCACCACCACCCCGGCGACGCCGCCGATGATCCAGCCGCGCTTGGAGCCGGCCGGCGGGGCTGCGGGTCGACCGGGGTACGCCGGCGGCGCGCCGCCGTACGCCGGCTG
>JBOGDF010000100.1:0-15562 GCA_050701635.1 Micromonosporaceae bacterium | reverse complement strand
GCGGTGCGCCGGCCCACGGGTCGAGGCCGGTCGGCGGCGTGGTGGCGCCGGGCGGCGCGGTGCCGGCGGGCGGCGTACCACCGCCGAATTCTGTGGAGGCACTGCCGAACTCCGCGGGCGGCTCCCACTGCGGCACTTCCTTGGCGAAGTACCGGTTGGAGGCGGGGAGCGCGAGCAGCACGATCACCGCGAGGCCGCAGATCAGCACCACCACCGGGATGATGGAGCCGAGCACAGCGGTCGCGCCGGTCTGGGTCGCGTTGCCGCCGAGGCTGCACAGCCCACAGAGCGTGAATCCGCCGACCCCGATCCAGCTCAGGATCCGGCCCACCCGGCTGCCCTTCAGCACCAGGAAACCGAGCACCGCGAGCCCGACCCCGAACAGCAGGATGATCACGGAGGTGCCGTACGCGATCGACTTGGCGAAGTTGACCATGGTGTCGAACTGGCCCTCGGGGATCTCCTGCCCCTGGCGCCGCGCCTCTTCCATCTGGTCGCGGATCAGCTCGTCGCCGCCGACCATGATCGTGACCAGCGACAGGCCGCCCCAGATCAGCGCCAGCGCCGCCAGGACCAACTCGAGGATCCCGGCGGCGAGCACCGTCGCGGGGCGTGTCTTCGGGGCTGGGGCGCCGGGCGGGGCGGGCGGGCCGGCGGGTACGGGTGGCACAGTCATCGGTGACCTCCACAAGATCGAGAACCCGCACCAACCTACCGCCGGGGCAGCCACTCGTGCAGGATCAGACCTGAGGATCGTACGCGCCCGGCGCGACGATTCAGCGTCCCTTCAGCGTCGGGCGGCGAGCATCGGGCCGGGGTGGACGCCATGCGGGTGCTGGTGGTGGAGGACGAACGGCGGCTCGCCGCCGGGCTCCGCGGCGGGCTGGAGGCGGAAGGCTTCGCCGTCGACGTGGCCCACACCGGCACCGACGGGCTGTGGCTGGCGCGGGAACAGCCGTACGACGCGGTGGTGCTGGACATCATGCTGCCCGGCTTGAACGGCTACCAGGTGTGCGCCGCGCTGCGCGCCGAGCGCAATTGGACGCCGATCCTGATGCTCACTGCCAAGGACGGCGAATGGGACCAGGTGGAGGGGCTCGACACCGGCGCCGACGACTACCTGACCAAGCCGTTTTCGTACCCGGTGTTGCTGGCCCGGCTGCGGGCGCTGATGCGGCGCGGCGCCCGCCCCCGCCCCGCCGTGCTGCGGGTCGGCGCGATCAGCCTCGACCCCGCGACGAAACGGGTGGCCTGGGGCGGCGAGCCGGTCGAGCTGACCGGGCGGGAACGCGCGCTGCTGGAATTCCTGATGCGGCGGGCCGGCGAGGTGGTGTCCAAACGCGAGATCCTCGACCACGTATGGGATTTCGACTTCGAGGGAGACCCCAACATCGTCGAGGTGTACGTGAAGCACCTGCGCCGCAAGCTGACCCGCTCCGCGATCGAGACGGTACGCGGCGCCGGCTACCGGCTGGTGCCGGATGGTTAGCGCCGCACTGAGCTCGGTACGGGTACGTACCACGGCGGTCGCCGTACTGGTGGTCGGGGTGGCGCTGGTGCTCGGTGCGGTGACGCTGGTGTCGGTGCTGCGCGCCACCCTGACCGACAACGTACGGGTGGCCGCGGAGCTGCGGGCGTACGAGGTGGCGGCGGTGCTGGAGGCGGGCGGGCGGCCCAGCCTGGCGGTGACCCAGCCGGACGAGCAGCTGATCCAGATCCTGGACGCCGACGGCCGGGTGGTGGCCGCCAGCTCCAATCTGGAGGGTCGCCCCGCGGTGGCGCCGCTGCGACCCGGGCAGGTACGCGAGCTCGACACCCCGGTGGACGAGGACCGGTTCCTGGTGGTCGCGGTCGCCGCCGACACCCCGGACGGGGCACGTACGGTGCTGGTCGGGCGGGCGCTGGCCGACGTACTGGAGTCGATCGACGTACTGGCCCGGTCGCTGTGGCTGGGGATCCCGCTGTTGCTGCTGGTGGTGGCGGTGACCACGTGGCTGGTGGTGGGGCGGGCGCTGGCGCCGGTGGAGTCGATCCGCGCCGAGGTGGACGCGATCTCCGGTGCCGCGCTGCACCGGCGGGTGCCGGAGCCGGCGGCCCGCGACGAGATCGGCCGGCTCGCGCGCACCATGAACCGGATGCTGGCCCGGTTGCAGGGCTCCCAGGCCAGCCAGCGCCGCTTCGTCTCCGACGCTTCGCACGAGCTGCGTACGCCGATCGCGTCGATCCGGCAGCACACCGAGGTGGCGTTGGCCCACCCGGACCGGGTCACCGTGGCCGGACTGGCGGAGCCGGTGCACGCCGAGGCGTTGCGGATGCAGCGGCTCACCGAGGACCTGCTGCTGCTCGCCCGCGCCGACGAGTCCGGGCTGGCGCTGCGCCGGGTGCCGGTCGACCTGGACGACGTCGTACTGGCCGAAGCCACCCGGTTGCGCTCGGAGCGCCGGCTCCGCGTCGACACCAGCCAGATCGCAGCCGCCCGGGTGTACGGGGACCCGGCCGCGCTGGCGCGCATCCTCCGCAACCTGGCCGACAACGCGGCCCGGCACGCGCGATCCGCGGTCGCCTTCGCGGTGCGCGTGGACGCCGACACCGCCACGTCCACTGTGGACGACGACGGACCCGGCATCCCGCCGCCGGAACGGTCCCGGGTACGCGAACGGTTCGTACGGCTGGACGACGCGCGGGCGCGCGACGACGGCGGCAGCGGGCTCGGGCTGGCGATCGTGGACGAGCTGGTCAGCGCCCACGGCGGTACGGTCACCATCACCGACAGCCCGCTCGGTGGTGCCCGCGTCGAGGTCACGTTCAGGCGGGATTCAGGCGACGCGGCGGAGGCTGACCCCGACGACGTACCGGGAGGGGATCAGTGATGGCACGCAGGACGAAGTGGATCGCCGGCGGAGCGCTGGTGGCGGGTGTGCTCGCCACCGGGGTCGGAGTCGCCTCGGCGGCCGGCTCGCCGCAGGACGATGACCGACCGATCACCGGGGACGCGCTGGGCAAGGCGTCGGCCGCGGCGTTGGCGTACACCCGGGAAGGGAAGGTCACCGAGACCGAGGTGGGCGACGAGGAGGGCTACTACGAGGTGGAGGTCACGCTGGAGGACGGCCGGCAGGTCGACGTACACCTGGACGAGAATTTCAAGGTTCTGGGTAGTGAGTCCGACGACCCGGGCGACCGGGAGTAGCGATGCGGGCCTGGCTGCTGGTCGCGATGCTGGTCGCCACCGGGTGTACGGCGCCGGCGGCGAACGAGGGGTGCATCCACGTGGTGGACGAGAACGGCGAGAAGTCCGACAAGTGCCTGCCGGTCGCCGCGTCGGCGAAGCGGGTCGACACCGGCACACCCACGTTTTCGAAGCCGACCGAGATCACCAACCCGCTGCACCCCACGGCGAAGCTGACCCAGACCCTGTACGGCGGCCAGGTGGACGGCAAGCCGTTCCGTACCGAGGTGACGCTGCTGCCCGGCACCAAGACCATCGAGTGGCAGGGGCAGAAGATCGAGGCGCGGATCAGCCAGTACGCCGCGTTCTCGGACGGCCGGATCGCCGAAGTCGCGCTCGACTGGTATGCCCAGGCCGACGACGGCTCGGTGTGGTATCTCGGCGAGGACGTCTTCAACTACGACAACGGCGCGGTGGCCGACACCGGCGGCACCTGGATCGCCGGGCCGGACGCCCCAGCCGCAATGATCATGCCGGCGTCGCCGCGGGTGGGCGACGTCTACCGGCCGGAGAACGCGCCGGAGGTGGTCTTCGAGGAGGTCACCGTCACGGCGGTGGGCCGTACCGTCGACGGCCCGAGCGGCCCGGTCAAGGGCGCGATCACCGTACGCGAGCTGCACATGGACGGCTCGCGGGAAGACAAGACCTTCGCTCCCGGGTACGGCGAATACTCCACCGGTACGCCGTCCGGCGACCTCGAACAGGCGATGCTGGCGCTGCCCACCGACGCCCGTCCGGGGCCGGTGCCGTCCGAGCTGGACACGTTCGCGTCGGTGATCGCGCGGGCCCGCGACGCGGTGGCGGCCGGTGACTGGACGGCGGCGACCACGGCGGGCAGGGCGGTGCTGCGGGCGTGGTCGGAGTTCCAGCCCAGCGACGCCCCGCTGGAGCTGCTGCGTACGCAGCTCGGCCGTGACATCGACGCGCTGAACGATGCGATCGGGGCGCGGAGCGCCACCGCCGCCCGGGGCGCCGCGCTGCGGGTCGGCCAGGGCGAGCTGGATCTGCGGTCCCGCTACCAGCCGGTGCCGGCTACCGATCTGGCCCGCATGAAGCTGTGGGCGCGGCAGCTCGTGGTCGACGCGGCGGCTGGTGACAAAGGCGGCGTGGCCGGGGACGCGGAGTGTCTGAAGTGGACGTACGACCGGATCGGCCACACCGCCGACGTGGACGCCGCGCTGGCGAAGGTCCGGGACGCGGCGGCGAAGGGCGACCTGGCGGCGGCCAGCGCGGCCGCCACCGAGCTGTTGAAGCTGCTCGGCCAGCGCCGACGTTAGCGGGCGTCCTTGCGGCGGCGGGCGCGGTCTCGTACGCGCTCGCCGGCGCGGCGTACGGCGCCGTGCCAGGCCGGCACCTCGTGGGCGTCGTCGAAGGAACGGGCCACGACGATGTCGGTCGAGGAGTGGGCCAGGATCGACAGCACGATGGTGAGCGCCACCAGGTGGAACACCTGTTCGGCGGCGGGGATCCCGGAGCTGAGTACGACGAGGACGTACACCACGGAGGCGAAGCCCTTCGGGCCGAACCACATCGCGGCGACCTGCTCGCGTACCGACAGTTTGGAGCCGAGGAACGACACCGCGAGCGCCAGCGGGCGCGCCACCACCAACGCCAGGATCGCGAACACCCAGCCGCGCCAGCCGGTGACGCCGAACAGCGACGGCGCGATCAGGGCGCCGAACACCAGCAGCGCCGCCAGCTTGAACAGCTCCGCGATCAGCTCGCCGAAGTGCTCGAAGGCTTCCCGTTCGCGTTGCCCGAAGGTCGCCACGGTGATCCCGGCAGCGAACGCGGCGATGAACAGGTTGCCGTGGGTGACGCTGGCCAGCCCCAGCACCAGCAGCCCGATCGCCATCGCGTTCAGCGGCTGGTACGCCGTCGACGCCTCGAAGAACCGGGTACGTTCCAGGGCGAGCGCCAGCCACGGCACGCCGACCCCGATCACCAGCCCGAGCAGCAGCTCGGTGGCGAGCGCGCCGAGATGCAGGTCGGCCGAGCCGGCGGCGATCGCCAGGAACAGCATCACGAACGGCAGCGCCAGCCCGTCGTTGACCCCGGACTCCACGTTCAGCAGGTGCCGCAGCCGGCCCGGCACCTTCTCGTTGCCGACCAGAGCCGCCGCGAACACCGGGTCGGTCGGCGCCAGGATCGCGCCCACCAGCAGCGCTTCCGGCCAGTCCAGGCCGACCACGTACTTGGCGGCGAGGGCGGTCAGCGCCAGCGTCAACGGCAGCCCCCAGCCGAGCGCCCGGCCCGGCAGCTTCCAGGCGGTACGCAGGTCTGCCCAACCGACCCGCATGCCGTCGGAGAACAGCACCGCGAACAGCGCCAAGGTGGCCAGCTGACCCACGATGCCGTCCTGCGGCTCCAGGTCGATCACGCCGAACACGCCGGGGCCGAGCAGGAAGCCGGCGACCAGGAACAGCGCCGCGGTGGAGAGCACCGTACGGTGCGCCAGGCTCGACACCAGCACCGCGAGCAGCAGCACGGCGGAGAACGCAAGCAGCAGGGTCACGGGGCTAGTCTCCTGGTAAAGCCGAAGGTAAAGTCAAGCGTATGACGCATCCGGTCACGATCAAACTTCCCGCTCAGTATGTCGAAGCGGCAAAGCGGATGGCGAAGGAGTCTGGCACCACGGTCTCCGCGCTGACGGCGCAGGCGCTGCGCGCCGAGATCCTGCGGCACGAGTTCGCCGAGCACGCGGCGATGGTCCGCGCCGCGGAGGCCGACGACCCTGACCGGCTGCGGCGTCGGGCCACGGCGTACCGGGATGGGCTGTCCCGCTGGAAGGACCGCGGGCGGGACGAGACTCCGTGAGGCAGGGCGAGGTATACGTCTCAGATCCGTCGCCGCTGACCGGAGAACGCGAGCTGTATGTCGTCGCCTCGTGCGACGAGTACAACGAGGTTGGCGGCCCCACCGTGCTGGTCGCCGAGGTGGAGACCGGGACCCGATATCGGGCCACCCCCTTCGGCACGGCCGTCGAGACCAGCTACGGCGTGGTGCTCACCGACCGGCTGCGCTGGCTGCCGGTCGAATTCGTCGGTGAGCGCTTCGGGCAGTTGGACACAGTCCAGGTCACCGCAGTGGTCGACGGCTCCAGCCGCGTCATACGCGGTAGTCGTCAGTAGTCGCGCCACTCGTCTTCGGCGTACCGCAGGATCCGGGGTTGCATCAGGGTCGAGGCCGGTACGTCGTCGCCCGGCGCACCGAAGCCTCGATACACCAGTACGAGCGCGGCGCGGAATCTACCTACGTGGGCGCGCTCACGCAATGGCGGCGATGTCTCCGTCATCGAAGTAGATCGCCTGGTGCAGGGTGCCTCCGAGGGCCGCAGCGAATCGCGCCAGGATCTCCTGCCCTGAGATCCTGCCTTGTTCGATCTGCGACACCCGGCCCTTGGTCACCCCCATGCGGTCGGCGACTTCCTGTTGCGTCAGCCCGCGGCTGCGCCGGATCTCGGCGAGCCGATGTCCCTGTGCTGCGGCGAGCAGTTCACGCTTACCGGCCTCGACCGAGGCCTCGCCGCCCGCCCGTGCCACGTGCGCGGCGCGTACGTCCTTCCACGATATGTAGCTGGTCATGGCAACTCCTCCCCTTCGCGTTCCTTGAGGTAAACCGCGTACCGCTGCTCAGCCAGAGGGATCGCCTGGCGGTACCACTCGATCCAGCGTCCCGCCTTGTCACCCGCCACCAACAGGATTGCCGAACGCCAGGGATCGAACACGAACAGGATTCTCACTGTCCCGGGCCGAAGCTCTTTCAGGTTGGGGATTGTCGAACCCGTGATCGTGTCGACCAACGGCCTGCCCAGGCCCGGCCCACCCTCAGAGAGTGCGTCGATCGCCTGCACCACCCGGGCGTGCGTCGCCGCGTCGAGGCCGTCGATCCACTCCATGACCTCATTGACGATGTAGACATCCCACTCGACTGAGTCCACTGAAAAAGTATACCGAAAGCTAAACCAGACTGGTGATCAGTAGTCGCGCCACTCGTCTTCGGCGTACCGCAGGATCCGGGGTTGCATCAGGGTCGAGGCCGGTACGTCGAGCCGTCGCCGGTCCGGCGGGAACGTGGCCGCGGCGCGCAGCACCGACGCGTCTACAAAGCGCCGGCGGGCCGGCACGTCGTCACCCAGCGCCAACGTCGGGGCCGTCCCCACCGCGGCCAGGTGGAAGCCCCAGTCGCCGAAGGTGGGGACCTCCACGTGGTACGCGGTGCTGGCGTAGCCCGCGGCGCGTACCGAAGCCTCGATGCACCAGTACGAGCGCGGCGCGAAGTACGGCGACCCGGCCTGCACCACGAGCCGGCCGCCCGGCCCCAGCGCGCGCTGCGTGAGCGTGTAGAACTCCACCGAGTAGAGCTTCGCCGTCGCGGTCGAGTCCGGGTCCGGCAGGTCGGCGACGATCACGTCGTAGCGGGCGGCTTCAGCCGAGCGCAGCCAGCTGAAGGCGTCGGCGGTGACGACCCGTACCCGCGGATCGTCGAACGCCTCCCCGTTGAGCGCGGTGAGGCGCGGATCCGACCTGGCCAGCCGGATCATCTCCGGATCCAGCTCGACCACGGTGACGGTGGCGACGTCGTCGTACGCCAGCAACTCCCGCAGCGCCAGCCCGTCCCCGCCGCCCAGCACCAGTACGTTCCGGTGCGGCCCCGCCATCGCCGGATGCACCAGCGCCTCGTGGTAGCGGTATTCGTCGACCGAGCTGAACTGCAGGTCGCCGTTGAGGTAGAGCCGGGTGTCGGTACGCCCCGACAGCGACCGTCCTTCGGTGATCACGATGTCCTGGTAGCGGGTGCGCTCGGAGTGCACGATCGGGTCGGCGTAGAGCGCCTGGCGGGCGCTGATCTCGAAGTCGTCGGCGTTGACGTACACGGCGCCGAGGGCTACCAACGCGGCGACGGCAAGGCCGCCCAGGATCGCCCGCGCGCGCCGGGACAGATCCCGGCGGAACGCGCCGTACACCAGCGCCAGCCCGGCGATCGCGTTCACCGCGCCGACCACCAGCGCACCGCGTACCTGCCCGAACAGCGGGAGCAGCAGGAACGGGAACGCCAGCCCGCCGAGCAGCGCCCCCACGTAGTCGGCGGCGAACAGGTCGGAGACGGCGTGCCCGGGATCCTGCCGGCGGATCCGCTGCAGCAGCACCATCAGCAGCGGGATCTCGGCCCCGATCAGCAGCCCGATCACCAGCGCCGCCACCACCAGCGCCGGGGTGTAGAGGTCGAGCCAGGCGAACGCGGCGTACAGCCCGAGTACGGACAGCCCACCGATCAGCGCCAGCGCGATCTCGATCCCGGCGAACGCCAGCGCCGGCCAGCGTTGCAACGGCTTCGCGGCGAGCGCGCCGACGCCCATCGCGAACACCATCACCGACAGCACGATCGCGGCCTGCCCGACGGTGTCGCCGATCAGGTAGCTGCCGAGCGCGAGCAGCGCCAGCTCGTACACCAGGCCACAGGCGGCGCAGACGAAGACCGTGACCAGCACCCCGAACCGCGCCCACCGGCCGCGCGGCGGCTCTTCCCGGTCGCCGGCCGGGGCGCCGGCCGCGGTCACGGCGGCGGCTTCGACAGCGGCCGGGTCGGTCACGGGGCTAGGAGATCGCGGCGGCGATGATCCCGGAAATCGCCAGGTGTACGGACGCCGACACCCACGCCGCCGGGTGCACCTCCGGGTCCACCAGCAGCTCACCGAGCTTGCCCGGCGTCGCCAGATCCAGCAGTACGAAGGAGACCGCCATCAACAGCAGCCCGGCGACGCCGTACCCGAAGCTGGACAGCAGCCCGGCGACCAGGCCGTCCTCGCTGACCAGGATCGCGGTGGCGGCGATCAGGCCGACGCCGAGCAGCCCGGAGCAGAGCAGCATCGCCGCGTTGCGGTTGCGGTGCACCCAGATCAGGTCGCGCAGCCTGCCGGGGGTGGCGAGGTCGACCAGCACGTACCCGAGCGCCATCAGTACGGTCCCCACCGCCCCGTACGCCAGCGCCGCCAGCATCCCGCCGAGCACAGACTCCACCATCTACTTCTCCTCCGGTGCCGGCTTCGCATCGTCGCCGGCCGTGTCCGTGGCAGCCGGCTCCTCGGCGGCCGGCTTCGGCGTGGACGAGGCATCGGGGCGGCGGTAGAAGTCCTCGGGCGGGGTCTCGCCGCGGATGTCGGCGAGCTGGTCGCGTACCGCCCGCATGATCACGTCGGTCACCTCGCGCAGCAGCTCGGGCGTGGTCGGCCGCCCCCGGTACGCGGACAGGTCCACCGGCGGCCCCGCCTGGTACGTCACGGTCTTGCGCGGGAACAGGTCGTACTTCTTGTTGTACTTGTCGACGGCGAACTGCGCGCCCCACACCGCCACCGGGATCACCGGTACGTCGGTCGCCAGCGCCAGCCGGGCCACGCCGGTCTTGGCGACCATCGGCCACCAGTCGGGGTCGCGGGTGACCGTACCCTCCGGGTAGATCACCACCAGCTCGCCCGACTCCGCCGAGGCGACCGCCGCCTTGAGCGACTCCGCCGCCGTGGCCGCGCCGCGGTCGACCGGGATCTGCTTCACGCTGCTGAGCAGCCGGCCCACGAAGAACGTCTTGAACACGCCGCTCTTGATCATGAACCGGGGGACCC
Organism: Micromonosporaceae bacterium; assembly: GCA_050701635.1. Lineage (GTDB taxonomy): Bacteria > Actinomycetota > Actinomycetes > Mycobacteriales > Micromonosporaceae > WHSM01. Next base: position 5,717 of record JBOGDF010000100.1, on the reverse strand, counting down.
GGGCGCCGTTGCCGTAGAAGAAGTTGACCGAGGTGCCGAAGTCGGCGTACGAGACGTGGTTGAGCGCCACGATCGCGCCGCCGGTCTCCGGGATGTTCTCCCCACCCCGGAAGTCGAGCTTGAACACACCCGCCACGGCGGGGAAGAGCGTCAACCGTACGAGCCACAGCCACGCGTTCAGCGGCGGCCGTCGCCGGTTCTGCACAGCGCCCATCAGTCCCTCAGCTTTCGGTTGCCCGCGTCTGGACGAGTCTCTCATCCTTGACCCGGGCGGGAGTCCGGAGACCGCCGTTGCAGGAACCAGCCGATACCGGCCATCCCCGCCCCCACCACCAGCAGCCCTACCGCACCGACGATCAGCAGCCACTGCTCGCGCCACCAGTCCGAGCCGGTGGTGCCGAGCTGGTCCGGCGTACCGGCGGTGCTCGCGGCCGGAACCGGTGGCGCGATCTCTTCCTCGGCGACCAGCAGTGGCAGCGCCAGGACGGCCTGCGCCAGCGTGTCCACCGGCTCGTCGATCAGGGCCGCTTCGGTGATCCCGATCCGGGTCTCCAGCGCCTGCTCCAGAGTGGTGCCGAGGTCGGCCGGGAGGCTGTCCGAGGTGGTCACGGACAGGCTCGCCGAGTCGTTCGACTCGCTGCTCTCCGGGGTGTACGTGACCGCGGCGCCGAGCTCGATCCAGCGCTCACACGTGCCGTCCGCGGTGCGCTCGGTGACATCGTCGCCCACCCCGAAGTTGGACCCCAGGGAGTCGGTGTCGACGTCGGCGTCATAGCTGACCTCGTCACCGTGGGTGGCGTACAACCGCCACCCGTAACAGATCTTCTGCGTCTGGTACGCCCGCGCCAGCTGCTCCACCAGCGCGGCGGAGTCCGCATCACTCGGCGTCTCGACACGCAGGTCGGAGTCTCCCGAGCAGGTCGCAAGCCCGAAGAGCGTGGCGGCCCCGATGCCGGCCGCGGCCACCCAGACCTTCGCGCGTTCGAGCAGGTCGGTCACTTGCCGCCGCCAGGGCCACCGCCGCGTTGACTTTCACCCGACCCGGTGGGCCATCCCCAGTAGCCCCCCACCACGCCGTGATACCGCCGGTACGACTCCTCCGCGTCGTCCACCCGGATCACCGAGCCGCTCTGGTACGGGAAGATCACGATCACGTCGTCGGAGTACCGCAGGTAGACGCCCGACCCGTCGGCGTACGCCGAGGCGGGTTGCCAGGCGCCCGACAGCTCGGCCCGCACCTGACTCGGCGGCAGCTGGGACAGGTACGCCGTGTCCCCCTCGTCCAGCTCCGGCGCCCGCTCGTAGTGGCGCGCCACGTAGCCGGCCGGCCCCGAGCCGCCGGCCCACAGCGCGTACCCGCCGATCAGCAGCCCCAGCAGCGCCACCGCCCCGGCGAGCCAGTACAGCTTGTGGTTGGTCTTCATCCCAGCAGCTCCGCCGTCGTCCGGGTAAAGACAATTTCGCTGGTACGGGGGTACGCGTGCCACGTCCGCCACGACACCCGCCCCTCGCCGGGCATGGCGTGTAGCGCGGTGACCGCGTCGGGGTCACCGGGGTACAGCCCGATCAGGATGTGCTCGTGGACTGGCAGGAATGTCCGCAGCGACTGGACCTCGGCCCGAAACATGTCGGGCGCTTCGCGGCGTACCTCCGAAAAGAAGCGGTAGGTGACACCGGCAGTGCGTCGGGTAACCAGCTCAGGGAGGTGAGGCGCCGGCCCTGGAAGGCACGCGACCACCTCCCGCAGCTCCCCGGCCGGCGTGGTGAGCACCGCCTCGTGCGACGCGCCGAGCAGGTGCAGCGCCAAACAGGTGCCCGGCCCCGCTGCGCCGTCGACCTGCAGGGTGTCTAGCCGTGCCAGCGCGGGCGCGTCTCCGTCCAGCGCCAGCGTCAGCTCGGCGGCGGAGGTGTCGGCGTACGGCAGGTCGAGCGGGCGCAGGGTCATGCCTGGTCCGGGGTGTTGTCGGTGTTGCTGAAGACCTGGAGCTCGTGCCGCCCCAGCTCCTCGCCGCGGGCGAGCTCCCAGGTGCCGCTGCCGCCGTACTCCTCGAAGGAGAGCCGGGCGCCGTCGGCGGCCCGGTAGTCGTAGTAGCGCACCGTGCCCTCCGGGTGCAGCCCGGTGGTGCCGGTGCCGGTGTAGCGGGCGGAGCCGGACTCGTCCAGCGCGTAGCTGCGCCCGTCGAAGTCCAGGCTCTTCGGGCCGGGTGCGACCGTGGCGCCGGCGACCTCGATCCACAGCACCAGCTCGAGATCGGGGTCTTCCTCGACCGAGAGCCACCGCTTGCGTCCGTCGAGATCGTCGAGCAGGTGCTCCGCCCAGCCCCAGCTGCCCTCGGTGAAGTGCAGGCTGCCGCGTACGGCGTGGGTCTGCGCCCGGATGTCCACGATGTCGCCCGGCTTGAGCCGCCGCGGGTCGCCCCGCAGCGCGTTGGCGTCCGCCGCGAACGGATCCTGCGGCCGTGGCCGGCTGGCGGCGCGCTCCTGCTGCTGCCGCGCCTTGCGCCGCGCCACCAGCACGATCACCAGAATCGCGATCAGTACGGCAAGGATGGCCAGGAGCAGCGCCCCCGCCACCACCATGATGAGACTGATGCCGCCCACCTCCCGTACCAACTACTGGCTCAGGACACTAGCAACGCTGGGCGCGCCGTACAGATTCCAGGCTGGTGGGCGGGTCAGCCCTTGGAGAGCCGTTCCGGGTCGATCCGTACGGGGCCGACGAAGAACCGGTTGATGGCCCACAGCAGCAGGCCGACGACGAGCAGGATGCCGGCGATGAGGTATTCCCTGAGTTCGCGGCCGGACAGCGGGCTGGCCAGGTACGCGCACAGCACGGCGCCGATCACCGGCACCCAGGTCGGGGCGCGGAAGTGCTCGTGGTCGACCGGCCGCTTGCGCAGCACCAGCACGGCGACGTTGACGATGCTGAAGACGACCAGCAGCAGCAGGGCGGTCGTACCGCCGAGGATCTTGATCTCCACGGTGGACACCAGGACCATCGCGATCACGCTGGTGAAGGCGATCGAGACCCACGGCGTACGCCGGAACGGGTGCACCGTACCGAAGACCTCGGGGATGATCCGCTCGCTGGACATGCCGTACACCAGGCGACTGGCCATCAGCATGTTGATCAGCGCCGAGTTGACCACGGCGAACAGTCCGATCAGCGCGAAGATCCAGAGCGGGAAGCCGGGCGCGCCGACCTCGACCACCCGCAGCAGTGCGTCGCTCTCGGCCTTCGCCAGGTCGGCGGCGGGGATCAGCAGCGATGAGGTCACCGACACCAGGACGTAGATCAGGGCGGCGATCCCCATCCCGAGCAGCATCGCGCGCGGGAAGATCTTGACGGGGTTGCGGGTCTCCTCGGCCATGTTGACCGAATCCTCGAAGCCGACCATCGCGAAGAACGCCAGCGCGGTCGCCGAGGTGACCGCGATCCACGGTGTCTGGTCGGCGGTGTCGATCTGGGTGAGCCGGCCCGGGTCGCCGTCGCCGACCGCGATCGCGTACGCCCCGATGGAAATGATGATCACCAGGCCGGACAGCTCGATGCACGTCAGCACCACGTTGAGCTTCACCGACTCCGACACGCCCCGGAAGTTGATCAAGGCCAGCAGCAGGATGAACAGCACCGCGATCACCGTGCCGGAGACCACCAGGTTGTCCCCCAGCAGCTGCTTCAGGTACGTGTTGCCGAACGCCACCGCCGCCGAGGACGCCGACGTGATGCCGGAGCTCATCACGGCGAACGCCACCATGAAGGTCAGCATCTGGATGCCGAACGCCTTGTGGGTGTAGAGCGCCGCACCGGCCGCGCGGGGATACTTCCCGACCAGCTCCAGATAGCTGAACGCGGTCAGGAACGCGACCACGAACGCCACCAGGAACGGCAGCCACAGCGCGCCACCGATCTTGCCGGCTACCGTGCCGGTCAGCGCGTAGATGCCGGTGCCGATGATGTCGCCGACGACGAAGAACAGCAGCAGCTTGGGCCCGATCACCCGCCGCAGCTCTGGTTGCTTCTTTTCGCCCGACTGCGTGGTCTCGGTGGTTTCAGCCATATCGCAGTCTGGCAGATCATGGGCGTACCGCACCAGACTGCACATGTCATACCCCGTGGCTAGCCTGGAACTCGATGCTGTTGATGCCGCCGACCGAGCCCGCGCTGGCGCCGTTCGTGCAGTCCTTCGGTTACCTGGAGGCCGCGATCCCGTACGCGCGGGAGCGGGTGCTGCCCTCCGGCGGCATGCAGCTGCTGGTCAACCTCGCCGACGACGAGCTCCTCACCCACCACGCCAGCGGCCCGCGGCGGCACAGCGGCGCCGTGCTGCAGGGCCCGTACGACCGGCCGTCGGTGATCGACACCGCGGCGCAACGCGCGATCGCGTGGGTGACCTTCCACCCCGGTGGCGCCGCCCCGTTCTTCGCGGAGCCGTCCCGGCTGGCGCGCGGCACCCTGATCGACCTCGACGCGCTCTGGGGACACGACGGCGCCGCGCTGCGGGAGCGGCTGCTCGACGCGCCCACCCCGCGGGCCCGGCTCGCCCTGCTGCAGGCATCGTTGCTGGCCCGCGCCCGGTCACTGAACCCCGACCCGCTCATCCGGTACGCGGTCACCGCCCTCGAGCGCGGCGCCACCGTAACCGACGTCACCGACCGCACCGGCCTGCTCCCGAAGCGCTTCGGTCGCCTCTTCACCGACCGGCTCGGCCTCACCCCGAAAAGATTTGCGGGGGTACGCCGATTCCAGCGGCTGCTCACCGCCATCGCGCGTTCCGGCGCCGAGCCGGACTTTGCGAGGCTGGCCGTCGAGGGCGGCTACTACGACCAGCCCCACATGATCCACGACTTCCAACGCTTCGCCGAGATGCCCCCGACCGCCTACCGCCCGCGCTCTGTGTCCACCCTCAACCACGTCCCGCTCGAAGAGGCTGGCTAGCGAGCGATCTTGGGGTTTTGGCGGTCCGGCGCGCCGTCGAAGCAACCAAAACCCCAAGATCGTTGGCGCGGGTGGGTGGTCTTGCGGCGCGTGGTTGCGGTCAGGTGGCGCGGTGGCGGGCGAGGGTGCCGAGTGCGACGTCGAGTAGGAGGAAGGCGGCGAGGGTGACGCCGAGCAGCGGCAGCGCCCAGGCGACCGCGCCCAGCACGACCGCGCCCAGCGCCAGCCAGGTCGCGGGCACCGAGCGCCACGCGCCGCGCGCGGGTGGCCGACCCACCCAGCCACCGGTACGGGTGGGGCGGCGCTGCCACCACATCCGGTAGCCCCAGAAGATCATCGCGAGCAGGCCGACCGCGACGGCGGCCAGCAGCAGCTGGTTGGCCAGGCCGAACAGCTTCCCCATGTGGAACTGGATCCCGAGCCGGGACAGCTGCGCCATGACCGGCCAGTCCTGCCACCGGTTCTCGGCGACCACCGCGCCGGTGGCCGGGTCGACGGCGAGCTCGTCGTACCGTACGGGCCACACGTCGTCGTCCTGCGTGACCACCCACGCCTGACCCGTCGCCGCGGGGGTCACCACCACCGGCCCGTCCAGCCCGGCACCCCGCGCCGCCGCGACCACCGCGTCGATCCGCGTCGCGTCGACCTCCCCGCCGCCGCTGGAGCCGCTGCCGGAGCCCGAGCCCGAGTCGGAGCCCGAGCCCGAGCCGTGATGTGAGCCGGTGCCGGACCCGGGCGGCGGGGCGCCGGCGCCCCCGGGCAGCGCGGTGTCCACGTC
>JBOGDF010000099.1:0-15591 GCA_050701635.1 Micromonosporaceae bacterium | reverse complement strand
GTGCCGGCCCGCACCGACCCGGACCATGCCGGCCGGGGCCATGCCGGCCCGGCCGCCGACCCGGCCAACCCCACGGTGCCGGAGCGGAGCCGGCGGTGAGCGCGGCCGGCCGGATCGGCCGCGGCTTCGGGTACGCGGCGCTGTTCACCACCGCCGGGCTGGTCGGCGTACTCGCCGCCGAGCTGGTGGCCGCGCGCCTGCGCCGGTACGCCCGCCCCGCTATCGGCCCCGGGATCCGGGCCACCGTCGGCGAGGACAATCCGGACACCGTACGGCTGGTGATGCTCGGCGACTCGCTGGCAGCCGGGGTGGGGGTGGAGGTCGTCGAAGACTCGGTCGGCGGGCACCTGGCCACGCTGCTGGCCGGCGACGGGCACCGGATCGAGCTGTCCAGCGTGGCGGTCACCGGCACCCAGTCGCTGCACCTGGACACCCAGGTGTCGCGGGCGCTGCTGGGCGAGCAGCCCGACGTCGCGGTGATCCTGATCGGGCTCAGCGACGTCACCAGCCTGGCCAACCCGTCCGAGGCGGGTATGCACCTCGGAGCCGCGGTGAGCCGGCTGGTCGACGCCGGGATCGCGGTGGTGGTCGGCACCTGCCCCGACCTGGCGGCGTCCCGCGTACTCGGCCCGCCGCTGCGGCAGATCGTGGGCTGGCTGGGGCGGCGGATGGCGTACGCCCAGCGACCGGCGGTCGAAGAGGCGGGCGGGGTCGCGATCGACCTGGCGGGGCGTACCAGCGCGGTGTTCCGGGCCGACCCGGGCACCATCTGCGTGGACGGGTTCCACCCGTCCGCGGACGGCTACCGGATCTGGGCGCACGCGCTCTATCCGGCGGTGCACGACGCGGTGCGGTCCCGCCACTCGAGCTAGGACGCCCGATGTCGCTGCCGCTCGCGGCCGACGAGCTGGTCGGACGCGACACCGAGATCACCGAGGCGGTACGCCTGCTCGGCACCGCCCGGCTGCTCACCCTCAGCGGCACCGGCGGCGTCGGCAAGACCCGGCTCGCGATGGCGGTCGCCCACCAGCTCTCCGGGCAGTACCAGGCGGGCAGCTGCTGGGTGCCGCTGGCGCCGCTGGCGTCCGGCTCCCCCGTGGTCGCGGTCGGCTCCGCGCTCGGGCTGCGGGCGGCGGCGAGCCCGTACGGGGCCGACGGCGTCACCGACGAGATCGCAGACCAGGTGGCCGACCGCGAGCTCTTGCTGGTGCTGGACAACTGCGAGCACGTGCTGGACGAGGTGGCGAAGCTGTGCGCCGTACTGCTGGCGCGGTGTCCCCGGCTGCGGATCCTGGCCACCAGCCGGGAGCTGCTGCGGATCCCCGGCGAGACGGTGTTGCCGGTGCCGCCGTTGTCGGTCCCGGTCGCCGGCACGGACCAGCTGGAGGACTCCCCCGCGGTCCAGCTTTTCCGGGTACGGGCAGCCGCCCGCGGTCTCGCCGTGGCCGACGACGCGCTGCCCGACGCCGCCCGGGTGGTACGCCGGCTGCAGGGTATCCCGCTGGCGATCGAGCTGGCGGCGGCGCGTACCAACGTGTTGACAGTGGCGCAGATCGCCGACGAGCTGGCGCGCTCGTTCCAGATCCTGGGGGACGGCCCGCGTACCGCGGCGGCGCGGCACCAGACGCTGCACGGCGCGATCGAGTGGAGCTACCAGCTGCTCACCACCGAGGAGCAGCGGCTGTTCGAGGCGCTGTCGGTGTTCGCCGGCGGCTGGACCCTCCCGGCGGCGGAGGCGGTGTACGGCGAGCCCGGCGTCGACGTACTGACGCTGACCGGGCGGCTGGCCGACAAGTCCCTGATCGTGGTACGCCGTGACCACCCCGAAGCCCGGTACGAGATGCTCGCCGTGATCGGTGAGTACGGCCGGCGCCGGCTCGCCGACTCCGGCCGGCGCGCCGACACCGAACGCCGCCACGCCGAGTACTACCTGGCGTACGCCGAGCAGGCCGAAGCCGCGCTGCACGCCCCGGCGGCGCTCGGCGACGAGGGGCAGACGACCTGGCTGGACCGGCTCGACGCCGAGCTGGACAACCTGCGTACCGCGATCGCCTGGGCCACCACCCAGGCCGACTCCGCGCCGGCGCTGCAGCTGGCGGGCGCGCTGTGGAATTTCTGCTACCTGCGCGGCCACTACGCCGAAGGCCGGCACTGGCTGGGGCAGGCGCTGCGGCGCGACCAACCCGACGCCCCGCCCACCCCGGTACGGGCCAGAGCCCTGCTCGGCGCGGGGATGCTGGCGTTCCTGCAGTGCGAGTACGACACCGCGTCGACCCGGATCGAGGCCGCCCGCGATCTCTACCAGGCGCTCGGCGACACCGCCGGCCGTGCGCTCGCGGTGCACCGGCTGGGCGGCATCGCGCGGGAGCGGGCGCAGTACTACACCGCGAAACGGCTGCACCTGGAGAGCCTGGAGCTGTTCGCCCAGCGCGGCGACCGTACCGGTACGGCGTGGGCCCGCAACCACCTCGGCTTCGTGTGCTGGCTGCGGGGCGACCTGGCCGAGGCCGCCGAGCAGTGCACTCGGGCGCTGGCCGAGTTCCGGGCGCTCGGCGACGGCGAAGGCATCGTCTGGGGGCTGATCAACCTGGGCGCGGTGGCGCACTACCGGGCCGAGCTGGAGCAGGCCGAGCTGCAGCTGCACGAGGCGCTCGCGCTCTCCGAACGGCTCGGCTACGCCGAGGGCGTCGCCTGGGCACGCAACCAGCTCGGGCTGGTGGAGCTGCGCCGGGGTCGTATCGAGAAGGCGGGGCGGTGGCTTTCGGCGAGCCTCGCCGTACACCGGGAGTTGGGCGACCGGTGGCGTACGGCGAGCGTGGTCGAGGCGCTCGCCGCGGTGGCGGTACGGCGGGACCAGTCGGCGTACGCCGCCTTCCTGCTGGGCGCCGCGACCGCGCTCCGGGAGGCGATCGGCGCCCCGATCCCGGCGTGCGAGCTGCCCGACCGGGACCGGGTGCTGGCGGCCGCCCGGTCGACCCTGGACAGCGACGATTTCGCCGCCGCCTGGGCCGCCGGCCGCGCCGCCCCGCTCGCCAGCCTCACCGACGGATACCCACCCGGCGGGTAGGGATCGGGGGCCCTCCGCGCGGTACGGTCGAGGCATGTCTGAGGCTGTCATCGTCGCGACCGCACGTTCCCCCATCGGCCGGGCCGGCAAGGGCTCGCTGAAGGACATCCGACCGGACGACCTCACCGCACAGGTGATCCGTACGGTGCTGGACAAGATCCCGGAGCTGGACCCGACCCACATCGACGACCTGTACCTGGGGTGCGGGCTGCCCGGTGGCGAGCAGGGCTTCAACATGGCGCGGGTGGTGTCGGTGCTGCTCGGCTACGACCACCTGCCCGGGGCCACGCTGACCCGCTACTGCGCGTCCAGCCTGCAGACCACCCGGATGGCGATGCACGCGATCCGGGCCGGCGAGGGCGAGGTCTTCCTCTCCGCCGGGGTGGAGTGCGTCTCCCGGTACGCCCGCGGCAACTCCGACGCGCTGCCTCCCGAGGCGGCCGCGCTGGTGGGCGGCGGCTGGCAGAATCCGCTGTTCGACGACGCCCGCGCCCGGTCGGTCTCCCGCGCGGAGGGTGGCGCCGACGTCTGGAGCGACCCTCGCGAAGCCGGCGCGCTGCCCGACGTCTACCTCGCGATGGGGCAGACCGCGGAGAACCTGGCCCAGGCGTACGGGGTGACCCGCGAGGAGATGGACGAGTTCGGCGTACGCAGCCAGAATCTCGCCGAGCGCGCGATCAAGGACGGGTTCTGGGCGCGCGAGATCTCCCCGATCACGCTGCCGGACGGGACCGTGGTCGACTCCGACGACGGCCCCCGCGCCGGCGTCACCCTGGAAGCGGTCTCGCAGCTCAAGCCGGTCTTCCGGCCGGACGGGCGGATCACCGCCGGCAACTGCTGCCCGCTCAACGACGGCGCCGCCGCGGTGGTGCTGATGAGCGCCCGCAAGGCCGGTGAGCTGGGGCTGCGGCCGCTGGCGCGGATCCTCTCCACCGGCGTCTCCGCGCTCTCGCCGGAGATCATGGGGCTGGGCCCGGTGGAGGCCACCAAGCAGGCGCTGGTACGCGCCGGCATGACCATCGACGACATCGACCTGGTGGAGATCAACGAGGCGTTCGCGGCGCAGGTGATCCCGTCGTACCAGCAGCTCGGGATCCCGATCGAGAAGCTCAACACCATGGGCGGCGCGATCGCCGTCGGGCACCCGTTCGGGATGACCGGCGCCCGGATCACCGGCACCCTGATCAACGGCCTGCAGTGGCACGACAAGACGATCGGCCTGGAGACCATGTGCGTCGGCGGCGGCCAAGGTATGGCAATGATCATCGAGCGGATGACGTAGGCGGTCTGGTTGACGTTATATACCGGCCACCGTTATATTCAGCGGCATGGCCAATCTTCCGCTGCATGAGCCGACGTTTCTGATACTGACCACGCTCGCCGACGAGCCCCGGCACGGGTACGGGATCATCGGCGAGGTCTCCACGCTCTCCGACGGGCGGGTCAAGCTGCGCCCCGGCACCCTGTACGGCGCCCTCGACCGGCTCACCGCCGACGGGCTGGTGCGGGTGGAACGCGAAGAAGTCACCGGTGGCCGGCTGCGCCGCTACTACCAGCTCACCGACGACGGCGCCGGCGTCCTCGAGGCTGATGCCGAGCGGCTACGGCACAACGCCGAGGTCGCCACCCAGCGCCTCGCCGCCCGCTCCGCGTCGCCCGCCACGGCCCGGGTCGCACCCGCCACCTGAGTCGCGATCTGCCGCGGCACCGCCCCGGTTCGCGCCCACACCAGCCAATTCACCCTGACCACGGGGAGTTTCCGTGAACGACGATGTCACCGACGACCGCCTCGCGCGGCGCTACCGCACGCTGCTGCGCGCGTACCCGAAGAGCTACCGGGAGCGGCGCGGCGAGGAGATCCTCGGCACGCTGCTGGACACCGCCGGGCCCGGCCAGTCCCGTCCCTCGCTCGCCGACGCCACCGATCTGATCGCCGCGGGGGTACGCCAGCGGCTCGCCGTCGACGCCGTACCGTCCCTGCACCGCGGGCTGCTGCTCGCCGCGCCGCTGGCGCTCGGGCTCGCCGCCGGGCTGTCGCTGTTCTTCTGGCTCGGCACCGAGCTGGCGCCCTTCAGACCCCTCGCCGAGCAACGGGTCGGACCGTTCATGACGCTGGCGCCGGTGGCGTACGTCGCCTGGCTGCTCGCCGTACTGGCGCCGCTCGCGGTGCCGCGCTTCGGGCGCCGGCCCTGGATCGGGCTGGCGCTGGTCGCCACGCTGGCCGTACCGCTGGTCGCGCTGCTCAGCCCGTACGGCGCCCCGCCGGGGTACGTGACCGCGCTGCTCGCCGGGCTCGGCCTGGTCGCGCTGGCCGGCGACGTGGCGCCGGCCCGCCAGGGCGCCGCCGTGGCGGGAGGCATGCTGGCCGTCGCCGGACTCGGTTTCGGGATCGCCTGGGCGCAGGGCTACGGGCTGCGCGAGCTGTCCCGGATCGGGTACGACAACGGCCAACTCCGGGCCGCCGCGGTGCTGGCGCTCCTGGGCCTGCTCACCGTCACCGGCTTCGGCATCGCCCAGGTGGTACGCCGTCGCGACACCTCGTGGCTGTGGGCGGCCGCGGTGCTGCTGCTCCCCGTCGGGTGGCTCGCCGCCCAGTCAACACCGTTCGCCAGCAACCTGACCACGGCGCCGGCATACCTCGCGCTCAGCGTGGCGGTCGTGGCCGCCGCGGTGTGGCTCGCCCGGCAGTCCGAGACGGCACCCGCCGGCGTGATCCGGCCGGGCACGGTGATCGCGGCGACCGGCGCGACCGCGCTGGGCTGCACCGCCGCGCTGGCGGCGTTCGTGCTGGTCGGCGACCGGCTGTCTCAGTTCGAATCGAACGGGTGGAGCCTCGGCAACACCCTGTGGCTGCATGTCGGATGGCTCGTGGTGGCGCTCGCCGTCCCGTTGATTCCGGTGCCCCGGATCCGGTTGGCGGTGCTCGGGCTGGCGGTGGTGGCCACGCTGGGGACGTACCTGCTGCCGCGGTTCACGTACTTCGACGGGGTGCCGGCCACGGCGCTGGTGGTGTTCACGATGCTCGGGGTGGCCGCGCTGGCCGCCACCCGGCTTCCGGTACGGGCGCTGCTGGGCCGTACCGCGGGCACCGCCGCCGGCATGCTCGCCGCGGTGGCCGGCTTCGGATACTGGCTCGGCTGGTTCCAGCCGTACGCCCGCGTGCTCCCGCAGTCCGCGATGCCGGTCACCACAAGACGGCTGTTGGTCGGCGTGACGCCGGAGCCGGGCCCCAGCTACGGTGACCGGATCCCCCGCAGCGTCCCTGTCGAGGATGGAGGCATCCTGGTCCATCGGGTTGGCTTCGATTTTGGCGGCCTGGCGCCGGAGGTGGTCCAGGCGGCCGCGCTGATCGTCGCGGTGCCGCTGGTGTTCGCGGCGGTGATCCTGGTACGCGCCCTGCTCGACCGGCTCTACCGGATGCCCGACCCGACCCGCTGAAACCCGATCCGCTGGGTACGCCCGTCACCGCGGCGTACCCAGCGGCGTATCAGGACTCCAGCGCGGTACGGGTCTCCGCCACGGCGGCGTACCCGGCGGCGAGCTGGTCTCCGCTCGGCGCGGCACCCAGCAGGTCGGCGGCCACCACCACCAGATGGTCGGGCAGCGCCAGATCGTTGTCCAGCCGGGGTACGGGCCGCCGCGGCCGGCCCTCCGCGTCGGCGCCGAGATCGGCCAGCCGCTGCACCAGCCCGTGCACCGTGGCGGCCCGGGATCGGACGGAGACGCGGGACGCCGCCCCCCAACGGGACGGCGTCCAGTGCGTCACCTGCCGCAGCAACCGCTCGACCGCGGCGTGCAGCTGATCAGGAGCTACCTCATTCACGGAACATGGAGATCAAACGCAGCAGCTGCATGTACAGGAAGATCAGGCCGACCAGCAGCCCGAACGACGCGTACCAGGCGTACTTCTGGTCGGCGCCGGCGCGTACCGCCTGCTCCACCAGGTCGAAGTCGAGGATGAAGGACAGCGCCGCGATCACCACCAGGGCGAGCGCGATCACCCACTGCAGCCAGCTGGAGCCCTGGCCGTCGGCCGGGTTGTTGAACAGCCCGGCGTCCACGCCGAACATCGCCAGCACGAAGTTGACCAGGATCAGCGCCATCGCACCGACCAGCGCGCCGATCATCGCCTTCCGGAAGAACGGGGTCGCCCGGATCACCTTCGACTTGTAGAGCACCGCCATCAGCGCGAACACGCCGAATGTTCCGACCACCGCCTGCAGCACGATGCCGGGGAAGAGGCTCTCGAAGAAGTTGCTGACCACGCCCAGGAACACGCCCTGGACGACGGCGTACGCGCCGATCACGACCGGGTTGGTGATCTGCATGAACGAGATCGCCAGCATCATCACCAGGCCGAGGATCGACGACACGGCGAGCGCGGGCAGCGCCATGGCAGGCGGCAGGAACAGCCACGCCACCGCGGCCGTGATGCCGGTCAGCGCCAGCAGGCCGATGGTGCGTACCACCACGTCGTCGATGGTCATCCGGCCGCCGACCTGCGGCGGCGCCTGGTATCCACCCGGTGCCGGGTATCCGTAGCCCTGCTGGTCCTGCGCCGGACCGTACGTCGCGGTCCGCTGCGCGGCGTTGTTCGCCAGACCGCCGAGCACCATGTTCGAGCTTCTCAACGCTGCCTCCTGGGCCGTCGTCACAGCGACGTGCCCAACACGTCGCTGGGATCAAGCGTAGCCTCGCTCGCCCAGACTGGTGTGACACCCTCGCGCGTGCCCGGGGCGGGGCTCGAACCCGCATGCCTTGCGGCAGCCGCTTTTAAGGCGGCCGTGTATGCCTGTTCCACCACCCGGGCGATAGTCGTCGCGCCGTGAATCACGAGCCCCCCGACTCAAACGACTTTCGGGTAACACGGTAGCCGTATCGGGGCTGACCTGGCCGTACTCAGCGTTGTCAATTCCCCAATGTGTTCAATACCGGGTGGCACCGCCCAGGCAGTATGGGCGGGTGACGTCGCAGCCCACCACGACCGAGCCGGCCACCGACGCCGCGCCACCCGCCCGCTCGGGCCGCCGTACGGACCTCGGCGTCTGCCTGGGCTACCTGGCGCTGGCCGGCTGGTTGACGTACGGGTTGTGGCTGGACCCGGCGGGGCACGTGCTGGCGCTGAACTGGCAGGACCAGACGCTCAACGAGTGGTTCCTGGCGCACGGGCTGCTGCCCTGGCAGGGCGACGGGATGCTGGTCACCGACCGGCTCAACGCCCCCGACGGGGTCAACCTGATGGCGAACGCGTCGCTGCTGCTGTACGGGCTGCTGCTGGCGCCGGTGACCGCGCTGTTCGGGGCGCCCGTCTCGTTCGCGCTGCTGGTGACGCTGGCGCTCGGCGGCACCGCGATCGGGTGGTATCTGCTGCTGTCCCGCCGGTCCGGGGTGGGCCCGCTGGCGGCGGCGGTGGGCGGCGGCTTCTGCGGCTTCGCGCCGGGCATGGTGTCGCAGGCCAACGGGCATCCGCACATCGCGGCGCAGTTCGGCGTACCACTGCTGATATTTCTGGTGTTGCGGTTGCTCGACGGCGCAAGGCCGGTACGCGACGGCGCGCTGCTCGCCGGGGTGGTGTGTCTGCAGCTGTTCGGCGGCGAGGAGGTGCTGTTCCTCACCGCGGTCAGCTGCGCACTCTTCGTCGGGTGGTACGCCGTGCTCGACCGTCCCGAGGCGGCCCGCCGACTCCCCCGCGCCCTGCTCGGGCTGGCCACCACCACCGGGGTGGCGGTGCTGGTGCTGGCCTACCCGCTGTGGGTGCAGTTCGCCGGCCCCGGCAGCGTGCCGAACGGGGTGTTCTCGGGAGCGTTCTTCTCCGCGGACGTGATGTCGTTCGTGACGTACCCGGGGCTGTCGCTGGCGGGCGACATGGCGACCGCCAGCAGGGTGACCACCGGGGCGTCGGAGCACAACGCGTTCTACGGGTGGCCGCTGTTGCTGGTGGTGGTGGCCGGCTGCGCCTGGTTGTGGCGGCGTACCGAGGTGAAGGCGCTGGCGCTGACCGGCCTGGTCCTGGCGCTGCTGGCGCTGGGACCGGAGATCACCGTCGCCGGCGAGCCGACCGGGGTGCCCGGGCCGTGGGCGCTGATCGGGCACCTGCCGGTGGTCGACTCGGCGCTGCCGATGCGCTACACGCTGCCGCTGATCCCGATCTTCGGCATCCTGCTCGCGCTCGGGGTCGACCGGGCGCGGAGCCTGCCGGGCCGCGGCCAGGTCGCGGTGGCGATCGCCCTCGGGGTGGCGCTGCTGCCGCTGTTCCCGACCCCGATGCCGGTACGCGACCGCGCGCCGGTGCCGGAGTTCATCACCTCCGGGCAGTGGCGTACGTGTGTCCGGCCGGGTGGCACCTTGGTGCCGGTGCCGCTGCCGTCCTCGCCGGAGCCGACCGCGATGGGCTGGGCGGCCGCCGCCGGGGACGAGTTCGCGCTGCCCCAGGGCTTCTTCATCGGCCCGTACGCCGCGGGCGGAGAAGCCTCGGTGGGTACGTACTCGCAGCCCACCGCGGCGCTGCTGGACCAGGTGGTGGTCAGCGGCACGGTGCCCACCGTCGGCCCCGCCGAGCGCCACCAGGCCGCGGCCGACCTGGAGTTCTGGCGGGCCGACTGCGTGGTGATCGCCGACGACACACCGCAGGCCGACGCGCTGCGTACCACCGTGGCCGAGCTGCTCGAACGGCCCGGGCGGCACGTCGGCGGTGTCTGGATGTGGGACGTGACCCCCCGCTAGTGCCCATGCCGCGGTAAGTACCAATACTCACGCAAAGCCGGCGGCGCGCGACCAGACTGCTGGCATGACGACGGAACCAGCGACCCACGCCGTACGCCACGACAGCCGGACCGGCCTCAATCTGACCGCCGGCATCGGGCTGGTGATCTCCGTACCCGTGGTGGCCGCGTGGCTGATCGGAGACGTGTCCGAGGTGCCGCCCGGCCCCGACACCGACTACTTCCTGCGGCCGCTCCAGCTCGGTGTCGCCGAGCACGTCCTGGGCGCGCTGTGCGCCGTGGTCGCCGTGCTGTGCGCGGTGCAGCTGGTACGCGCCACCCGCCGCCGCGAGTTCGATCCACTGTGGTGGCTCACGCTGGCGCCGCTGCTGGCGTACGGGCTCTTCGCCGGCTTCGGCTGGCGGGTGCTCACCGCGGGCGGGATCGGCGCCAACATCGGCGCCGGGCTGGTCATCCTGTTCGGCGCGCCCGCCGCGCTGGTAGTGCTGCTGTGGACGGTGAGCTGGTCGGCGTACCTGCTGCGGGCCGGCCGGCGGCGTACCGGGTCGCAGCCGTAGTACGCGTCAGCTGGCGCGCTCGCTCGGCGTGGCGGCGTACTCGGCCGCCGGGACGGCGTGCTCGGAGAAGGACTCGCGGGGTACGTGCAGCTGGCCGAGGGAGACCACCTCGCGCTTCAGGAACAGCGCCAGCGTCCAGTCCAGCACCACGCGTACCTTGCGGTTGAAGCTCGGAATCCGACTCAGGTGGTACGACCGGTGCATGAACCATGCCGGGAGGCCGCGCAGCTTGATGCCGTACACCTGGGCGACCCCACGGTGCAGCCCGAGGCTGGCGACGCTGCCGGCGTGCTTGTGCTTGTAGTCGACGATCTGCCGGCCCTTCAGCTTCGCCGCGATGTTGTCGGCGAGCCGCTTCGCCTGGCGTACGGCGTGCTGCGCGCTGGGTGAGCAGAGCGTGCCGGGCTCGGCGGCGGTCAGGTCGGGCACCGCCGCGCAGTCGCCCGCGCTCCACGCCCCGTCCAGCACCGTGCCGTCCGGGTTGACCACCTGCAGCGTGGGCAGACAGGTGACCCGGCCCTTCTCGTCGCGCGGCAGGTCGGTCTCCGCCAGCATCGGGTGCGGCTTCACGCCGGCGGTCCACACCACGGTGTCGGCGTCGAACTCCTCGCCGTCGGAGAGCACCACGTGTCCGTCCACACAGGACTCCAGCCGGGTCTCCAGCCGGATGTCCAGCTTGCGCTCGAGGAGTTGCCGGACCGTGTACGCGCCCATGTCCGGGTCCACCTCGGGGAGGATCCGGCGGGTCGCCTCCACCAGCACCCAGCGCATGTCTTTGGTGTCGAGCTCGGGGTAGTCGTCGATCGCGTCCCGCGCCATGTCCTCCAGCTCTGCGATCGCCTCGATGCCGGCGTACCCCCCGCCGACCAGCACGAACGTCAGCGCCCGCTGGCGCGTCGCGGGGTCGTCGGTGGTGGCGGCGATGTCCAGCCGGGACAGTACGTGGTTACGCAGCCAGATCGCCTCGCCGATCGTCTTGAACCCGACGGCGAACTCCTTGAGCCCGGGGATCGGCAGCGTACGGGACACCGAGCCGGGCGCCACCACGATCTCGTCGTACCGCAGCTCGCGGGCCGGCCCGGTGATCGGCTGCACCGTCGCGGTACGCCGCGCGTGCTCCACCCGGGTGACCTCGCCGGCCAGCACCTCGGCGCCCTTGAGCACCCGGCGCAGCGGCGCCACGCAGTGCCGGGGCTCGATCGAACCCGCCGCCGCCTCCGGCAGGAACGGCTGGTACGTCATGTGCGGCTGCGGGTCGACCACCACGATCTCGGCCCGCCGCGTGGACAGCTTCTTCGCCAGCCGCAGGGCGACGTACAGCCCGACATGCCCGGCCCCGACCAGAAGGATCCGCTTCGGCTTCACGTATCCCACGCTAGCCCCGGGCCGCGGGCCGAGCGCGGCGAGTCGCCCACAACGCGACCGCCGTCACGTACCCGGCACCCGCCAAGCGTTACAGCCGGCGGCGCAGCACCCATACCGACAGTGGCGCGAAGACGGCGGTGATGCCCACCGCCCACACCAGGGTCCAGAACGCCGGCTCGGCCACCGGGCCACCCACCATCAGACCCCGCGCGGTGTCCGACAGCAGGCTGATCGGGTTGACCTTCACGACCGCCTGCAGCCACCCCGGCATCGTCTCGGTCTTCACGAACACATTGCTGACGAACGTCACCGGGAACAGCGCGGTGAAGCCGAACAGCTGCACCTGCTCCGGATTCTGGGCGACCACGCCGACCAGCACCGACACCCAGGAGAACGCCAGCGCGAACAGCAGGATCAGCACCACCGCCCACAGCACCGCCGGCAGCGACGTACCGACCCGGAAGCCCATCAGCGCGCCGACGCCGAGCAGCAGCGCGATCGACCACGCCTGCTTGACCAGGTCGGCGGTGATCCGTCCACTCAGCGGCGCCCAGCGCGCCACCGGCAGCGCCCGCAGCCGGTCGAACACGCCTTTGGTCAGGTCCATGTTCAGCCCCATCCCGACATACATGGTCACGAACAGCATGTTCATCACGATGATGCCGGGCAGCGCGAAGGTCAGATACTTGCCGGGCGTGCCCCCGATCGCGCCGCCGAACACGTACGTGAAGAGCAGCAGGAACATGATCGGCTGGAAGCTGAAGTCGCCCAGCTCCCACGGGTTGTGCCGGATCTGCACGATGGTGCGCCACGCCAGGGTCAGCGTCTGGCGCAGCCCCTCCAGCGGGGTGACACGCGGTGTCGGGGTCGTGGTGGCGACGGCGGTCATCGGACGGCCCCCTCGGTCTCGTCGGTGTCTTCGGAGGCCTTGTGCCCGGTCAGCGACAGGAACACTTCGTTCAGGCTGGCGCTGCGCAACGCCAGCTCGGTGACCACCACGCCGGCCTCGTCGAGCCGGCGTACCACCGCGGGCAGCACCGCGGGGTCGGTGACGGTGGCGGTGACCAGCTGGCCGGCCACCTCCGGCTCCCCGAGCGCGAGCGACGCCACGGTAGAGACCACCGTGGCGAGCTGGTCGGGGTCAGCCGGGCGTACCGCCAGAGTCTGGGACCCGGTCTTCGCCTTCAGCTCCTCCGGGGTGCCGGTGGCGATCACCCGGCCGTGGTCGATCACCGCGATCTCGTGCGCCAGCACGTCTGCCTCCTCCAGGTACTGAGTCGTCAGCAGTACGGTGACGCCGTCGGCGACCAGATTGCGGATCAGCTCCCACAGCTCCAGCCGGCTGCGCGGATCCAGCCCCGTGGTCGGCTCGTCCAGGCACAGGATCCGGGGCCGGCCGACCAGGCTGGCGGCCAGATCGAGTCGCCGCCGCATCCCGCCGGAGTATGTCTTGGTCGCCCGGTCGGCGGCGTCTTCGAGGTGGAACTGCGCCAGCAGCTCCCGAGCACGCTGCTTGGCCTCGCGCCGGGGAATCCCGAGCAGCCGGCCGATCAACACCAGATTCTCGGTGCCGGTGAGCGCCTCGTCGACGGAGGCGTACTGCCCGGTGAGCCCGATCAGCTGGCGCACCTGATGGGCCTGCTTCACCACGTCGTAACCCCCGACGGTGGCGTGCCCGGCGTCCGGTCGCAGCAGCGTGGCGAGCACCCTTACCGCCGTGGTCTTGCCTGCTCCGTTGGGGCCGAGCAGGCCCAGCACCGTGCCGGTGCGTACCGCCAGGTCCACCCCGTCGAGCGCGGTGGTCTCCCCGAACCGCCGCACCAGCCCCTCGGCCCAGATCGCGTGATCCATGGTCACTCCTCCCGCGTCGCTGACCGGCACCACGCTACGACTCCGGTACGACAGAACGCGACAACGTTTTCCCGGAGAGCCCGCAGCGGGGCGCCGGACTCAGGTACGGCGGGCGAGCCGTACCACCAGGTAGCCGGCGGCCAGCAGCGCGACCAGGCCGGCCACCGGGACCCATACCGAGGTGGAGCGGCCGGTCAGGCTGGGCAGCGCGAGGATCACGGCGCCCGCCAGCAGCGACACTGTGAGCACGGCGCCGGTACGCAGCGCCCAGTCCCGCAGCAGCCGGGGCGCCACCACGGCGTCCACCGGCAGTACGGCGGCCAGCGCGCACGCGCTGTGGTGCAGGTAGAGCGCGAACATGAGCCCGAGCACCTGGCCGACGTCGAGGTCGTACCGGTAGATCGTGGTGGTGGCGAACCAGACCAGCACCGCGACGTACTCCAGGGCCGAGACCCACGGCGTGCTCACGCCGATCGCCGCCCCGAGCGCCAGCAGCCCGGCCAGCAGCCACACCCCGGGGCCGCGTACCGGCGCCGGCACCGCGAGCAGGACCGCCGCGAACCCGGAGCCGAGCGCCACCGCCCGCAACGCCAACGGCCCCGCGTTGACCCGCCGCAGCTCCGCCAGCACCCCCAGCACGACGTTCACCGCGGCACCCCCCGGGCCGCGCCGGCCATCCGGGAGATGTCGCGCAGCACCTCGTCCAGGCTGCCGGCGCCCCGCCACGTCACGATCGGTACGCCGTGCTCGGCCAGCTCCTCGATGGTGTTCTGCCGGGCCAGCAGCCACAGCCGGGTGGCCGTGTCCAGCCACACCGAGTCGATGTCGGGGCGGGCGTGCGGCGGCAGCGTGTCGACCGCGACCACGAACCGGCCGGCCCGCGCCAGCCGGGCCAGCAGCTCGGCGCTGCGCTCATCGAGCAGCGGTGTGAACACCACGATCACCGCGTTGGTCGGCAGCTGGTGCGGCCGGGACAACCAGGTGCCGACGTCCAGCAGCCCGGCGATCACGTGGGTGTCCAGCAGCCACTCCTGCACCACGCGGTAGTGCAGCCGGCCACTCGCCGACCGCAGCTGCCGGTGCCGCGGGCCGAACTCCAGCAGCGACACCCGGTCGCCCCGGGTCAGATAGTGCTCGGCGACGCCGGCGGCTCCCCGTACGGAGATGTCCAGCACGCTGGCCTTGCCGTGTACGCCGCCCGACTCGCCCGCCTCGTGCAGCGTGTCCACCACCAGCACCACGTCCGCGTCCCGGTCGGAGAGGGTGGCGGCCACGTGCAGCTCCCGGGTACGCAGCGACACCCGCCAGTCGATGCGCCGCAGCCGGTCGCCGGGCGCGAACTTGCGTACCCCGACCAGCTCGCCGCCTTCCCCGGGACGGCGCGAGCGGTGGGTGCCGGCCAGGCCGGCGGCGCGCGGCATCGCGTCGCTGGCGTGGAAGTGTTCGTTGACCGGGTGCACCCGGATCTCCACCGCCGGCACCACCAGGGTCCGGCTGCGCAGCAGGTTGTCGCAGGCGGTGGCCTGCACCCGGACCGGGCCGAGCCGGTGGCGACCCCAGCGGGAGGCGGTGAACCGCAGGTCCAGGTCGGCGGCGAGGTCCGCGGGCAGCGCGGTGGCGACCGCGTCCCCGCCCCGCAGCCGCAGCCAGCGCGAGACATGGGGCGAGATCACCACCGGCCCGAGGTCCGCAGGCCCGGGGTTGGTCACGCTGACCACCGCCGGTACGTCGAGCCCCTCCCCGGTCTGGGTCTCGGCCGTCTCCACGGTGACCTCCGGCAGCTCCACCGGCCGGCGCCGCAGCGCCCACACCGTACCGACGGCGAACGGCACCGCCAGCACGGCCAGGTCGTGCCGGCCGAGCGCCACCGCCGCGATCAGCAGCAGGCACACCAGCCCGACGGCGCGCCGTAGCGCCCGGGTCGGCTGCCAGTCATCCACGCCTCGGCTCCGGCGGCTCGGTGGGATAGCCGGGCAGCCCGCCGGCCCGCCCCGTGCCGGCGACCGGCGGCTCGGCGGCGTACGTGGGC
>JBOGDF010000098.1:0-15658 GCA_050701635.1 Micromonosporaceae bacterium | reverse complement strand
GGGGCGGGGTGACCGCCCCGACGGCCGGCGCCGCGATGGTCAGCTCGGCCGCGCCGCCGAGCAACAGCCCGGCCAGTGCGCCCGCGCCACCCAGCAGCCGCCGCCGGTTCAGCCCGGCTCGCTGCAGATGGGTCATGACTTCCCCTTTCGCGGTATGGCGAAGGGCCGGCCCGTCACAGGACCGGCCCCTCGGCGGTACGGGGATCAGGTGTTGTTGGCCAGGGCGAGCAGCCGGCTGCGGTCACCGTGGAACCGGTCGCCGTCGACGCAGCCGGAGATGCCGGAGACGGAGCGGCAGTCGGTGTACTGCCAGATGGTGTACGTGGTGTTGGTCCAGCCGGCGGGCAGCCGTGGCGAGCTGACGCCCCAGTGCGCCACCCACAGCGGGCTCCTGGTGTACATGCCGGTCCAGGAGCCGGTGCAGGTGTTCCACCAGCTCGCGGTGGTGTAGATGACCACGTCCCGGGTGGTACGCGCCTTGTACTGGTTGTAGAAGCTGAGGATCCAGCTCCGCATCGCGCTCTGGCTCAGCCCGTGACAGCCGGCTTCCAGGTCGAGCGCACCGGGCAGCGTACGGTTGTCCCGCGACCAGGCCCCGCCGTTGCTGGCGAAGAAGTTCGCCTGGGTGTAGCCGCTCGAGGACCCGGGCCGGGCGAAGTGGTACGAACCGCGGATCACGCCCGCGTAGTACGCGTTGGTGTAGTTCGTGCCCCATCTCGGGTCCCGGTACGTGGTGCCCTCGGTGGCCTTGATGTACGCGAACTGGATGCCGGCGTTGCGTACCGACGTCCAGTTGATCGAGCCCTGCCAGTGCGAGACGTCGATGCCGGGGATGGCGGTGTGGGTCTGGGTTCCCGGGTCACCGAGCGGCACATTGGTGCGGGCGGAGGCGTGGGTGGCGCCGAGGGCGGCGATCAGAGCGGTGGCGGCCACCGCGCTGATCATCAGGCGCCGTAACCGGGGGCGGGTGTGACTGTTCACTGCGAACCTCCCTGTTAAGGAGTTACTGGAGCGCCGCGGGTTGCGGGTCACTCCGTACCGCGACGTACCTCCGAGTGCCTTCGCGACGTGGTGACGCGGCTCGGGCGACCGGGCGGTGTGCACATCGCTGGGGCGGGGAACGGCGACGTCGCCGCGGTGTCGGACGTCCGCCTGGCAGAGGTCCAGGCGACCAGGGGCGGCGGGGCTCCGGATCGGCGCGAGGCCTGCATCGCAGCTCCTCCCCAGTGGATCAGCGACTGTCGTGACGGGGCACATCGTGTGTCAGGTCACATATCAGAAGCTTTCCTGCCACCAGGAAAGCGCTACCGGCGAAAAGTGTCAATGCCTGGATGGTGTCGGCGCACGAAATTGTTTCCGGGTTTCCCGCCCGGACGCCTGTCGCCGGTCATGCGGGGTAGATATCGATCTCCGTTGCCTTCACCGCGACGTACACCGACTGGCCGTTAGACAGCCCGAGCTCGGCCACCGCCGCGGGGCTCACCTCGGCGGTCAGCGGCACCGGCCCGGTCACGGTGACGCGGACGCTCCCGCCGTACGGGTCGACGCTGGCCACGGTGCCTGGCCAGACGTTGCGCGGGCTGCCCTCCGGGCGTACCCGGTACAGCGACACCGCCGCCGGGCGGAACGCCACCAGCACCTCCGCCAGCCCGTTCGCCTCGGTCACCGTGACCCGCTCGCCGCTGGGCAGGCGCACCGACCCGGCCTCGGCCCGGCCGTGCAGCAGGTTCAGCCCCACCAGCTTGGCGACATAGCGGGTACGCGGCCGCCGCGCCACCTCCGCCGGGGTGCCCTGCTGGGTGAGCCGGCCGTCCTCGACCACCAGCAGCCGGTCGGCGAGCAGCATCGCGTCCAACGGATCGTGGGTGACCACCAGCCCGGCCCCGGCGAAGTCGGCCAGGTGGTGCCGCAGCTCGGTCCTGATCTCGGTACGGGTCGACACGTCCAGCGCGGCGAGCGGCTCGTCCAGCAACAGCAGCGCCGGCTCCGTGGCCAGCGCCCGCGCCAGCGCCACCCGCTGCGCCTGACCACCCGACAGCGCCCCCGGCCGGCGCTGCGCCTGCTCCGCCAGACCGACCCGCTCCAGCCACCGGTACGCCGTACGCCGCGCCGCCGCCTTCGGTACCCCCCGGCACCGCAGCCCGAATCCGACGTTGTCCACAGCGGACAGATGCGGGAACAGCAGGTAGTCCTGGAACACCACACCGACCGCACGGCGGTGGGCGGGCACGTACACCCCGCCGTCCGGGTCGTCCCAGAGCTGCTCGCCGAGCCGCAGCCGGCCGCCGCGCAGCGGCAGCAGGCCGGCCAGCGTACGCAGCGCGGTGCTCTTGCCGGCGCCGTTGGGGCCGAGTAGCGCGACCACCTCGCCCGGCTCCACCCGCAGCGACACGTCGAGCGCGAACCTGCCCGGGTAGCCGGCCAGCAGGTGCCCGTCCAGCGCGCCGCTCACCGGGTCAGCCATCGATCCCGCAGCAATCCCAGCACCAGTACCGACACCGCCAGCAGCACCGTGCTGAGCGCCAGAGCGACCTCGGGGTTGGTCTCCAGCGCCTGGTACACCGCTACCGGCATGGTCTGGGTACGCCCCGGGAAGCTCCCCGCGAACGTCACCGTCGCCCCGAACTCCCCCAGCGCGCGGGCCCACGCCAGCACCGCGCCGGCCGCGATCCCGGGCAGCACCAGCGGCACCGTCACCCGTCGGAACACCGTCAGCCGGTCCGCCCCCAGCGTGGCGGCGGCCTCCTCGTACCGGCGGTCCGCGGAGCGCAGCGCCCCCTCCACCGAGAGCACCAGAAACGGCAGCGCCACGAACGCCTCCGCGAGCACCACCGCGGTGGTGCTGAACGGAATGGTGATCCCGGTGAGCGCCAGCAGCGGCGCGCCCAACAGCCCGCGCCGCCCCAGCAGCATCAGCAGCGCCACCCCACCCACCACCGGCGGCAGCACCAGCGGCACGGTCACCACCGCGCGCAGCACGCTGCGCCCGGGCAGCCCCGGCTGGGCCAGCAGCCACGCCAGCGGCACCCCGACCAGCACGCACAGCACGGTCGCCAACGTGGCCGCCACCAGCGACAACCGCAGCGCCTGCGCCACCAACGGGTCGGCCAGCAGCTCCGGCAACCGCCCCCAGGGGGTACGGATCAGCAGCGCCACCAGCGGACCGACCAGGAACACCAGCCCCACCGCCGCCGGCACCGCCAGCGCCAGCGGGACCCGAGATCCCAGGCCCCGTGTTCGTGTGTCCGAACGTGCCGTCACGGCAGCTCGAAACCCGCCTCCGCCAGCGCCGTACGCCCGGCCGGCGACCGTACGTACGCCACGAAGTCGCCCGCCGGGCCGGGATGCGGCGCGTCGGCGAGCACGGTGATCGGGTAGTCGTTGACCGCGCGCGCCGCCTCCGGGACGTCGATGCCCTCGACCGTCGCGCCGGCCCGCGACACCGCTCCACCCGCGCCCGCCCCGCCCGCGGCGAGTACGTCGGTGCGGTAGACGAGCGCGGCGTCGACCTCGCCCAGCATCACCTTGGTCAGCGCCGCCTTCACGTCCTTCTCGTACGTGTCCGGGGTGACCTTCAGCCCGGCGGCCCGCAGCACCGTCGCCGACGCCGCCCCGCACGGCACCCGTACCGCGCACAGCGCCACCGTCAGCTCCGGACGGGCCAGGTCGGCGAGCGTACGCACCCCGCCGGGATTGCCGGCCGGCACCGCGATCTGGAGCCGGTTGCGCGCGAACACCGGCGGACCGGCGTCGGCCAGCCCCGCGTCCGTGACGGTGCGCATGGGGGCCGGGCTGGCGGCGGCGTACACGTCCGCGGGTGCGCCTCGCACCAGCTGCTGCGCCAGGGTGGCGCTGGACCCGAAGGAGAAGGTCACACTGACGTCGCGGTGCCGCTCCTCGTACTGCTCGCCCAGCTCGGTGAACACGTCGGTCAGTGAGGCGGCGGCGAACACCGTCAGCTCGGTCGGCGCGCCGGGCGTACCGGCGGAAGGGTTTCCGCAGCCGGAGACGGCCAGCAGCAGGCCGGCCGCGGCGACGCCGAGCCGGATCATCGGGCCCGGACCCGCTCCACCACCACCTGGGTCGACTTCACCGACGCCACGGTCACCACGCCCGGCTCCAGCTCGAGCTCCTCGGCGGCTTCCCGGCTCATCAGCGAGACCACCCGGAACGGCCCGGCCTGCATCTCCACCTGCGCCATCACGCCGTCCTTGAGCACCCGGGTGACCAGCCCGGTGAACCGGTTGCGCGCCGACTCCTCGGTGGTGCTGCCCAGCTCCGGGGCGGTGGCGCTGGCCTGCGCGAACCGGGCCAGCTCACTCCCCTCGACAACGACCCGCCCGACCTCGTCGCGGGAGGCGGTCAACTTCCCGGAATCCACCCAGCGGCGCACTGTGTCATCGCTGACACCGAGCAACCGGCCCGCTTCACTCGTCCTCAACTGCGGCATGCTCTGCAGATTATCACCGCAGACGCGGTGCGCTGCGCGCGACGCGCCAACCCTTCGCGCAGCTCTCACGGAATGTTGGTGCCGGTGTGACCCGGGTACGCGGCACACTAAGGGGGTGACCGAGCTCCCCGTACCCGCCGCGGACCCGGCGGGGCAGGCGGCCGCGGACCCGGCCGTACCGGATCCGTGGCGACCTGACGCGCTCGGCGAGGAGTACCAGGTCCGCGCCATCCCGCTGCCCGCGGAGGCGGACGGCAGCCTGACCGCCACTCTGATACGCCGCCGGGCGCTGCACCCCGACGGGCGGGCCGTGCTGTACGTGCACGGCTTCTCCGACTACTTCTTCCAGACCGAGCTGGCCGACTACTTCGCCGAGCAGGGCATCGACTTCTACGCCGTCGACCTACGCCGCTACGGCCGTTCACTGCGGCCGCACCACGTCCCCAACTTCGTCACCGACCTGCGCGACTACTTCGTCGAGCTCGACGCCGCGATGCGGATCATCCGGGCCTCCGGCGCCACCCGGGTGGCGGTCAACGGCCACTCCACCGGCGGACTGATCGCGGCGCTGTGGGCGCACGAGCTGCGGCACCTGCGGCCCGCCGACGGCGCGATCGACGCGTTGCTGCTCAACAGCCCGTGGTTCGACATCGCAGACCCCCTGCCGCTGCGCCTGCTGGCCAAGCCGCTGCTGGGGATCGTCGGGCGGGTACGACCCCAGACCATCATCCCGATGGCGGTCAGCGACGGCTACGGGCGCAGCCTGCACCGCGACCACCACGGCGAATGGGACTTCGACGTGACGGTCAAACCCCTCACCGGCTTCCCGAAGCGGGCCGGCTGGCTCCGGGCGATCCTGCGAGGCCAGCGCAGACTCCACGCCGGCCTGCAGATCCAGTGTCCGGTGCTCGTGATGTGCTCTACGCGCAGCATTCCTCGCGGCCAGGGAGGGCCACTGCTGCGGCGGACCGACGGCGTGCTGAATGTCGAGCAGATCGCCCGCTGGTCGGTGGCGCTGGGTCCCCGGGTCACCATCTGCCGGATCGACGGCGCGGTGCACGACCTGGTGCTGTCCGCCGGTCCGGTCCGCAAGCAGGTGTACGAGGAGATGTCCACCTGGCTGGACCTGCACTTCGCGCCGGCGCCAGCCCCACCCCCGGCGTCGCAGCCGGCCGTACCGCCAGGGCCTGCAGCGCCGGGCGCGTCGTCTCCCGAGGCGCGGTGAGCGCCGGAGCGCTACGCCAGCGGGTGCTCGACGCGCGCTGCGTGGTGGTGAAGATCGGCTCCTCGTCGCTGAGCTCAGCGGCGGGCGGGCTGGACGGAGCGCGGCTCGACACCCTCGTGGACGCACTCGCCGCGCGGCGTGCCACCGGCGCCGACGTGGTGCTGGTGTCCTCCGGCGCGATCGCCGCCGGGCTGGCGCCGCTCGGGCTGCGCCACCGGCCCCGGGACCTGGCCACCCAGCAGGCCGCGGCCAGCGTCGGGCAGGGGCTGCTGGTGCATCGCTACACCGAATCCTTCGCCCGGTACGATCTGCCGGCCGGACAGGTGCTGCTCACCGTGGACGACGTGACCCGGCGTACGCACTACCGCAACGCGTACCGGACGCTGCGCAAGCTGCTCGACCTGGGCGCCGTACCGGTGGTGAACGAGAACGACACGGTCGCCACCGACGAGATCCGGTTCGGCGACAACGACCGGCTGGCCGCGCTGGTGGCGGTGCTGGTGCACGCCGACCTGCTGGTGCTGCTGTCCGATGTGGACGCGCTGTACGACGGCGACCCGCGCCGCCCCGGGGTGACCCGGATCGCCGAGGTCCCCGACGTCTCCGCGCTCGGCGATATCCAGCTCGGCAAGGCTCGATCCGGGATCGGCACCGGCGGCATGGTCACCAAGGTGGAGTCGGCGCGGATCGCCACGGTGTCGGGCGTACCGGTGGTGCTCACCTCGGCGGAGCAGGCCGGCGCCGCGCTGGCCGGGGAGCCGGTCGGTACGTACTTCCACGCCCGCGGGCACCGGCCCCGCAAGCGGCTGCTGTGGCTGGCGCACGCCACCACCCCGCGGGGCCGGCTGCACCTCGACCCCGGGGCGGTACGCGCCGTGGTGGATCGCCGGCTCTCGCTGCTGCCCGCCGGCATCACCGGCGTGGACGGCATCTTCACCGCCGGGGACCCGGTCGACCTGGTGGACCCGGACGGGCAGCCGGTGGCGCGCGGCCTGGTCAACTACGACGCCACGGAGCTGCCCGGGCTGCTCGGACGGCGTACCAGCGACATCGCCGCCGAGCTGGGGCTGGGGTACGAGCGGGAGGTCGTACACCGCGACGATCTGGTGCTGCTGCCGTAGCTGAACGGTAGGCGCGGCGTACCCCCCGATAGGCTTTCGGCATGGCCGAGACCACCACCGTGACCGCTGCCGCCCGCCGGGCCCGGCAGGCCGCCCTCACGCTCGCCGTGGCGAGCCGGGCCGCCAAGGACACCACCCTGTACGCGATGGCCGACGCGCTGGTCGCGCAGGCGCCGCGGATCCTGGACGGCAACGCCGCCGACGTCGAGCGGGGCCGCGCCGGTGGCCTGACCGACGCGCTGATCGACCGGCTCAGCCTCAGCGAATCCCGGATCGCCGGGATGGCCGACGGGCTGCGCCAGGTCGCGGCGCTGCCTGACCCGGTCGGCGAGGTGGTACGCGGCTCGACGCTGCCCAACGGGCTGCAGCTGCGGCAGGTACGCGTCCCGTTCGGCGTGGTCGGCATCATCTACGAGGCCCGCCCCAACGTCACCGCCGACGCCACCGGGCTGTGCCTGAAGGCGGGCAACGCCGTGCTGCTGCGAGGTTCGTCGTCGGCGCGGGAGTCCAACGCCGCGATCGTGGCGGTGCTGCGGGAGGCGGCCGAAACGTCCGGGTTGCCGGCGGACGTGGTGCAGCTGCTGCCGTCGGAGTCCCGGGATTCGGTCAAGGAGCTGATGCGCGCGCGGGGGCTGGTCGACCTGCTGGTGCCGCGCGGCGGTGCCGGGTTGATCCGCTCGGTGGTGGAGGAGTCCACGGTCCCGGTGATCGAGACCGGGGTCGGCAACTGTCACGTGTACGTCGACGCCGCCGCCGACCTGCCGATGGCGGTCTCCATCGTGCTGAACGCGAAGACCCGCCGGCCGTCGGTGTGCAACGCGGCCGAGAGCCTGCTGATCCACTCCGAGGTGGCGGAGGAGTTCTGCGCGCTGGCGCTTCCCGCGCTCGCCGAGGCGGGGGTACGCCTGCACGCCGACCCGGCCGTCGCCGGTCACGCCGCCGCCGCGGGCGTCGCGGTGGTGCCGGCGACCGACGAGGACTGGGGTACGGAGTACCTCTCCCTGGACATCGCCGTGGCCGAAGTCCCCGACCTCGACGCCGCGATCGACCACATCCGCCGGTACGGCAGCGGCCACTCCGAAGCCATCGTCACCGACTCGCAGGCCGCCGCCCGGCGGTTCGCCGCCGAGGTGGACGCCGCGGCGGTGATGGTGAACGCGTCGACGGCGTTCACCGACGGGGAGCAGTTCGGCTTCGGCGCCGAGATCGGCATCTCCACCCAGAAACTGCACGCCCGCGGCCCGATGGGGCTGCCGGAGCTGACCTCGACCAAGTACGTGGTCACCGGCGAAGGTCAGACCCGCCCGTAGCCGGTGGCCGGCTCGCAGGTCAGTCGCCGCGCCGGGGCGGACGCGCGGGCTCGGTCGCGCCGGGTTTCTTCTTCTTGTCGTCCGGCTTCTTCGCCGGCTCCTTGGCGCGGGCGCCACCGGAGGAGATTCCGGCCGACGGCATGCCGAAGTTGATCGGCTTCTTGCCCTTCATGAAGTCCTTCAGGGTGTACGCCACCACCGACGCCGGATACCTCGTCCAGTTGTACGGCACGTCGGTGAGCCGGTAGTCCGGATCGGCCATGAACGCCCCGCCCGCGAGCTGCCGGTTGTACCCGATGAACCAGGCGGCCCGGTTGGAGTCGGTGGTACCGGTCTTGCCGGCCACCGGACCGGGCACGATGCCGCTGACCCGGGTCGCCGTACCCCAGCTGCCGCAGCTGCCCCGGACCGGCTTCTCCCCTACCGGGCAGCGCGCCGCGTCGGTGGCCGCCCAGGCAACGTCCTTACTGATCACACGCTTGCACTGGTGCGGCGGCTTGACCGGCTTGCCGTCCCGGCCGGTGATCGTCTCGATCGGCAGCGGATCGCAGTAGATGCCGCCCGAGGCCGCGGTGGCGTACGCGTTCGCCATCTCCAGCGGCGTGGTGTCGGGAGCGCCCAGCGTGAACGCGCCCCAGCCCTCCGGGTGCTTGGCGAGATCCTGGTCGGTCTTGGTACGCCAGCGCAGCCCGAGCCGCTCGGCCATCCGTACCGCCGCGGTCGGCCCGGTCTTCTCCACCAGCTGCGCGAAGTACGTGTTCACCGACATCCCGAAGCCGGTGTACATGTCCCGTACGCCGTTCATCCCCTTGCTGGCGTTCTTCGGGCACCACCGGTTGCCGCAGGCGGCCGGACCGCCCGGCTCGATGATGAACCGGGTGGTGTAGCGACCCGGTGCGTAGAACTGGTGGTCCAGCTTCATGCCCCGCTCCAGCGCGGCCAGCATGGTGAACCACTTCATGGTCGACCCGGCCTGGTAGCCCGACGCGTCACCGCCGCCGAGCAACGCTACCGAGGTGTTCGGGTACGTGGACTTGATCTTCCGCGCGCGCAGCGCCGGGTTGCTGTGCAGCGCGTTGTGCTTGTTGCTGTTGCTGTACGTACGGTTGACCGCCATCGCCCGGATCTTGCCGGTACCGGGCTCGATGAACACCGCGCCCAGCGCGTACTTGCTGTGCTTCGGATGGTTCTCGATGACGTGTTTGTACGCCGACGCCTGGATCTTCGGATCCAGCGACGTCACGATCTTGAAGCCGCCGCGGCGGAGCAGATTCTCGCGTTCGGAGACGGTGGTGCCGAACTCCTTCTTCGACCGCCACCAGTTGAGGAAGAAGTCGCAGAAGAAGCCCCAGTCGTTGCGTTTCGCGGCGACGCAGTCGTTGGGGATCGACTTCAGCTTCAGCCCGATCGGCGCCTTCGCGGCCTTCGTCGCCTCCGCCGGCGACAGGAACTTCACCTTCGCCATCTGCTCGAGCACCCAGTTGCGCCGCTCCAGCGCGCCGGACTTCTGGTTCACCGCGGGGTCGTACAGCGAGGGTGCGCGCACCAGTCCGGCGAGCAGCGCGGCCTGCTGCGGCGCGAGGTCCTTCGGGCCCTTCGAGAAGTAGACCTGGGCGGCCGCCGCGATCCCGTACGCCCGGTGCCCGTAGTACGCGATGTTGAGGTAGCGCTCCAGGATCTCGTCCTTGGACAGCTCCTTCTCGAGCTGCACCGCATACCGGATCTCACGCAGCTTGCGCCCGGCGGTGTCCTCGGTGGCGCGGCGTACCTCCGCGGGGGTGGTGGCGGAGTAGACCAGCGCCTGGCGTACGTACTGCATGGTGAGCGTGGAAGCGCCCTGCTCCACCTCGCCGGCCTGGTGGTTGGCGACCATGGCGCGCAGGATGCCCTTCAGGTCCACCCCGTGGTGCTCGTAGAACCGCTGGTCCTCGGCGGCCACCATGGCGTCGATCATCACCGGCGAGATCTGGTCCAGCGAGACGTACTTGCGGTTCTCGTCGTAGAACGCCGTGATCAGGGTCTTCTTGTCGGCGGCGTACACCTCGCTGCGTTGTGCCAGCGGGCGGAGCTTGAGCTCACTCGGGAGCTCCTCGAAGGAGTCGGCACCATACTTGGCGCTCAGGCCGGCCACCGCCACCGCGGGGAACGCCGCCGCCGCGACCGCCACACCCGCGGCCAACCCCCACACCAGCAGCATCGCGAGATTCGCGATGACACCTCGGTCCCGAGTTCTCTTCACGGTGCCAGCTCCTGTTCACGTTCCGTGGGGCTCGCTCCGCTCACTCCCCAAGTGCACTGTGTCAGCCTAGGTGACGCCGATGTCGGTTCTTACCCAGGATGAGGCGTGGCGCGGTTATAGCTATCGACGTTCGTGCACCCCTGAGCGGTCGCAGCGCAGATCGAATCGTAATGACGTCGTTACCCCCCGCCTTGCTGCCGAAACCCGGCCCACGTTCGCCTCACTTCAGGAGCCCGGCCGACAAGCCGGCCTGCACCTGCCGCTGGAACAGCAGGTACGCCAGCAGCACCGGCAGCAGCGCCAGCGTCAACCCGGCGAACAGCGCCGACCAGTCGCCCCGGTACCCCTGGCTGACCGCCAGCGACGCCAGGCCCTGCGCCAACACCCGCTTCTCCGGATCGGTCATCAACACCACCGGCAGCAGGTACTGGTTCCACTGCCCGATGAAATTGAACAACGCGATGCTGATCAAACCGGGCTTAGCCATCCGCAACATCACCCGAAAGAAGAGCCCGAAGTGGCCACAGCCGTCGATCAGCGCGGCTTCGGCGATGCTGGTCGGCAGGGTACGGAAGAACGCACTCATGAAGAACACCGTGAACGGCAGCGAGTACGCCGCGTACACCAGGATCAGCCCTCCGTAGCTGTTGAGCGTGAGGTACTCCCCCACCCCGGGGAGCTGTTTCATGTTGTCGACCACGAAGAACAACGGCACCAACGCCAGGAAGACCGGGAACGTCATCCCGCCGACGAAGCCGTAGTAGAAGACCCGGTTGCCGGGAAACTCGTACCGGGCGAGGACGTACGCCGCCATCGAGCCGAACAGCATCGTGAGCACCAGCGAACCGCCCACCACGATCACGCTGTTGATGAAGTACTGGCCGATGTTGGCGGTGCTCCAGGCGCGTGCGAAGTTCTCCAGGTGCAGCGCGGACGGCGGGTCGGCCAGGCACCAGAACCACTCCCAGAACCGCCAGCTGAGCCGGCAGTCCGGCGGGCTGAGAATCTCCGAGTTGGTCTTGAACGACGTCAGCACCGTCCACAACAGAGGCCACGCCGTGAACACCGCCCACAGCACCAGGAATCCGCCGGTGAGCAGGTTGAGCGGGCTGAACCCCCGGGCGCTCTCGCGCATCAGAACTCGATCCGTTCCCGCCGGGTGACCCGCATCGAGAGCACCGCCACCGCCACAGTGAGGAAGAACAGGGCGACGCCCATCGCGGAGGCGTACCCGAAGTTGAACTCGTTGAACGCGGTGCGGTAGAGGTTCAGCCCCATCACGTCGCCGGACCGGGACGGGCCGCCGGCGTTGCCGAGCATGATCTGGACCAGCGCGAACGCGTCCAGGGCGATGATCGCCAGGTAGATCCAGGCGACCTGGATGCTGTCCCACAGCAGCGGTACGGTGATCCGCCAGAACGTGCTGAAGCGCGACGAGCCGTCCAGCAGCGCCGCCTCGTAGATGTCACGCGGGATCGACTGCATGCCGGCGGAGAACAGCACGATGTAGAAGCCGACGTTCATCCACACCATCGCCGCCAGTACGCACCAGAACGCGAACCGCGGATCGCCCAGCCACGCGTACGTGAGCGCCTCGAGCCCGATGTTGCCGAGCAGGCCGTTGAGCAGGCCGGCGCGGGGCTCCAGGATGTAGAGCCAGAGCACGCCGACGATCGCGACCGACAGCACCTGCGGGAAGAAGTAGACCACCCGGTAGAACGCCGACCCGGGCACGCCGCTGACCGCGGCGCGCCCGGCCCTGCCTCGGTGGCTTCCCGCGCCTCCTACGTTGAGCATCGAGGCGAAGAACAGCCCGAGCACGATGGTGACTATCGGCAGGATCGCCAACAGCACCAGGTTGTTCACCAGCGCGTTCCAGAACTCCTCGTCGTCCAGCAGCCGCCGGTAGTTGTCCAGCCCCACGTACGTCACGTTCTTGGAGAACCCGCTCCACCTGGTCAGCGAGATGTAGAACGCCTGCAGGTACGGCGAGACGACGTAGAGGGCGTACAGCGCTACCGGCGGTGCCAGGAACGTGACGATGAACGGGTACTTGCCGTGCCGCATTAGCGCTTGTACTTCTTCACCGAGTCGTCTTTGCGGATGTCGTCGGCTGCCTTCTCACAGCGCTTGATCCACTCGTCCGGCGTGATCCGGTTGGTCAGCAGGTCACCGGTGGCGGCGTCGATCGCCGGGTTCTCCATCGGCAGGTACCAGGCCGGGTACCGCCAGTTGTAGACGTTGTCCCCGGCTGCCTTCAGCGCCGCGGCGGCCGACGAGAGCCCCGGCGGCAGCTCCAGGCCGTCGGCGGCGCCCTTCACCGAGGTCAGGCTGGAAACCATCGTGGAGAACTCCGACGCGCCCTTCTTCGACAGCATCTGGCGCAGGTACTCCAGCCCGCCGTACGGGTTCTTCGCCTTCGCCGGCACGATGAACGGCTCTCCGGAGGTGGCCCGGATCGCCTCGTACGGCAGCGCGCCGCCCGCGGAGAGCTGCGGCTCCGGCGCCACCGTCATCTCGAAGCCCTCCGGCGTGGTGTCCTTCTGCTCGTTCTCCAGCCACGAGCCGCACGGTACGAACGCCGCCTTGCCCTGGGTCCAGGCCGTCTGTGCCTGTACGTGGTCCATCCCCTCGGTGCCCTTGAGGATGAAGCCCTGCTTGCGCAGCTCGTACAGCCGGGTGGCGGACTCCTTGATCGCCTCGTTCTGCCAGGCGCCGGGCTCCAGGTTGTCGATCTTGACGAGGATGTCCGGACCGGCCAGCTTGGTCGCCATCGACAGCAGCGGCCAGTTCATGTAGCGGGGGTGCTTGCCCTGGTACGTCCACGGCGCGATGCCGGCCTTCTTGATCTCCTTGCACAGCGCGACCATCTCGGCCCACGTTGTCGGAAACTCCCAGCTGTGCTTGGCGAACAGCGCCTTGGAGTACCAGGTGCCGTACACGGTGTACGCGTAGTTGAGCTGCAGCGGCTTGTCCTCGTACGAGCCGGTCTCGATCGTGCCGGCGATCAGGGTGTCGCGTACCTTCACCGCGGGGTCGTCCACCGACGGCGCGTCGTAGAGCTCCTGCAGGCTGAACAGCGCCCCCTCGGACGCCAGCTTCCCGGTGTCCATCGAGTTGGCGCCGGAGTTGTTCACCACGTCCGGCGGGTTGCCCGACACGAAGCGCGACTGCAGTGTCTTGGCGATCTCCGCCGTGGTGGAGTGCTTGATCGTCGCCTTCGGGAACGCCTCCTTGTAGAGCGGCTCGTGGATCTCCTTGGCGTACTTGTCGGTGAAGCCGCCGTTGAAGATCACCACCTCGAGCTGCTTGTCCTCGGGTACTCCGAGCGGGTTCTTGTCGCTCTTGGTGCCACGCTCGGCGTCGCCGTCCTCACCGCTGGAGGTGGCGCAGCCGGCGAGCAGTGAGCCCGCCGGACCGACCGCCAGCCCGGCGATGCCGGCCCGCCGCAGCAGCAGCCGCCGGCTCAGCTCAGGTGTGTCATAAGACTCGGGCATGTTGTCTCCTTCACGCACTTAGGCGGTACGCCGGATCCGGCCGGCGTACCGGGATTCGAGGGCCTGGTTGTGTTCGTCTCCGCCGGGAACGTTGGCGGACAGGTAGACCGGCGGGGTGTGCCCGGCGGCGAGCAGCCGGCGTACCACCTCGGCGGTCACCATCTGGGCGAGCAGCGCGCCGGTGATCGACGACACCGCGCACACCGCGCCGCCGGAGGGCAGCGGCAGCACCGCGTCCCCGTACGGGGCGCCGTTGTCGAGCACCACGTCCGCCAGCTCGAGCAGACGCCGGCCCGACGGATGCCGCGACGGCAGCCGGCCGGACTGTCCCGCCGAGGTGACCGCGATCAGCGGGTGGCCGCGGTCCTTGGCGAGGATGGCCAGCTCCACCACGGAGCCGTTGATCCCGGAGTTGGACGCGATCACGAAGACGTCGGTGGGCTGCACCCCGGCCAGGTGGTAGATCCGCTGTGCCACCGACGGATCGCGCTCCAGCTTGCCGTTGCGTATCAGCTCGATCGACTCACCGCCGTGGATCACCAGGTCCCGCAACGCCAGCCGGTTGGTCGGCACCAGCCCGCCGGCGCGGCCCGCGATCTCCATCGCGAGCGCCTCCGAGTGACCCGAACCGAATGCCTGCACCACACCGTCTGACAGCAGCGCCGCGACGATCAGCTCCGCTGCCCGCTCGACCTCCGCGGACTGGTCGGCACCGACCCGGGCGATCGCGCTCTGAATCTCGGTCAGGTAGCGCTCACTGCTCACGGTCCCGGCGCTGGTAGCGGCGCGACGACCGGCCTCTTCGGTCTGCACGAGCTATCGAGTTTCCTTTCAGCTTCAGTGGCAGGTGTGAAGATTCTTTTTCTACCAGCCGCGGGATGTCAAGGCTTATCCGGTGATCGCGACCGGCTTGCGACACAGTGCCGCGGGCGCGCACCATGACGGTTCCGTGGGATCGCAGACCGTGGCGGGAAATCGAATGACTGCAGCGTTGGTGCTCGGCCTTGACATCGGCGGTACGACGAGTAGGGCACTACTGGCGGACAGTCACGGCCGGCGGCTCGGCACCGGTACGGCAGCCGGCGGAAACCCCACCTCGCACCACGAAACCGCCGCGTTCGCCGCCATCTCCGCGGCGATCCGGGACGCACTGGCCGGCGTGGATCCGGCGCAGGTGCGGGCCGCCGCGATCGGAATGGCCGGCGTCAGCCGGCTCGCCGAGCCCGACGTACGGGAACAGTTCGAGGCGGCGTGGCACGGCACCGGGCTGCGCTGCGCGTACCAGGCGGTGTCCGACGCCGTGGTGGCGTTCACCGCCGGTACGCCGTCACCCGACGGGACGCTGCTGCTGGCCGGCACCGGCGCGATCGCGGCGCAGCTGCGGGACCGCACCGGCGTACGGACCTGCGACGGCCACGGTTGGCTGCTGGGTGACCTGGGGTCCGGCTTCTGGCTGGGCCGCGAGGCGGTACGGGCCGCGCTCGCGTACCTGGACGGCTGGGCGCCCGCCACGCCGCTGGTCCACCAGGTGATCGGTGAGCTGGTCGGCACGCAGCCGCCCGGCCGCGACTCGGTGATCAACGCGGTACGCCGCGACGAGCCGGTGGCGTTGGCCCGGCTGGCCCAGCCGGTGTGTCAGGCGGCCGACGCCGGCGACCCGGTCGCCACCGAGATCGTGGCGCGCGCGGCCGAGCACCTGATCGAATCGGCGGCCCGGGTACGCGCCGGCGACGACGGCCCGCTGGTGCTGGGCGGCGGGCTGCTGATCGCCGAGACCGCACTCGCCGCCCGGGTATGCGAAGCCGCCGCCCAGCGC
>JBOGDF010000097.1:0-15713 GCA_050701635.1 Micromonosporaceae bacterium | reverse complement strand
ACGCTGGAGCGGGCGGCCGAGCTCGCCCGCACCGCCGCGGCGGAAGCCCGCCGGCTGGACATGCCGGGGCTGCTCCGGGAGGCCGACATCCTGCTGGCGGAGCTGCGTACCCGCGGCCGCACCGCCGATCCGCTCACCGTACGGGAGCGCCAGATCGCCGGGCTGGTGGCCGAAGCCCTGTCCAACCGGGAGGTGGCCCAGCGGCTCGTCCTGTCGGAGCGGACGGTCGAGAGCCACGTACGCAACATCCTGGCGAAGACCGGGCTGACATCGCGCACCGAGCTGGTGCGCTGGCTGCTGCGGCAGCCGGGCGCCGTACGCCGCTGAGCCCGGCCAGCCTCAGGCGTGATTCACGCCGTGGCCTCCGCGGTCGGGTTGCCGGGCACGCCACTTGCGTCCGATCAGCCTGAGCAGCGCCGGGTAGACGATCAGGTAGCGGAACGGCGCGATCGCGGCCAGATACACCTTGCCGAGCAACCCGTTCGGCTTCACCAGTACGGCCAGCTGCCCGTGGTAGCCACCGGCGCCGTCCGGCACCCAGCCGATGTGCAGCAGCCCGTGCACCGTCCGGTTGGCGGTCTCGGCCACCCACTCGGTGTCGGTGAGGTAGACCGAGCTGAACGGCACCGTCGCCAGGTCGGGCCCGCGTGGGCCGTCGCGCAGGTCCGCCGGTAGCCGGTCGCGCAGCGTCGGCACCCGGGAGCCGACGCCGGCGTCGGGCCGGTCCCAGCCGCACAGCTCCCCGAGCTTCCAGCGGATCGCGAACAGCGCCCGGGCGGGGGCCGACATCCGGTCCTTCCGCTCGGGCGCGGCGAACTGCGCTACCAGTCGCCGCAGGTCGTCGGGGCCGCCGGGGGTCGGCAGCTGCCAGACGTCCTCGAGGACGAAGTCGGGTGCGATCTCGTGAATCCGCCACGGCCGGGAGCTGTGGGCGGTACGCGGCAGCTTCATCGCTGAACCTCCGTCAGTTCCGGGGGGTACGCCGCCGGCGCCGGTGCGGCACCGCGGGCCTGGTAGAGGATCAGGGCGCCGAGCGCGAAGACGAGGTAGCCGCCGCCGTACGGCTCGAGCACGGTGTCGAAGACCCCGATCGCCAGCATCCACCAGCCGAGGTGGGGCGGGATGGCGCCGGCACGCCGGATCGCCCACCGGCTCATCGACCCGATCATGAACAGCGTGAACGCGCCGATCAGGAACCACACCACGTAGTGCCGCCGCCAGGTGTCGGCGGCGCCGAGCAGCCCGCTGGTGGCCATCCCCCCGATCTCGCCCGGGGACTCGGCGACCGCGTAGATCACGTGCACCACGCCGAGGCCGGTGATCAGTCGCGGCAGCCACCGCGTCAGTTGAGACATCAGCTCTCCTCCTGCTCTGCCGATCCGCGCTTCAGACCGTACCGTACGGTATGTTCGCTGTCAGCGGGGCACCCGGGGACTGCGCGGGGGCGATCAGCGCTCGGAGGCCGTGAGGAGGGCGTCGCGGGTCGCCAGCGCGTAGATCTCCCGCAGCTGGGCGCCGTCGACCGGGGGCAGCACGTGCCCGGCGCCGATCATGATCAGGTAGAGCAGGCGCGCCATCACCGTGGCCTGGGCACGGTCGCCGGTGAGCTGGTGCCACACCGTGCGCAGGTAGTCGATCCGGGTACGGTCGACCCGCTGCAGCATCGCGCGGACCTCGCCGTCCTGCATCGCCCAGGCACGGATCGCGACGTCGGGATCGGGTCTGTTCTCTTCGGCTACCAGGTCGACCAGCCGCTGCAGCTTCTCCCGCGGGCTCGGGTCATCCTGCTCGGCGACGTCGATGTAGCGGGTGGTCAGCTCGGTCTCGAAGTGGTCCAGCAGCGCGGTCTTGAACCCGGGCATGCCCTTGAAGTGGTGGTAGAAGGACCCTTTGGTCAGCCGCATCCGCGCCATCAGCCGCTCGATGGTGAGCCCCGGCGCGCCGTGCTTCGCGAGGATCGCCAGCCCGGCGTCCAGCCAGTCCTGTCGGCTTGCCACCGCGTACCACCGCTCCCTGTGTCACAGACCCGGGTCCCGCGATCTATACCATACGGTATGGCCTGCTGCGGCTAGTCGTTCTGCTGCGGGCCCTGGGGATGGAAGGCGACCAGCAGTTGGTACGGCGTACCGCCGGCGTTGTCCAACCCGCGGAATCGCTCGACCAGTGCGAGCAACGCCGTCCGGAACTCGGCGATCCGGTCGGGCGGCAGCGCGGCGAGCGCATGCGAGACGACCATCCCGGTCGGCGTCCGTACGGGTTCGAGGGTGCCGTCGCGCAGCCCGGTGTCGACGTCGTCGCGGACCTTGTCGATGAGCCCGACGATCCCCTCCCGGACCCCGTCAGCCGAATCGTCGCCGGTGCCCCGCTGGAAGGTGATCCGGCGCTGTCCGGCCCCGTAGTGCTTCTCGATGATGCCGTTGACGATCCGGGTCTCGCGTACCACCGCGAGCTGGTGCCGCTCGAGCAGATTGAGGTGGTAATACAGCTTCGTCGCAGGGATCCCGACCCGCGCCGCGAGCTCTTTGGCCGTCCACATCTGCTCCGGACGCACCATCATCAGCTCCAGCACCGTCATTCTGAGCGGGTCTGCCAGAGCCTTGAGAGTCGTCGCGTCGTCGACGATGCGCCGCGACTGAATACCTTCTGACAAAAGCGTTGCACCTCGGTCGTTTTTCGGACGGTTCGACTGCCTTTCTAGCATAACCCAACGCTTGACTTTTCTTAATCGCTCGCGGTAACTTCACCGTCGCTTTGCGGTACGCGGAGCCGTTTCTGCGTACCGCAAGCCTTCAGGGGGAGGACTCTCATGGCACTGGTCAACGCGGCGAAACTACTGGTGAGCGCGGTGTTCGCGCTGGCTGTTCCGGTCGCCGGCAACGCGGTCACCACCGCCGCGCCCGACGATCCCGGCTGCCGATTCTTCGTCATGGAGGTGCCGCAGCAGACGCCGTCCGTCGAGATCATCCCGACCGACGGCTGTTGCCGGTGACTCCACCCGCCGCGCCGAGCGCGCTGGTGCCAAGCCGGTATGCACTGGTCGGCCGGCGTACCTGGCGTGACGCGTCCGGCCGGCGGGTGCGACCGGTCTACCACTCCGCCACCACCCGCACCTTCCTGATCGACGAGGCGACCGCCGAGTGTCTCGCCGCGGGTCGGACACCGGCGTACGGCATCAGCGAGCTGGCATCGCTCGGGCTGCTGGTGCCGCGCGACCGGGACGAGGCGGCGGAGGTGATCGCCGCGGGCCAGGCGGCGCGGCGTACCAACACCACCCGGCGGTTCGTGATCATGCCGACGGCGTACTGCAACATGGGGTGCACGTACTGCGGTCAGGAACATCGCAGGGGTACCGACGCCGGGCGGCACCGGGACCAGATCGTGGCCCGGGTCGAGGCCGCCGTGACCTCCGGCCGGTACGACACGGCCGACGTACGGTGGTTCGGAGCCGAACCGCTGATGGGGTACGCCGTCCTGCGGGATCTGTCCCGCCGCTTCGTGGCTCTGGCCGACCGGCACGGCGTACGGTACTCGTCCAAACTGGTCACCAACGGCGTGCTGCTCGACGGTCGCAAGCTGGCCGCGCTGGCCGGGGAATGCCGGGTGGGGACCATCGAGGTGACCATCGACGGACCACCCGCCGCGCACGACGCGTCCCGGCCGTTGAAGAGCGGCCAGAGCTCGTACCACCGGATCGTGGCGGCGATCCGGGGCGCGCTGGACGATCCGGAGCTCGACCAGCTGAGGTTCCGGGTGCGTACCAACATCGGGGTGAACAACGCCGGGCAGGCAGCCGGCTTCGCTGCGGCGATGCGGGACGCCGGGCTGGCCCACCCGCGGGTGTTCTTCTACCCGGCGCCGGTACATCCGTGGGGCAACGATGTCAGCCGAGTGGCGGTGTCGTACCAGGAGTTGGCGCGGGTTGAGCTGACCTGGCTGGCGGCGTACCTGGCGCACGGTCTGACCTGCGGCCTGCTGCCGACCGGCACGGCGAGCCTGGTGTGCGTCGCGGTCGATCCGCACAGCGAGGTAATCGCCCCGGACGGGCGGATCTACAGCTGCACCGAGCAGCCGCTCGTGCCCGGATCCGAGGATCGGGAGGTGGCGCAGCTCGGATCGCTGCCGCCGGACCAGCGCCGACCCGACGGAGATTTCGACGATTGGTACGACACGGTGCAGTCCGACGAGACCGGCTGCCGTACCTGCCGGATCCTGCCGGTGTGCGGCGGGCAGTGCCCGAAGCTGTGGCGCGAGGGCAGCGCGCCCTGCCCCACCCTGAAGACCAACCTCCCGGACCGCCTCGACCTGTACGCCACCTCGCTCGGCCTGGTACCCGCCTGAGCCCGGTCACGTGACAGGCTCGGGCACGCTCTCGGCCGGCGCCGGTGCGGTGCGCTCGGGGGGCCGCAGCGTGCGCAGCAGGCCCAGCGCGAACACCACGCCGAGCACACCGGCCATCGCGAGCATCGCCGTACGGATCGACATCGCTTCGGCCAGCCAGCCGGCGAGCACCGCCGCGAACGGGTATAGCGAGCCGCCGACCAGCGTCATCGCGCTCTGCACTCTGCCCATCAGGTGATCCGGGACCAGCGTGAACAGGCCCGCGTTGTAGCGGACCGAGACCAGCGGGCCGAGCAACGCGATCAGCGTCATCCCGGTGGCGAGTACGACCGGGGTGGGCCGTACGGCGATCACGCCGGCGATCAGCAGCCGTACGCCGGTGACGGCGGGCACCGCCGTACCCGCCGGAACGGCGACGGCTCGGGGCGCCAGGGCGGCGCCCACCAGTCCCCCCAGCGACACGCAGGCGAGGGCTGCGCCGACCGCTGTGCCGCCACTCGGCAGCACCGCCAGGACGACCAGGAACGCGATCCCCGCGGTGGCGAAGTTGCCGAGCGCGGCCCACACCAGGTAGAGCCGCAGGAAACTCGAGTGCCCGATGTAGCGCACCCCGGTGGTGATGTCCGACAGCAACGACGCCGGCCGGCCGGGGGTGCCGCCGCCGAGGGGCCGGCGGACCGCGTACACCAGGAGGAAGGACATCGCGTAGCTGCCCGCGTCGACGAGGAACGGCAGCGGCGGCCAGATCTGGTAGAGCAACCCGCCGACCAGCGGGGCGGCGAGCCCGATCGCCTGCCCCCGTACGCCGTCCAGCGCGAGCGCCGCCGGCAGCTCACCACCGTCGACCAGATGGCGGGTGGCCGCCTGGCCGGCAGGGTCCGCGACCGACGAGACGACCGCGCTCAGCACGCTCAAGGTCAGCAGCACCGGCACGGACAGCGGCTCCCCGACGACCAGCGCGATCCCGATCGCGACGACGCACAGCCCCCGCGCGACGTCGGCGACCAGCAGGATGTTGCGCCGGCGCAGCCGGTCGGCCAGCGCGCCAGCGGGCAGGTGCGCCACCAGGTACGCCAGCATCCGGAGCGTCCCGGCGAGCCCGGCCAGCAACGGCGAGCCGGTCTGGTCGAGGATCAACAGCGGGAGCGCGAGGCCGGTCAGGTGCGAGCCGAGCGCGGAGAGCCCGTGCCCAATCCAGATCCGCCGGAAGTCCGGCCGCCGCAACGGCGCCAGCGTGCCCGGCGGCGGCGCTGACGTCCGCGGCGGGCGCAGCGTCCCCGGCGGGGCGTTCTCCGGCGTCCGGGGCCGCTCCCCCGCGTCAGGCATCGGCCGGCTCCAGGTGACGCATCACGATCTTGACCACCTGGTCCGCCGGCGGGGGCGCGATGCCGATGGTCATCTCACGCCGCCATAACTCGAAGATCTCCCGGTCGTGCGGGTCCACCACCACGTGTCCGTCGCCGCGGAGGGCGGCGACGTGCCGGCGTACCGGCGCCCGCTGCCACATCACCCGGTTCATCGCAGGGAAGAACAGCACCGGCTCCGGGGCGGAGAGCAGTACGGTCTGCGCCGGCGTACCGGCGAGTCCGAGGGCGGCGGCGGCGAGCATGTTGGCGGTCGCCGGGAGTACGACCACCCGGCGGGAGCGCAGCGCGAACTCGGTCGGATTCAGCTCGGGGGCGTCGGCGGTGAAGACCTCGTCGGCGTACCAGCCGAGGGCCCCGCTCTGCAGGAACCGGGTGGCGCTGTGGGTGAGCAGTAGCCGTAGCGGCAGCGGGCACTGCTGGCGGAGCCTGGCGAGGTACTCCGGCATCGACAGCGCCGACGCGGCGCCGCAGACGATCACCGACAGCGCGTCGTCACGCATCGCCGTCCTCCGGCGCACTGTCGTCACGGCCGCCGGCCCAGGGAAGCAGCGCGGCAGCTCCGTGGCTGGCCTCGGGTAGCAGCTCGTCGAGGGTGTAGTTGAAGTCGGGGCCGCCGCGCTGCAGCCGGTCCAGCACCAGCGCGATGCCGGTGCTGCCGGTGGCGAAGTCGGTGGCGTACCGGAGCAGCCCGTGACCGGGGAATGCCAGGCCTTCGGGCTGCGGGCACCCCATGGCGACGATGCCGTCGGCCATCCCCGCGGCGAGCTCCCGGTACGCCACCCCGCCCGGCCCGGAGCCTGGCACGGAGACCGGCGCGGCGCCTGGGCCGGAGGCCGGTGCGGGGCCCAGCAGGTGGGCGCAGTCCAGCGCGACGTTGACGATGCCCGCCATGCCACTGAACAGGCCGGGGTTGATCGCTGACCCCTGCAGCGTCCAGTACACGAGCTGGTCGAGCGTGGCGCGCAGCCGTTCGTCACCGGTGACCCGGCAGAATCGCGCCAGCGCGCTACCGAATCCCGCCGAGCCGCGCTCCCAGTACGGCTCCAGCAGCGCGCGATCGGCGTACCCGGGAAGGCCGATCCCGGCTTCGTTGAGACCGCGCGGGACGAGCTGACCCAGGTCGTAGTCCAGCGCCCCGCGGGCGACCTGCCGGTACCGCTCGTCGCCGGTAGCGAGGTGCAGGTACAACAGGAACGTCGCCACTCCCGAGGACCCGTACGCGTACCCCAGCGGATGCCTCGTCTCGCCGTCGCGGGGCCAGTAGAGCCCCAGCCCGGAGTCGCGTGCGGTGCCGATCAGGTGGTCGCCGACCCGGGCGGCGGCCTGCAGCCCCGAGTCGGCGCCGGCCCGCTGCCAGGCGGCGAGGCAGGCGAGCCCCAGCCCCGCCGTACCTTCGGCGACCGCGGCGGGCAGCTCGGTGAGCGTGGCCTGACCCGCCCGCTCGATCAGCTCCAGCCCGCACTCGGTCTCGTCAACGTCGAGCAGGGTCCAGCCGACGCCGGCGAGGCCGAAATACAGGCCGGGCGGGAGCTTGTCCAGGCCCGCGGTGTTGCGGTCCATCCAGTCCCGTACGGCGGGGTGCACCTGGCCGGTCAGCCGGTGCAGGCCACGCAGCACGCCCGCGGTGCCGAAGGCGACCGGCCACGGGCTGGTCGCGAACACCTCCGGGGCGGCCGGGAACAGCCGGTCGTCCCGGTCCGGCGTCATGGTGGTCTCGACGAACCGTACGGCCTCCTTCACCACCACATCGAGGTCCGGCGGGCCCGGGTCCTCGTCGGCGGGGAGCTCCAGCCGCCGCAGCAGATCGCCCAGCGGGTACTTCAGCAACGCCGCGGCCTGCCGGGTGGAGCGGGCGAGCGCTTCCGGGCTCAGCTCCCGCAACATGTTCCGGGGCATCACCAGCGCCAGCTCCGCCGAGGCGACCCCGAACTCGTCGAACGCCACCGGGTCCTGCCACGCCGGGGAGCCGGGCGGCGGACGGAAGCCGGGCGACGCGGGCGTGTCGCCGGCCCACCGGTCCAACGGCCGGCTGGACTCGAAGTCGATCAGCCGTACCGCGAGGGTCTCCGGCTCGATCAGGACGTTGGTGAGCGAGATGTCGCCGTAGCAGATCCCGCGGTCGTGGCAGGCCGTGATCACGCCCCGCAGGTTGTCGAGTACGGTCTTCGCCT
Source organism: Micromonosporaceae bacterium (assembly GCA_050701635.1). GTDB lineage: Bacteria > Actinomycetota > Actinomycetes > Mycobacteriales > Micromonosporaceae > WHSM01. The sequence continues at coordinate 7,837 of JBOGDF010000097.1, read as the reverse complement.
CCCGCTGGTACCGCGCGATCGCGGCGTCTGAGAAGTCGCCGTGGGCGAGCGGGTTGCGGGCGGAGAGGAAGGCCGCGAGCGACCCGATCTCGACGTACTCCTGCGCCAGGAAGAGGTGTTCCCAGGCGTCGAACAGCTGGTACGCCTCCGGCGCCACGCCGGTGCCGTGCAGCGCGCGCATGGTCTCGTACTCCCGGCGCAGCCGCTGTTGGCCGCTCGAGCCGTCGGTGGCGAACGCGGTGTGCGGCCGGGATTCCTTGAGTACGACCGCCCGTCCGTCGGCGAGCCGCTCGGCCAGGTAGACGCCACCCGTACCGGTGTGGTGGATCGCGGTCTCGACCCGGTAGCCGTTGATGTCGCGCGATGCCGGCTCGGCGTCGGGGCCGGGCTCGGGCTCGGGGAACGGCTCCTCGACCCAGGGCGGCGTGCGGTAGACCGGGGCACGGTCGTCGGGCCACTCTTCGCCGTCCGGGCCGAGCAGGATCGACGCCTGGGTGCCGTCCGCCTCGATGGTGTGGTCGGACGCGAAGCCGCCGTACCGGTAGTAGAGGCAGCTGGAGTCCTGGTAGCGGCGGTCGGTCAGCACGTACGGGCCCTCGATGCCGTCCAGCGCCGGCGCCAGCCGCGCCAGCAGCGCGCGGCACTCGTCCGCCGTACGGGGGTAGAGCGCGATCACCTTGCCGACCTGGCCCGGCTGCCACCACCGCGAGGTTGCCGAGACCACCAGCCGGCGGTCCCGCAGACACTTGAAGTGGAACGGCTCCGCGGTGAACTCCCCGATCACGATCTGCAGCGCCCGCGCCGCCTGGTCCGGCACCACCGAGACGTGGATCTTCCAGCCGTGCGCGGGCAGCGGCGGCCCGGACGGCCGGCACACGATCCACGGTCCACGCTGGACAGTCGCGACGTCGTCCGATTCCAGCGCCTGTACCTGGCGCGCCAGATCGCCGTCCGGCGCGAAGCGGCTGATGTCCTCGTAGAACCGCGGGTCCGCCAGGGTGAAACCCCGGTAGAAGGTGTACGAATACCGGCGCATTGACATCTCCAGGTACGTGGTCGATCCGGGGTTGGCGGCGCGGGCCAGCTCTACCTTTCGAGCCGGCCCGCGCCGGTCGGACTAGCAGCCCTCGCTGTTGCTGCTGCCGCAGTTGTTCGAGTCGTTGCTGTTGCCGCTGCTGTAGATGCCGAGGAAGCCGTCGGTCTCGACCTCTGCACCGAGCTCGGCCAGCGCCAGAACGGTGTTCATCATCGTGATTCACCTCCCCGCAGTCGTAGAAGCTCGCTTAGACATTGAAGTAAATTCAAATGATTGAGTTCTGTCAATCCCCTGTCGGCAATGCGACGTGCGGGGAGGAACGCGCGGGAACCGGCGCCGGCGCCGATGGGCCCCACGTCGTACCGGCTGGGTACGCCGCCAGGAGTACGGCTGCGCGTCGGGGTGCGCTCAGCCGGGTAGCGCAGGTGCCGTCCAGCGGCCGATGAGTTTCCCGGGTCGCGGCGGTCTCATGTGTCAAAGGACGTGTGAGGAGCGCAGCGATGACTACCCCGACACTGTTGAGGACGGCCGAGACCGGCGCGGACCATGCCGTGGCGACCCTGCGCCGCGCGCTGCCCGGCGCGGTGCACGTACCCGGCGACGAGCCGTACGAGCAGCAGCGGCCGGCCTACCGAGGAGCGCCCGCGATCGTGGTCGAGGCGCAGTGCGCGGCCGACGTGCAGACGGCGGTACGCGTGGCGCGGGAGCACGAGCTGCCGCTGACCGTACAGTCCACCGGCCACGGGACGCTGGTCCCGCCGGAGGGCGGCATCCTGCTGCGGACCTCGCCGATGGCGCAGGTGCTGGTGGACCCGGACCGCCGGATCGCGTACGTGGGCCCGGGCGCGCGGTGGAGCGAGGTGATCGCCGCCGCCGAGCCGTTCGGGCTCGCGCCGCTGTCCGGTGACACGCCGTCGGTCGGCGTGGTCGGCTACACCCTTGGCGGCGGCCTGAGCTGGCTGTCCCGCAGGTACGGGTTCGCCGCCGACAGCCTGCTCAAAGCCGAGCTGGTCACCGCGGACGGCCGCCTGGTCGTGGCCGACCAGCACCGCAACGCCGACCTGTTCTGGGCGCTGCGCGGCGGCAGCGGGAACTTCGGAGTGATCACCGCGCTGGAGTTCAAGCTGTACCGGGTGCCGCAGGTGTACGGCGGCACGGCGGTGTTCGGGATCGAGCGGGCCGCCGATGCCCTGTCGTTCCTGGAGCACCACGGCGACGTACTCCCCGATGAGCTGTCGGTCTCCATGGTCGTCACCCGGCACGCGCCCGAGGTCAACGGCCCCGCGCTGGTCCTCCGCGTGGTGTACGCCGGCCGCAAGAAGGACGCGCAGGCGGCGCTGGAGCCGCTCTACCACGCCGCCGGCTCCCCCGCCGTCGAGAGCCTGCGTACGATGCGCTACTCCGACGTGGCCTCGATCGGCGGAACCGCACCGCGCGGGTTCGCGATGTTCGAGAGCATGTCACCGGCGCTGATCCGGCAGCTGGTCGACGCCGTACGGGAGCCGGACTCGGGCGTGAACGCGCTGGAGGTCAAGCACTGGGGCGGCGCCATCGCCCACCCGGCCCACCCGGCGCCCGGCCCGGTCAGCCACCGCGACGTGCCGTACGTGATGAAGCTGGACGCGTCACCCGAGGCCATCGACGCGCTGACCGCCGAGGCCACGGGCGGGTCGTTCCTGAACTTCCTGCACGACACGTCGCGGACGCACACCGCGTACACCCCGGACAACCACCGGCGGCTGCGCGAGGTCAAAGCCCGCTACGACCCGGACAACTTCTTCCACCGCAACCACAACATCCCGCCGTCATGAACCTCCGGGTCTGTCGAGCCGCGCGGCGTCGCCGAGTGTGGAGTTGCCTTCCAGGAAGCGGATCCGTGCCAACTCGGCGGCGTGCGGCCCGGTGTAGGACAGGATGTAGAGCCCGTTGCGGATGTCGACGACGTAGATCAGTCCGTTCTGGATGATCGGGTAGCTCCACATCACGACCTTGTTGGGTCCGCGGCTGAGCGCCGGATCTTCGTTCGCCACCGACGGCAACGGTGCCGGTGAGAACCAGCCGGCCTGGGTGGGAGCGGAGAGGTCGGCGATGTCGATGACCTGCAGCCCGCTCGAGTGCCAGGTGAGCAGAGCGAGGTTGCGGGTCAGCGTCGGATTGTGCGAGGAGTAGCTGGTGAACTGCTCCGTGGCCGGGTCGTCGCCGGGTGACCCGCAGAAAGACCGTTCATTGGGTACGGTGCGGTACTCGCTGATGATGCGTGGCCGGGCAGGCTGGCCCGCCTGGATCACTCGGGCCCATCCCCAGGGGCAGCCGAAGCTGGGGCTGGTGAACGTGCCGTACACCTCGTCGGTGGTGAGGGCGAGCGGCCGGCCGGGCACCGGCACCGCGGAGTGTGATTCGGCGCAGGCATCCAGGCAGCCGGCGTCCGACGTACCCCAGCGGGGTCGGTTCTCCACCGCAGTGAGCAGCTTGTCATTCAGCGACAGCCCGCCCGGCGGGATGCGGCCGGCGGCGACGTCGCTGGTGTCCAGCACCAGGAAATGCCCTCGCAGGTACGCCAGGTACGTGCGACGCCCGTCGACGGTCACCCCCATCGAGTGCACAGCCAGGTCGTTGTCGTAGTTGGCCGGGTTCTCCGCACCCGGGTACAGCTGGTTCCAGTTGCCCTTGGCGATCTCGGTGAACACGCCGTCGCGGGCCCGGCTGATGTCGGTGACCAGCAGGTTCGCCCGCGCCGGGTCGACGGAGCTGGTCGGTGTCGACAGCCACAGCAGCGCCCGCGCCGGGTCACGCGGGTCGGTCCAGAGGAACATCTCGTGCGGTTTCCGCGACGGCACGTACGTGGCGATCAGCGGCGGGTCGACCGGGTCCGCGGCCAGGTCGAAGAACCGGATGCTCCACACGTCGGCGCTGGGCGGGCAGGCGTGGATGACCGCGCTGCACCGGAAGTACATCACCGCGAGCAGGCCCTGCCGCGGCCAGACCCGCAGCTCGCGCGAGGTCTGCCCGGCGTTGCCGCCGGTGACGAACTCGGTGCCGAACTCACCGATGATCGCCGGCTGTGCCGGGTCCGCGGTGTCGACCACGAGAATCCCCGGCCGTACGTGTGGGCAGGAGTCCAGGCCGGTGGTGTCCCGGCGAGGATCCCCGACACCGCAGCGCGACGAGCCGTCGGTGCGGTTGCCGACGTAGACGTACCGCCCGTAGACGGCGGGGGCCGCGTTCAGCCCGCGGCCCGCCAACGGTTCGTGGCCCACCAGCGCGAGGTTGCGGGCGGTGCCCGGCACATGACCACCGGGATCGGATGCAGCCGCGGCGGGCGCCGCGGGCGCCGGGCCGACCACTAGCAGTGGGAATGCAAGGAGGACCAGCAGGATGCGCTTCATCGCAACTCCCGGGGTTGGAGACCCCCGCTAGCCCGACGCTAGCGACGGCTCCACGCCGCGCACAATGGAGGAATCCCGCTCTGTTTCACGGAGCCTTCCCCGCTGTCACGGGGTCAGGAGCAGCTTTCCGGTGGTACGCCGACCAGCCAGGTCCGCGTGCGCGGCGGCGGCGTCGGCAAGCGGGTAGACACCGCCGATCCGGATGCTCAGCCTGCCCGTGGTGACCCACTCGAACAGCTCGCCCGCGCGGCGGCGCAGCTCGGCGGGGGTCGCGACGAAGTGCTTCAGCGTCGGCCGGGTGAGGGTGAGCGACCCGCCGAGCCGCAGCTTGTCGATGTCCAGCGGGCCCGGCTTGCCGCTGGAGGCGCCGAAGAGGACCAGGAATCCGCGCGGCGCCAGCAACCGCAATGAGGTGTCGAAGGTGGACTGCCCGACGCTGTCGTACACGGCGGCCACGCCGGCGCCGCCGGTGTCCCGGCGTACCGCCTCGGCCAGCTCGTCGTACCCGGTCACCAGGTCGGCGCCGGCCGCGCGCGACAGCTCCGCCTTCTCGGGCGTCGACACGGTGGTGATCACCCGCGCGCCACGGAGCTTCGCGACCTGCGTCAGGAGCAGCCCGACCCCGCCCGCACCGGCGTGCACCACCACCGTGTCACCCGGTTGGATCGGGTACGAAGTCGTCGCCAGGTAGTGCGCGGTGAGCCCCTGCAACGGCAGCGCGGCAGCCTGCTGGTCGGTGAGCTCCGGGGGCGGTACGAGCAGCTGGGACGCCGGCGCGACCAGCTCCGAGGCGTACGAGCCGGGGATGCCCTGCCACGCCACCCTGTCCCCCACCCGAAGGTCGGTGACGTCCGGTGCCGCCGCCACGACGCGACCGGCGCCCTCGCTGCCCGGGATGAACGGCAGCTGCTTCGGATACATCCCGGTGCGCTCGTAGATGTCGATGAAGTTGACGCCCGCGGCGACCACCTCGACGCGTACGTGCCCGTCAGGCAGCGGCGCCGGCTCCAGCTCCACCGGCTGCAGTACGTCCGGGTCGCCGGTACGGGTCACCTGAATCGCTCGCATCACGCCTCCTGGACAGCGGTGGAACACCACGTACCGCCGCATTCTCCCCCGCCGGCCGGGACCTTCGCGGATCCGGCTTGTGAGCGGTTTGTGAGAGCGGTCGGCGAACCTGGTGCGTACGTGGGCCGGAGCGGCCCGGACATGCAGGACCGTACGGCCTGGCACGGGGCAGGCCGTACTTCACGTGGGGAGCCCGATGTTCGTTAAGAAGCGGATACCGCTGTTGATCGCCGGTGTGGCCGCGGTGGCCACGGCGGCGACGGTGTCGATCAACGCGCTGGCGACGACGACCGCCGCCGCACCACGCCCGCGGTACGGCGCCGTGGTGGTGGAGGCGCAGGACCCGGCGTACCAGTTCCGCGCGATGCCGTCGCTGACGTACGCGCGGTGGCGCGACGCGTCCGGCTCGCACCAGCGGTTCGTACGCAGTTTCCAGATCAGCCCCGACGCCGATATCCGGAAGTACCCGCAGGCCAGCCGAATCCAGTACCACGCCGGCGGCAGCCTGACGAGCACCCGCAACTGGCGCCCGGCGCTGAAGGCGGGCACCACCAAGCGGCTGCTGGATTCGCCGGAGGTGAAGGGCGGCTACGCGAAGATCAACAACAACTTCGTGGCCCGCAACGGCGCGCTGGTGACGATCGATGAACAGGCGTTCAAGAACGCCACGCTGGGCCGCCACATCTGGCGCCGCTCCTCCTCCGACGGCGGCCGGTCGTGGAGCTCGCGCCCCGCGACAATCGACATGGCCGGGGCGACGGTGCACCCGGACGCCTCCGGGCACGCGTTCCAGGGCGTCATCCGGCTGCCGGACAGCTCGCTGGTGATGCCGTTCTACGTCACCCACAAGCGCAAACCGAAAGGCTTCTCCAACGCCGGTACGGAGACGTACATGGCGGCGCACCTGCTGGTCAGCAGGGACGACGGGGTGAGCTGGAAGCGCCACGCCACCGTGTTCAAGTCCGACCACAACAACTACAACGAATCCACGGTGGTACGCCGCTCCGACGGCCGGCTGCTGATGATCACCCGGTACGACGTGATCAGCGGCGGCAAGACGTACAGCAAGCTGGCGTACCGGGTCACCACCCAGCCGGTGGGTACGTCCGCGCACCTGGCGAAGGCGACCTGGACGAAGCTCGCGCCGGTCAGGGTCCCCGGAGCCGACAATCCGGACGTGGTACGCGGGGTGTCGCCGATCCTGCGGGTGATGGACCGCGGCGTGCTGATGCTGGTGTTCGGCCGGCCCCGTAACAAGATCGCGTTCAGTTACAACGGTGGTCGCAGCTGGACCACCGCGCACAGCTTCTACGACAACATCCCGACGTCGGGCTGCACCAAGGGCGTGCCCCGCGGCACCAACCCGCAGACGTACGTGCCGTGCTCCGACCTCGGCTCCAGCGGGTACATGGGGGTGGCGGTCACGTCGCCGCGGACCGCGTACCTGATCGGGGACAGCTGCCAGGGCGGCTGGGGTTGCAACCCGAAGTACGGCCGATACCCGAAGGGCACCACCGACAAGTTGTGGTTCACGACGGTCCGGCTCGGTTGACGCTCCGCGCGGGCACGGCACCACGTGTCCGCGGATGGTCTTCGGCGTTACGCTCGCGCTGCCGGCGTCACTGCGGGCGGTGCGAGCGCGCCGCCGTCCCCCTGGGAGGTCCTGTGGCAGCACTGATCTACGCGCCGATCGCGTCGCTCGACGGCTACGTCGCCGACACCGACGGCCGCTTCGGCTGGGCCGCGCCGGACGAAGAGGTGCACGCCTTCCTCAACGACCTGGTGCGGCCGGTCGGCACCCACCTGTACGGCCGCCGGATGTACGAGGTGATGGTCGCCTGGGAGCACCCCGAGGAGTTCGCCGACCAGTCCCCGGTCACGCTGGACTGGGCGGCGCTCTGGCAGGGCGCCGAGAAGGTGGTCTACTCCACCACGCTGCGTACGGTCTCCAGCGCGCGTACCCGGATCGAGCCCAGCTTCGACCCCGACGCGGTACGCGCCTTGAAGGCGTCCGCGGAACGCGACCTCGCCATCGGCGGCCCCGAGCTCGCCGGTCAGGCGCTCCGCGCCGGGCTGGTCGACGAGGTCCACCTGGTCCTGGCGCCGATCGTGGTCGGCGGCGGCACCGCGGCGCTGCCGGACGGCGTACGGGTCCGGCTCGAGCTGGTGGACCAGCGGAGGTTCGGCAACGGCACGGTCTACCTGGGCTACCGCACCACGGACTAGGGTCTGTCCTGTGGATCTTGGTCGAGCGAGACAGGTGCCAGGCGGCGATCCGGCAAGGCGGAGGTTCGCCCGGATACCGGTGTTGTATCCGGGCGGTTCTCCAACGCCGCCGGTCGTCGTC
>JBOGDF010000096.1:0-15798 GCA_050701635.1 Micromonosporaceae bacterium | reverse complement strand
GCATGCCGGAGACCGGCCGGCGCTGGGCGCCGCTCGGGCCGCCTACCGCGAGCGAGCCTTCCACCACGACGGTCTCGGGCTGCTCGAGCGTGGTCGGTGCCACCCCGAGCTCGGTGTGGATCAGGTGGCCCGCGATCGGGATTCGGCTGGAGCCGCCGACCAGGAAGATGCCCACCATGTCCTTGGGCTGCAGCCGGGCCTGCGCGATGGTGCGCTTGAGGCACTCGACCGTACGCTCCAGGTACGGCTTGACCAGCGACTCGAACTCCTCGCGGGTCAGGTGCGCGTCGACCTCGAGCGCCGGCAGGTGGATGTCGGCGCTGGAGGTACGAGAGAGCATCTCCTTGGCGCCGCGTACGTCCTCGTACAGCATGCGGCGGTAGCGGCGGTCCCCCGCCTCCTGCGGGTTGATCAGCTTCGCCCAGGTGTCGGCGTGGCTGTCCCGGTACGTCTTGCCGAGGTGTTCCACGATCGCGTGGTCGAAGTCGAGGCCGCCGACGTCGGGCAGCCCCTCCTCGGCCAGCACCTCGAAGCCGGTCTGGGTACGGCGTACCACCGTGGCGTCGAAGGTGCCGCCGCCGAGGTCGTAGATGGACAGCGAACGGCCCACCGGCACCGCGGTGCCGAGCACGGCGGTGAAGTAGCTGGCGGCGCCGACCGGCTCGGCGATCAGCTGCGGACGGGGCAGCCCGGCGAGCCGCGCGGCCTCGACCAGGATGCTGCGCCGGCGCTCACCCCAGCGGGCGGGGTGGGTCATCCGTACCTCGGCGGGGTTTCCGCCGATCTGCCGGCGGGCCTCGGTGAGCACCTGCTCCAGTACGTGCGCCATGACGCGCGGCACCGGGAGCTCCTGCTCGCCGAGGAAGATCGTGCCGTCGTCGATGCGTCGCTTCGGGTTGGGCTCGAACCGGGTGGGATCGACCCGGGCGTTGCGCTCTGCGTCGCGACCCACCAGCATCCGGCCGTCCGGTGCGAGATACACCGCCGAGGGCAGCATCGGTGAGCCGTCGAACAACAGCGGCCGCACCCGCCCGTCGGGCATCCGCAGCATGGCCACGGTGTTGGACGTGCCGAAATCGATGCCGAGCACCCGCATCCGTCAGTCTCCTTCCCCCGCGGACACGATACTGCCCGTGAGCACGGCCGGTCCGGCCGCAGTGGTCGCGTCCTGGTAACGGTCACAGTGCGTCGACATGTTCGGCTGGCCGTACCAGGTCCGGTCAGCCGACGCCGCTGACTTCCCGAAGGTTACGAACGCGGAATGTTACCTCCCGGTCGGGCAGCCGCACCAGTAGCGGAACGCGCGTCGGGGCCACCCCGACCGTACCGGCGATGGCATCATGACCGGTCGGGCGTACCGGCGCCCCCACTGGGAGAAGAGAGCCGCCGATGGGTGTCGCGCAGGACGCCGACGAGGTGCCGCAGGGCAAGGCCGTACGGGGCGCCAGCACCCGCCGGGAACGGGTCGGGTGGTACTTCTACGACTGGGCCAACTCGGCGTTCATCACCACCGTGGTGACGGTGTTCTTCGGGCCGTTCCTGACCGCGGTGGCGAAGCAGGCCGCGGGCTGTGCCCCGGGTGAGACCTGCACCAACGGCGTGGTGTACCCGCTGGGGATCGAGGTGGCGGTCGGCTCGTACTACCCGTACGTGGTGTCGCTGTCGGTGTTCCTGACGGTGTTCGCGCTCCCGGTGGTCGGTGCGGTGGCGGACCGGATGGTACGCAAGCGCTGGCTGCTGGCGGTGTGCGCGTACGCGGGCGCGGCGGCCACCATCGGGATGCTGTTCGTGACCGGTGACCGGTACCTGCTGGGCGGCGCACTGTTCGTGATCGCGAACATCAGCTACGGCGCCAGCATCGTGGTCTACAACTCGTTCCTGCCCCAGCTCACCGGCCCGGACGACCGGGACGGCGTGTCGAGTGTCGGGTGGGCGATCGGCTACCTGGGCGGTGGGTTACTGCTGGTGATGAATCTGGTGGCGGTCACGCTCGGTGAGAGCGCGGGCCTGGACACCCTGGATCTGGCGCGCTGGTGCATCGTCTCCTCCGGTGTCTGGTGGGCCGCGTTCACCGTGCTGCCGTTGCTGTGGCTGCAGGACCGTCCGCCGCTGGACCGGCTGCCGGGCAACGTACTGACGCAGGGTTTCCGGCAGCTCGGCCACACGCTGCGGCAGCTCAAGACGTACCCCCTGACGCTGTTCTTCCTGCTCGCCTACCTGGTCTACAACGACGGGATCCAGACGGTGATCGCGTTGGCCAGCCAGTTCGGCAGCGAGGAGCTGAAGCTGCCGCAGAGCGCGCTGGTGTCCACGGTGCTGATGGTGCAGTTCCTGGCGTTCGGCGGTGCGCTGCTGCTGGGCGCACTGGCGAAGCGGTACGGCGCCTGGAAGACCCTGATGTTGAGCCTGGTGCTGTGGATCGGGGTGATCCTCGGGGCGTTCTGGCTGCCGGTCGGCAAGGTGGTGCCGTTCGTGCTGCTGGGCGGCCTGATCGGGCTGGTGCTGGGCGGCAGCCAGGCGCTGTCGCGGTCGCTGTTCAGCCAGGTGATCCCGCCCGGCAAGGAGGCGGAGTACTTCGGCCTGTACGAGATCAGCGACAAGGGCACCAGCTGGCTCGGGCCGCTGGTGTTCGGTCTGGTGTTCCAGCTGGTGCACAGCTACCGGGTCGGCCTGGTGTCGCTGCTGATCTTCTTCGTGGTCGGCCTGGCCGCGCTCGCGATGGTCCCGATGCGCCGCGCCATCCTGGCCGCCGGCAACACGCCGCCCCGGGTGCTGTGAGGCAGCCGATAAGCTCGCCTGTCGTGACCGATCCCGACGACGCGCTGGCTGTCGTACCGGCCGCGGGCGACCGCCGCTCCCGGCACGACGGTGCCCGGTTGAAGTTCTACTACGGGCCGATGGACTGCGGTAAGTCCACGTTGGCGCTGCAGATGGACCACAACCACTCGCGGCAGCGTCGCCGCGGGCTGCTGCTGACCAAGCACGACCGCTCCGGCACGCCCCGGATCACCAGCCGGATCGGTCTGGGCCGCGCCGCGCTCGAGCTCACAGACCAGACAGACCTTCGGGAGTTGGTACGCGGGCACTGGGCGGTCGGCCAGCGGGTCGACTACCTGATCTGTGACGAGGCGCAGTTCTACCTGCCGGAGCAGGTCGAGCAGATGGCCGACCTGGTCGACTGCTCCGACGTCGACGTGTACGCCTTCGGCCTGGCCACCGACTTCCGCTCCTGCCTGTTCCCCGCGGTGAAGCGGCTGCTGGAGCTGGCCGACGAGGTGGTACGGCTGCAGGTCGAGGTGTTGTGCTGGTGCGGCCGGGAGGGCAACTTCAACGCCCGGGTGACCGGGGGCACCGTACAGCGGGAGGGTGCGCAGGTGGTGATCGGCGACACCGACGCCGACGAGGTGCGCTACCAGGTGCTGTGCCGGCGGCACTACCGGGCCGGCGACCTCGGGCCGGCGACTCCCGCCGCGGGTCAGCTCGAGCTCGAGTAACGGGGTTGCACTCGGTACCACGGCGAGGCCGCCGCGAGGCTTAGCGGCCGGCGCAGCAGTCGCCGCTGTCGTCGTCCGGCTCGTCGGCGGTGCTGGGCACCGTGCAGCACACGTCGCCGCGCCACGCGTCCCGGCCCTCTTTCAGCGCGACACCCGCGATCACCAGCGCCGCGACCGGGTCCGCCCAGGACCAGCCGTACAGGCTGTTGAGGGCGAGCCCGACGAGCAGTACGGCTGACAGGTACGTACACAGCAGCGTCTGGCGGGAGTCGGCGACCGCCGTACGGGAGCCCAGCTCGCGACCGACCCGCCGCTGCGAGAACGACAGCACCGGCATCACCACGAGCGACGTACCGGCGAGGACCAGGCCGATGCTGGAGTGGGCGGTGTCGCTCCCCCACAGCAGGGCGAACACCGAGTCGACCGTGACGTACGCCGCGAGCGCGAAGAACGACAGCGCGATCAGCCGCAGCGCGCGCCGCTCCCGCGTCTGGGGGTCGGAGCCGGAGAACTGCCACGCCACCACGGCCGCGGAGGAGACTTCGATCACCGAGTCCAGCCCGAAGCCGATCAGCGCGGTCGACGACGCCCACGCACCGGCGGTCAGCGCGACGACCGCCTCCACCACGTTGTACGCGATCGTCGCGGCCACCAGCCAGCGCAGCCGCCGGGTGAGGAGGCCTCGCCGCGAGGGCGCGGGCCCGAGCGCCAGGCTGGTCACGGGCACTCCCCCGCCGCATCGACCTGGCAGGCCGGATCCACCGCCAGCACCAGCCCGAGCAGATCGCCGAGCGCATGGCCGAGCCGGGCGTCGGCGAGCTCGTACCGGGTACGCCGGCCCTCCGGCACCGCGACCACCAGGCCGCATCCGCGCAGGCAGGCGAGGTGGTTGGAGAGGTTCTGCCGGGAGGTGCCGAGCAGGTCGGCGAGGTCGGCCGGGTGTCCGGGCCCGTCCCGCAGCGCCAGCAGCAGCCGGGCGCGGGTGGGGTCGGACAGCGCGTGCCCGAACCGGGCGAGCACGGGGCCGTACGAGAGGGTCTGTGGCGGCACGTACGTCACCGTACAGTGGGCGCTGTATTCAGCGACAGCTGAACCCGGAAGCCGGTAGCGTGAGCAATCCCACGCGCGGTTACGCATTGTGAGTTGAGTATGGATGAACCGCCCGAAAATGGGGCTGATGCCCGCGCTATCCTGGTGACAGTGCTCACCGCTGTGTCATCCGAGTGTCCCGTGCGCGTCTCCTGTACAACTGACTCGGCGGCCTGGTAGGAGTGCCGGTTGGGCCTGACGCCAGGTGGGAATCATCCGACCGATGCTGGTCGTTGCACACGTTAACCGTACGAACCTGAGAGGGAAGAGCCGATCATGGGCGAGCGCATGCTGCGCGGCAGCCGCCTCGGAGCCATCAGCTACGAGTCCGACCGCAACACCGAGCTGGCTCCGCGTCAGACTCGGGAGTACCTCTGCGCCAATGGTCACCGGCTCGAGGTGCCCTTCGCTGTGGACGCCGAGGTGCCGGCCACCTGGGAGTGCCGGTTCGACGGCAGCACCGCCAAGCTGATCGACGGCGACGAGCCGGAGCAGAAGAAGAGCAAGCCGCCGCGTACCCACTGGGACATGCTGCTGGAGCGGCGCAGCATCGGGGAGCTCGAAGAGATCCTCGCCGAGCGGCTGGAGGGGCTGCGCACCCGGCGCGGCAAGTCCGCCTGACACCACCGACCACACGTCATGGGGCTCTGGGAAACCAGGGCCCCATGACGCTGTTTCAGGGTTGGTACGGGTCGGCCGGCGCGCGGCGGTCGTCGGTGCTGGTGGCGTCGACGTCGATGACGTCGCCTTCCAGGATTTCGCCTTCGAGCACCTCGGGTGCCGGCTGGTCCGCGCCGGCGGGCGGCGGTGTGCCGGGCGGTGTGCCGGGCCGGGACGGGCCACGGCGTACCCTGACCCGGCGCGGGCCGAACACCCGGTTGGCGGTCTCGGGCGACATCCGCTTGACGAAGCCGCGCAGCATCCGATCGCGTGCCAGGGAACGGATCGGCGGGGCGAGCAGCAGCAGGCCGATCAGGTCGGTGACGTACCCGGGAATCACCAGGGCGATCCCGCCGAGCAGCCGCAGCGCGCCGTTGCTGGCTTCGGTGCCGGGCACCTGACCGGACTCCATCGTCTGTTGGAAGCGGCGGAACGCACGGCGGCTCTCACCGCGTACCACGAAGAAACCCAGCACCGACGTGGCGAGGGTGCCGAGCAGCGCCCAGCCGAAGCCGACCAGCTGTGCCACCCCGATCCAGGCCGCGATCTCGGCCACCGGGATCAGCAGCACCGCGGCGACGATCAGTCGCCAACGCATGGAGCCTCGCCTCCTCGAGTCAGCTGGTCTCACCGGCCGCCGACGGTACGGCGCAGGGCGGCCCAGCGCGACTGCACTCCCCACACAGTGACACGCCAGAGGGCTTCCCTGACGATCGAGGAGCTCATCTTGCTGGCGCCGCGCTGGCGTTCGGTGAAGCTGATCGGGACTTCCCTTACCCGGGCACCGTCCCGGTAGGCCCGCCAGGTCAGGTCCACCTGGAAGCAGTAGCCCTGCGACGCCACGGCGTCCAGATCGAGCTTGTCCAGCACCGGCATCCGGTACGCGCGGTAGCCGCCGGTCGCGTCGCGTACCGGCATGCCGAGCGCGAGCCGGGTGTAGAGGTTGGCGCCGCGGGAGAGCAGCAGCCGGTGGAGCGGCCAGTTGACCACGGTGCCGCCGCGTACCCAGCGGGATCCGATCACCACCTCGGCGTCGCGCAGCGCTTCGAGGAGCTGTGGCAGCTGCTCCGGGGAGTGCGAGCCGTCGGCGTCCATCTCGACCACGGCGTCGTACCCGTGCTCGGCCGCCCACCGGAAGCCCGCGATGTACGCCGCGCCCAGCCCCTGCTTGCCGGGCCGGTGCATCACGGTGACCTGCTCGTCGCCGGCGGCCAGCTCGTCGGCGATCCGGCCGGTGCCGTCCGGGCTGTTGTCGTCGGCGATCAGCAGGTCCGCCTGCGGCACCGCGGTACGCAGCCGCCCGGTGATCTGCCGGATGTTGTCCGCCTCGTTGTACGTGGGCACCACCACGAGGACCCGGCCGAGACCGGGATACCCCAGCTCGGCCGTACTCGACTCCTCGGTCAAGATTCCCTCCCTTCGCCTGCCGCGGTGCGGGCGGTAGCGCGCCGGCGCAGGATCGCCGTACCCACCGCTGCCAATGCTGCCAGGCTGAGCAGCAGCTCCGGGAGTACGCCCAGCCGGGTCGACAGGGTACGGCCCGTTCCTAAACGGAAGGTACGGACCGCGACGTGCCGGGTGTTGAACCCGCTGGCCTCGGTGACGGTGCCGTCGGGGGCGACGAATCCGGACACCCCAACGGTGGAGGCCATCAGCGCCGGGCGGCCGTGCTCGATGGCGCGCAGCCGTACCATCGCCAGCTGCTGGCGCGCCTCGGACTCGTTGAAGGTGGCGTTGTTGGTCTGCACCACCAGCAGGTTGGCGCCGCCGGTCACGGTGTCGCGGACCAGGTTGTCGTACGCCACCTCGAAGCAGATCACGTCGCCCAGCACCGCCGGCCCGACCCGCAGGACGCCGGGCTTTTCGCCGCTGGCGAAGTTGCCCGCCAGGTCGGCCTTGTCGGTGATCATGCGTACCAGCGGGCGCATCGGCATGTACTCGGCGAACGGCACCGGGTGCTGCTTGACGTACCGGTCGGTGGGGCCGGTGCCGGGCAGCCAGACCAGGCCCGCGTTGCTGGTCTGCTCGCCGGGACCCCGCAGCACGGCGCCTACCAGGATCGGCGCGCCGATCGCGGCGGCCGCGTCGGAGATCCGCTGGTACGCGTCGTCGTTGAGCAGCGGGTCGATGTCGCTGGCGTTCTCCGGCCAGATCACCAGGTCAGGCTGGTCGGCGGTGTCCTCCCCCACCTTGCGGGCCAGCTCGAGCGTGGCGTCGACGTGGTTGTCGAGCACGGCGCGGCGCTGGGCGTTGAAGTCCAGCCCGATCCGGGGCACGTTGCCCTGCACGATCGCCACGGTGACCGCTTCGCCGGCGGCGGGCGCGTACGGGATGAAGAGCCCGCTGAGAGGCACCAGGAGGTACGCACCCGCCAGAGCGGTGCCACGCAGCCAGAAACGGTGCGTGACGGGCGCAGCGGCCTGCTCAGCCGGTTGGCGGCGGTGTTCCGCGAAGCGCCAGCCGGCGGCAACGACCAGACCACCGGTGACCGCCACCCCGAAGGTCACCAGCGGACCGCCGCCGAGCGCGGCGAGCCACACCAGCGGCGAGTCGGCCTGGCTGAACGCCAACCGGCCCCACGGGAAGCCGCCGAACGGGGCGCGGGAGCGCAGCGCCTCCTGCGCCAGCCAGAGCGCGCCGACGAGCAGCGGCCAAGCCCAGACCCGGCGGTCGGCGAGCCGGCTGGTGGCCGCCGCCGCGGCGCCCAGCAGCGCGACGTACGACGCCTGGAATAGCGTCAGCGCCAGCCAGGGCCACCATCCGATCCGGGCGTCGATCGCGGTCCAGTGCAGCAGCGGCCCGAAATACACCGCGCCGGCCAGCAGCCCGAGCCCGGCGCCGGTACGGATCCGCTGCCGGTGCGCGGCGCCCGCCAGCCCGGCGACGGCCAGCGGGGCCAGCCACCACAGGTCGTACGGGGGGAACGCGTACACCAGGGCGATCCCCGACACCAGCGACAGCGGGTACGCCGCCCACCGCGGCAGCGGTCCCGCGGCGGGCGCCTCCGGGTCCGCCGGATCCGCCGGTGCGACGACCTTGGTCACGGTGGCCACCTCGTACTCCCCTGTCTGCCTACCGCGGTCGCGGCCCGGCGCCGTCTCGATTGTTCCAGCCGGCCGCAGCCCGCGGCCGCCTACCCGGATGCGGGGCGGCCGGCGGCGCACCAGGATGGCGGGATGGGGAGTACCACCGAGCCGGCGCCGCAGCCGCTGCGGATCGCGACGCTGAACGTGTACGGGCGGCACGCCGACTGGCCGGGCCGGCGTGACGTCCTGGCGGCGGGCCTGCGGCGTACGGCTCCGCAGCTGGTGGCGTTCCAGGAGGTGATCGCCGACGGCCGGTACGACCAGGTGGCCGACATTCTGGGCGACGGCTACCACGTGGCGCACCACAGCCGGCGGCAGCCCGATGGGCTGGGCATCTCCGTGGCGAGCCGGTGGCCGTTCCAGTGGGTGCACGAGATCCCGATGCCGGTGACGCCACGCTCCGGCGACTTCGGCTACTCCGCCCTGGCCGCGGAGCTGGTCTCGCCGTTCGGCTCGCTGGTGCTGGTCAACCACTTCCCAGACTGGCAGCGCGGCCACGAGTACGAGCGGGAACAGCAGACGGTCGCGGCGGCGGGTTTCGTGGAGCGGCTGGTCGGCGTACGGCCGGCGCACGTGGTGCTGGCCGGGGACCTGGACGCGACCCCGGACGCGGCGACCATCCGGTTCTGGACCGGCCGGCAGTCGCTGGGCGGGCTGAGCGTCTGCTACCGAGACACCTGGTCAGCGGTACGCGGACCCGAGCCGGGTCACACGTTCACCAGGGAGAATCCGCTGGTCAGCGACGAATGGACGGACGAGACCGGGCGCCGGATCGACTACCTCCTCGTACGGTGCGACGACCACGGGCCGACGCTGCGGATCGCGGCGGCGTACCGGATCTTCGACAAGCCCGAGGATGGCATCCAGGGCAGCGACCACTACGGCGTCTGCACGGAACTCGCCCCCTGGTAGCCGGCGCGGGGCAGCAAGAGGGGCGCGGCTTACGCCGCGCCCCTGCGCTCCCAGGCCCTCTTCGGCCGGCACATCAGAGTGTCACCAAACGACCTTCGGACCGATCCGCTACGAACTGGACATCCGCACCGCACCGTTGTCTACTGGCCGCCCGCACCCCCTGGTGTCCACCGGAACGGCGGCCGGTTCGCCACGCCCCGCCGACCCCCGCCTGCTGGACCTGGCCGCCGCGACGGCGCGACCTGCCATCGCTATTGCCAGCGGGCGAAGGGACGAAGTGAAGCCGAGCCACCCCCGAAGCCGGACGTCATTGACGGTAGCGACCGTCCCCCCAAGGCTGTCAACCGACTCCGCAGAATCGGTGGAGCGTATCCCGAATCTGAGTACCCGAGCCGGCGTGTCGTCGCTGGCGTGTCGTCCCGGACCGGTAAGGAGACGTCACCGCAGCGCCGCGAACTCGCGGGTCAGCAGCGCCGTCGCCGGCTCCCGATGATCGCCGGCGAGCAGCCCGGCGGCGGCCAGCACGTACCGGCGGTCGACGGTGTGGTGGGCGTCGGTCGGCAGTGGCCAACCGCCGGCGTGGTCGGCGGTCGCCCCGGCCAGCAGCCGGGTGGCGGCCTCCGGTCCGGTATGGCGCAGTACGCCGCCGGAGCCGATCACCAGCTCGACCTGCCGGAGATCCTTGCCACCCCGGCGGGGGCCGGTCATCGCGCCGATCCGCTCGCCACGGGCGTGTCGTCGCAGCGCGACCGTGATCGCCAGACTCGCCAGCCGCCGGTCGACCGCGGCGCCGGTGTCCCCCGCCGGCACCATGCCCGGCTGGGCCGCCCGCTGCTCGGCGGCGTCGCGCAGCGCCGGCAGCTCACCGTCGCGCAGCAACCCCTGGGCTTCGGCGGCGGCGACCACGCCCGGCGCGCTCCACCGCATCCCGAGATCGCCTTCCACGGTACGGCTGCGCCACAGCGTCCCCGCGACTTCGCGGCGGGGTCCTTCGCGCTCCGCGTCGGGCGTCAGCACCGAGTAGACGTCGGTGGTGGCGCCGCCCACGTCCACCACCGCGACCTGGGCACCCGTACGGTCGGCGAGCAGTTCGACGGCGGACAGCACGATGTCGGGGGTCGCGCCGCGTACCAGCTCGGTGAAGCGGGAGCCACGCGAGAGCCGCTTGCCGCCGATCACGTGCCGCAGGAACACCTCGCGGATCGCGGCGCGCGCGGCGAGCGGGTTGAGCTCCCCGATCCGCGGCAACACGTTGTCGGTGGGCAGTACGGTCCTGCCGCGCTCCCGGAGCACCGCCGTGACGTCGTCACGCGCGTCCGCGTTGCCGGCCAGCACCACCGGGGCGCGCAGCCGGGCGCCGGCGATCCGGGCGGCGTTGTGCCGCAGCACCTCGTCGTCGCCGCCGTCGGTGCCGCCGACCAGCAGAACGATGTCGGGACGCGCCTGCCGCAGCGCGTCGACACCGGCGCGGTCCAGCCGGCCGGTGGCCACGTGCACCACCCGGGCGCCGGCGGAGAGCCCCACCCGGTGGCCGGCTTCGGCGGTGACCAGCGACTCGTACCCGACGACCGCCAGGCGCAGCCCGCCGCCGGCGCTGGAGCAGGCGCGTATGGGGACGCCCCTGGCCTGGTCGCCGAGCGCTGCGATCGCCGCGTCCAGGCCGTGCAGCACGTCGCTGTCCACTGTGGTGGGATGGCTGGCCGCGGCGATCAGCTCACCGCCGTCCAGGTCCACCAGCATCACCTTGGTGTACGTGGACCCGACGTCCGCGCAGACGACGCGACCGCTCAAGGTACGACGACGGTGCCGGTCGCCGTGACCGCGACGATCGGCGGGTCGAGCAGCTCGGCGGCGGACTCCGATTTGTCGGGCCGGCCCCGGCACACCACCCGGCATTCCAGCGCGAGGGTGCGACTGCGGTTGCCGACCCGGGTCACCGAGGCTTCGATCTCGAGCATGTCGCCGGCCTTGATCGGCGCGGTGAACTTCACGTCCGCGTACCCGGCGAAGAGCCCCTCGTCGCCGTCGGTACGGATGCACACCTCGGTCGCCACGTCCCCGAACAGGGCGAGTGCGTACGCGCCGTCGACCAGGTTGCCGGCGTAGTGGGCGTGGCTGTACGGCACGTACCGCCGGTGGGTGACGGTGAGCCCGACGCGCGGGTCGCTCATGCGGTGGTCCTCTCGGAGATCAGGGCGTGCACCAGGTAGCTGGCGACCTCGCCGGGGGTGGTGCCACGGCCGAAGATCCGGTCCACGCCCAGCTCGCCGGTGGCCAGCTCGTCGAACCGGGGCCCGCCGGCGACCAGCAGCGGCCGGCGGTGTGCCGGGAAGGCTTCCCGGAACGCGGCGGACATCTCTCGTACGTTGTGCAGGTGGGCGTCCCGCTGGGTCACCACCTGGCTGACCAGTACGGCGTCCGCCTTCTCGGCGCGCGCCTGCTCGACCAGCTCGGGGACGGTGACCTGGGCGCCCAGGTTGGTGACCTTCAGCTCCCGGTAGTACTCCAGGCCCTTCTCGCCGGCGAAGCCCTTCAGGTTGAGGATGGCGTCGATGCCGACGGTGTGCGCGTCGGTGCCGATGCAGGCGCCGACCACGGCGAGCTTGCGCCGCAGCCGTCGCTTCACCACGGCGTTGACCTCCTTGGCGGACAGCAGCGGGTAGTCGCGTTCGATCACCTGCACCTTGTCCAGCTCCACGAGGTGCTTCGCCGACCCGTACACCACGAAAAAGGTGTGGCCGTTTCCCACCGGTTTCGCGTGCACCAGCATCGCCGGGTCGAGCCCCATCTTGGCGGCGAGCTGCAGCGCCGCACCCTCGGCCTTCTTGTCGTGCGGTACGGGCAGCGTGAACGAGGTCTGCACCATGCCGTCGCCGGTGGTGTCCCCGTACGGCCGGACGATGTTGCCCATCAGTCCGCCTCCAGGATTTCGGTAGCGGGGTTGTAGTAGCCGTCGGCCTGCCGGTGTACGCCGTCGAGCCCCTTGCCGCGGTCGGCGGGCCGTTTCATGATCCCGAAGGTGCCGTCGGCGATCGCGTTCAGCAGCGCGGCCTGTCCCCCGCGGTCGTCGGCGATCTTCTCCAGCAGCTCCACCGCCTCGTGCAGCACCTGGTCGGCGCGGCGCTGGATGAAGCCACCGGGCGCGGGCTGGAAGTCCTCGTGCAGGTTGCCGGCGGCACCGAGCACGTACCGTACGTTCTGCAGCGCGATGTCCCGGTCGGACAGCCACGGGGTGACCACCGCCTCGGTCATCATGCCGACCAGCAGGATCCCCTGGCCGGTGAGCGTGCCGACCAGGTTGAAGAACCCGTCGAGCAGGTTGCCGCGGAACACGTCGCCGGTCATGTGCTTGGTGGGCGGCATCCACTTCAGCGGCGCCTCCGGGAACAGCTCGCGCGCCAGCAGCGCGTGCGCCAGCTCCAGCCGGAACGAGTCGGGGATGTCGGGGTTGATCTCGAACGCGTGCCCCAGCCCGAGCTGCCAGTCTTCGAGGCCGGCTTCTTTCGCGAAGTATTCGTTGAGCAGCTGCGAAACGGTCACCGTGTGCGCCTCGTCCACAGCGTCGGCGGTGGTGAGGTAGTTGTCCTCGCCGGTGTTGATGATGATCCCGGCGCGGGCGTGGATCTGCCGGCTGAACCGCTGGTCGACGAACGTACGGATCGGGTTGATGTCGCGGAACAGGATGCCGTACATGGAGTCGTTGAGCATCATGTCGAGGCGTTCCAGCCCGGCCAGGGTGGCGATCTCCGGCATGCACAGCCCGGACGCGTAGTTCGTCAGCCGGATGTAGCGGCCGAGCTGCTTGGAGGACTCGTCCAGCGCGGCGCGCATCAGGCGGAAGTTTTCCTGGGTGGCGTACGTGCCGGCGAAGCCCTCCCGGGTGGCGCCCTCCGGTACGTAGTCCAGCAGCGACTGGCCGGTGGAGCGGATCACCGCGATGATGTCGGCGCCCTCCCGGGCGGCGGCCTGCGCCTGCGGGATGTCCTCGTAGATGTCCCCGGTGGCGACGATCAGGTAGATCCACGGCCGCTGTTTCGGGTCCCCGACGCGCTTGATCAGGCGGTCGCGTTCGGCGCGGCGGCGGTCGATCCTTCTGATGCCGGCCTTGGCGGCGCGCGCGGCGGCCCGCTTCGCGGCGGTGGCTGCTTTCCCGGATGGCTGTCCGAAGTGGACACTGCCGGCGGCGGCCTTCTGGGCGAGCAGCGTCAGGTCGTCGATGTCTTCGCGTACCAGGGCATCGAAGACCGGCAGCGATACGCCGTACTCCAGGCCGGCGTCGGCGACCACCGCGTCGACCAGCCGGTTCACCCACGGGATGCCGTCCGGGTCGGCGCCGGTGACGCCGGCCAGCCGCAGTACGGCGCGCTCCACCGACACCGTGGTGTGGCTGCGCGCCATGTCCACCACCGGCCTGCCGACGCGGCGTGCCAGGGTACGGGCGCGGCGTACCAGCGCGGGGTCGAGTGCCAACTTGCCTCGGGTCACGTCGCTGTGCCCTCCTGCTGTCCTCGGGTCACGTCGCCGTGCCCTGGTCGGTGGTCTCGTTCTGGTGGATCGTCACGCCGCGCAGCACGGTGCGTACGCACTCCGGAAGCGGGTCGCCGGCGCGCAGCGCGGGCAGTCCGCCAACCAGGTCGCCCCCGGTACGCCACACCGCGAACGTGGCCGGGCCACCCGGCACCAGGACGCCTTCGTCGTCGCGGTGCACCGCCCGCCAACCGCCCCGGGTGTGCGCCGCGAAGGCCGCCTTCACGCTGATCCGGTACGCCGGGTTGTGGTGCCCGGCGGCGGCCTGCACCGTGCCCCACGGGTCGATCGGGGTGACCGGGCTGTCGGAGCCGAACGCCAGCGGCACCCCGACCCCGGCGAGCGCCCCGAACGGGTTGGACGCCAGCGAACGCTCGGTGCCCAGGCGCAGCGCGTACATGCCGTGCTCGCCGCCCCAGAGCCGGTCGAAGGCGGGCTGCATGCTCGCGACGAGTCCAAATTCCACGAAGCCGCGGATCAGCTCCCGGTTGAGGATCTCGGCGTGTTCCACCCGGTGCCGGCCGGCGCGTAGCCGCTCCAGGCCGACCTGGGTGGCGGCGGCCGCGTAGCCGCGTACCACCGCGCCGATCGCCGCGTCGCCGATCGCGTGGAAGCCGCTCTGCATCCCGTGGGCCACGCAGTCGACCACGTGCTCGGTCACCTGCTCCGGCTCGAGGTACGCGTGGCCGCAGCTGTCCGTGTCGGTGTACGGCGAGCCCAGCCGCGCCGTCTGCGAACCGAGCGCACCGTCGGCGTACAGGTCGCCGCCGGCGCCAACCGCGCCCAGCTCGCGTGCCTTCGCGGCGGCGCCCAGCTCGCCCCAGTAGCCGTACACCTCGGGCACCGGCTCGGCTTGGGAGAGCGCCAGCAGCGCGGTGAAGTCGTGCTCGCTGGAGGTGCCCGGGCCGCCGCACTCGTGCACGGTGGCGATCCCCGCCGCGGCGGCGGTACGCAGTGTGGTGCGTTGCGCGTCGGCCCGCTGTGCCTGGCTGATCGACCCGTACGCCGCGTCCCGTACGGCGTGGTGCGCAGCGACCCGCTGCCAGCCGTCGGCCTGGTGGCCGGGCAGCTCGGCGAGGCCGGGCACCGCCGCCAGCAGCGCCGGCGAACAGACCGCCGAGTGCACGTCGACCCGGGACAGGTACACCTTCCGGCCGCCGCCGGCGCGATCCAGCTCGGCAGCGGTGGGTGGCCGGCGCTGCGGCCAGCCGCTCTCGTCCCAGCCGTGTCCGAGCAGCGTGGCGCCGGCGGGCAGCGTGGCGGCGTACCCGGCGACCCGGTCCAGCAGCTCCTCGACCGAGGCGACGCCGGACAGGTCGAGACAGAGCAGGCTGATGCCGGTGTCGGTGGCGTGTACGTGGGCATCCACGAACGCCGGCGTCACCAGGGCACCGCCCAGCTCGACCACCGTGTCGGCGGACGGGCTGTCGTCGTCGGCGCCGAGCCAGGCGATCCGCCCGTCGTCGACGAGCAGCGCCGTGGCGCGCGGGTACGCGGGGCTGTAGACGCGGCCGCCACGGTAGAGCGTGGCCGGCGTACGGGTGCTGGTCGGCATAGGGTTCAGTCTTCCGCGCCCGCCCCGGACTCGCCCAGGCCGTGCCGCGATTCGCCCGCAGCGGGCCGGGGTTCGGCCACGGCCGTCGCCTCGGTGAGTCGGGATTCGAAGAGCGCCCGTACCGCCGGTACGGAGCGCAGCAGCCGCAGCGCGTACTCGGCGTGGCCCGGGACGTACCCGTTGCCGACCAGCATCGTGACGTCGGCGGCCAGCCCTTCGGCGCCCAGCGCGGCGGCGGCGAACGAGGTGGCCATCGAGAAGAAGATCACGGTGCCACCTTGTGCGGTGGCGAGGATCGCGCCGTGCTCGCACCCCGGTACGTCGACGCAGACCACGGTGACGTCGGCCGGCCCGCCCAGCGCGTCCGCGACGGCGGCCGACACCGCCACCGGGTCCCGCGCGTCGGCGATCGCGACCGTGTCGGCCAGGCCGGTGGCACCGAGCAGGTCGGCCTCCCCCTGGTGCGGCACGATCC
>JBOGDF010000095.1:0-15825 GCA_050701635.1 Micromonosporaceae bacterium | reverse complement strand
CCGGGCCCCACAGCACCCCCCGTTTGAACCGTGGGATCGTGCGTTGGCTGAGCAGGACCCCTTACTCGTGGTCGATCGTCACCGTCCGCTGCTTGTGGTAGATGTGGTGGCTGTACAGGAAGTCCGTACTGTTGCCGTTTCCGTCATGAACGGAACCCAGTTCGTACGCCCCGTCGCCCCAGGAGGCGCCGTTGTAGCCGCGGTAGAGATACAGCTGCCCTCTGTCGCCTTAGCCGTCGTAGACCACGTAACAGCCGCAGGTGGCCCAGGACAGCCGGTTGTCCGCCTTGTCCCAGGTCTTCGTACCGACCTTGCCGTCCGCGGTGAGTCCGTACCGCGACTGCCACTTCTTGGTGGCCTCCGCCGTACCCGAACCGAACTTCCCGTCGATGGACGAGCGGCTCAGGAACCCCTCGGCGAACAGGATCGCCTGCCACATCACGACCGTGTCGGTGTTCCACGAGCTGCCGCACCCGTTGCACAGGCTGTTACCGATGTCGCCGTAGTGCTCACCCCAGTCGTTCGTGAGGTCACCCCCACCGTCGACGAAGGCGGTGCTGTAGGCGCCCTCATCGTGCGCGCTGGCCGGGCCGAGCGTCAGGCCGACGGCGCCGGCAGCGGTGGCGACGGCCAGGGCGGCCGTCGCCACGATCTTCCATCTACGCATGAACATGATCCTCTCCACTGTTGTCAGGTGTTTCCCGCGCACTTCCCCCGTCCGGGATCGACCCGGTCTTCTGTGAGCCCCCCTGGAGGCGAGACGTCACAAGCGCGCCGGCCGGGACCACTGTGCGGCATCGGGCTTGCAAGCGGATTGCAGAATCCTTGAGCCCGCCGGGCGTGGTGCCCTTCCACTGCTTGAAGGCGTACGTGAAAGCGGACGCGGGTCGCGAGCCGGTGCGATGGCCGTTCGGCCGCGATCTTGTCGCTCGGGCATGGGGCCGCGAGCTTCAGCAGGCGCGGTTCATCGGGTCGCCGGCGGTTGGGTCCTGCGGTGTCGGGTGCGGCGTGCCGCCGCGCCGCGCCTCGAGGAAGGTCAGCGTCACTACCTCTGGCCTATGCCTCCGCGCTCGCGGCAGGGAATTCACCGCGGTCCATTCATCAACCTCCCCCGGTGAAGGCGTCGAAGAGCCGCCCAAGCAAGCCGGCCACCCCCCTCCTGGTGTCCCGTCCCTTCGACCATGTGTCGAACGTGGCGTGCGGCCTGCGGTACTTGTGATCCATGTGGGCGTCGGAGTTGCGCCGGTTGAGCTCCTTGTCCTCCATCCGGGTTTCCGACTTCCACGTGTCACGAGGCGGGTCCTGCTTGGGCACGAAGTCCGCGAAGCCCGCCGTGCTGGGCAGGAAGACGATGCCGATGCTCCTGTTCTCGGGATTCAACGTGACGACGTTGAGCTTCCCCTGCTTGGCGGCGCTGACCAGCAGGTCCAGCTTCTCGCCCTCGACGTCAAACTGCGCGCGAAGCTTCTTCCGCAATCGGTGATCGCGGTACGCCTCGAGGCTGGCGCGGCGGCGCTCGGCGAGGTACGCCTCGTACCTGACCTGCTTGAGGTAGCGCGCGATCGCGCGCTGGCGCGCCGCCAGGGCGGCCATGTAGCTGGCGAACCGGGCGGCGTAGCCGCGCCACTGGTCGGCCTGGCCCTGCAAGCGCTTGGTCGCCGCCCTGCGCCCCGCACTTGCGGCCAACTCGCGTGCCACGCGGAGCGCACTGCTCCCCACGCTGAGCCCCGTGGGGTCGCTGAAGGCAACCGGGTTGTTCAGCGCGTACGCGTACATGTTGAGGGCCTGTGGTCGTGCAGTGTCCACGACGGGGTCAACGGACAGGAAGCGGCCGGTGGCGGGGTCGTACTCGCGGGCGCCGAGCCGGGTCAGGCCGGTGGATTTCTCGGTACGGCCACCGACGAAGCCGCGGCTGCCGGGCCAGCTCGCCGGCTGTTGACCGCGCGGTGCGCCGAACGGCTCGAACCGGCGCTTGGTGACCGCGAGCGTGGCCGCGTTGACCAGTGTGGTGGTGGTGCCGTGGTGGTCTGGGAGCAGGTAGTTCACGCCGGTGGCGTCCCGTACGGCGACGGCTTGGCCGCCGTGGTCGTAGTAGCGGACGCCGCGCTTGGCGCCGGTCGCGTCGGCGCGCAGCTCACCGTTGGGCAGGTAGAGGGTGGCGCCGTCCGGGTCGGCGACGATCAGCTGGTTGCCGTCGGCGTCGTACCCGTAGGAGGTGCCGTCGGCGGAGGCGAGCTCGCCGGTGCCGTGCCAGACCAGGCTCTGCTGGCCGGACGGGCCGGGCCGGCTGGTGGTGTTGCCGGCCGCGTCGTACCCGTAGCTGCCCACAGTGGCGCCGGTGGTCACCGACGACACGGCGTGTGGCCGTGCCGAGCCGGCAGCTGGATAGGCGTAGCCGCTGACGGTGTCGCCGGCGCCGAGCAGGCCGTGCCGGGTCTCGGACGTACGGTTGCCGACGGCGTCGTACGTGTAGCTCAGCCAGTACGGCTCCGGGCCGCCGACGCCGGCACCGGCCGCACCGCAGGTGGCCGAGACCGTCCACGCCTCGGTGAGCCGGCGCAGCCCGTCGTACCCGAAGCACTGGGTGTCGGTGCCGAGGCCGGGAGTGATGTCCGTGATCGAGGTGACGTTGCCGGCCGGGTCGTAGCCGTACGTGGTGTCGTTCGCGGTGGTCGGCGTGCCGTTGGGCACCTCCCGGTCGGAGGTGACCTGGGTCAGCCGCTGGCTGTGGTCTTCGTAGTAGTGGCTGCGCCACAGCCGCTTGCCGGTCGGGCCGAGCTGCAACCGCATCAGCTGGTACGTCGGGGTGTAGCGGGTGTCCGTGACGTACGACGCGGCGCCGGTCGCGGTGGCCGGCATCCCGAGGTCGTCGTAGCCGTACACCACGGTCTCGGCCGCCAGGTTGCCCAGCGCCGGGTACGCCACCGAGCTCAGCGAACCGTCCGCCTTGTACGCCATGGTCGTGGTGTACGTGCCGGCCAGCGCCGCCTGCGCGGGGCCGCCCACCGCCGGGATGGTGAGCCGGACCCCGGTCGGCCGGTAGCCGTTGTCGTACCCGGTGACCGCCGTGACGTACCCGCCGCCGCCGGCGTACCGGGTGCCCGAGGTGAGCTGGCCCTTGGCGATCGTGTCGTACGCCCACTCGCTGAACAGCGTGCCGGTGGCGGAGTCGCGGCGCAGCGCTGTGCGCCGGCCCAGCGCGTCGTAGCTGGTGTGGAGGGTGTTGCCGCACGCGTCGGTCCCGGTGACCGGCCGGTCCAGCGCGTCGAAGGTGGCGCTGGTGGCGCCACGGTCGGGGTCGGTGCTGGTGATCCGGTTGCCGCGCAGGTCGTACCCGTAGCGCCAGACGTTGCCGGCCGCGTCGGTGACCGTGGCCAGCTCACCCGCCTTGGTGTACGTGTATCCCGTCGACTGGAACGCCCCTGCGAAGCCGGCCGGGTATTCCCGCAGCGCGGTGACGTGCCCGTCGGCATCGGTGTACGTCGCGGTCGGGGTGCCGCCGGACGGCGGGGTGACCCGGGTGCGGTCCCCCAGGTACGAGGTGGTGGTGCGCCACTTCTCGGTGCGCTTGTTGAGCAGGATCTCCGCGGTGGCGCGCTCGGCGCCGTCGTACTCGATGAGGGTCTGCGACGGGATCGCGTCGTCGGAGGTGACCATCAGCGTGGTCCCGGCGGTGCCGAGCATGTAGTAGGGAGCGTTCTTCTTGTACGCCAGCCCCCGCTCGTCGTGGTAGGTGTCGGTGACGACCCGGTCCCCGCCCCACGCCGGCGCCTGGGTCTGGCGTTCCCGCAGGTGCCCGTCGTAGAGGGTGTAGCTGGTGACGGTGTTGCCGTTGGGCTTCAGCACCCGGGTGGACCGGTAACTGGGGGCGGTGTTGCGGATCGCGTAGCCGTACCGGACGTCGGCGGCGAGCGTGGTCGACCGGCCGGGCAGCCACACCGCGGTGAGCCGCCCCAGCGCGTCGTACTGCAGGGTCGCGGTCTTGCCGTTCGCGTCCACAATGGAGCTTGCCGCGCCGGTCTGCAGGTCGAGGTTGCTGGTGGTGACGTGGCCCAACGGGTTGGTCACCGTGATCGAGGTCGGTAGCCCGCTGCCCGGCGTGTAGCGGGTCATCGTCTTGTGCCCCAGCGCGTCGTACGTGTCCAGCCCTCGGCCGTAGGCGTCGTAGCTGGTGCGGCTGTCGACCACGTACTGCCGGATGGTGCCGACCCAGCCCTGCAGCGACTCCACCCGGGTCGGGTTGCCCTCGCTGGGGGCGGCGCCCAGGGTGGTGCTGCCGTCGTAGTAGGTGCGCACCTCCGAGAGCACGTCGTCGGTGCCGGCCGTCGCGGAGCAGCGCACCGACACGGTCTCCACCCGGCTCTCGGTGTCGACGATCCCGGCGCCGGTGTTCCGCGCGTAGCTGGTACGGGTGCAGCGGTCGTCGTACGTGGTCGAGGTGTCGCCCAGGTCGTCGACCTCGATCGGCAGCGCGTACCCGTCATAGTCGGTGCGGGTCTCGACCCGGCGCAGCCCGCCCGCCGCCAGCGGCGATCTCGTCACCTGCCGCCCGACCTGCACCTGGTACGCCTTGCGAGCGCCGTCGGTCGAGGTCGGCCCGCGCTGCCACGGGTCGGAGATCACGCCGGTGACCAGCGACCCGCCCTCGCCGTTGTAGACGATCTCCTCCCGGAGGAACCCGGCGTACTGCGGGTCGTCGTCCCTGGACACGCCCTCGGAGTCGACCACCGACGCCGAGCGCGTGCCGCCGCCGGAGAGCTTGTCGCCGTTCATCCCGCGGAAGTAGAGGCGCCTCGTGACGGACCGCGGCGCGCCGGTGTCGGCCAGCCCGCCCTCGGTGACGAGCACCTTGCCGTACCCGCGCCACTGCGACCAGGTCCGGTACTTCGCGTCCGTCATCGGGTTGTCGTCGTACGCCCACGCGGCGCCGCCTTCGTAGTCGTAGTACGTCACCTGGGTCGGGTTGCCGCCGATCGGGTCCTGGACATTGACGTGGTCGACCACGTACTTGTGGAACCAGTCGTTGTACGGCGCACCGGCCCCCTCCGGCGTCCACTTCACCGGGAAGCAGCGCTGGGTGTTGCTGTCGGGTGTGGGCAGCGCCGACGCCGCGCAGTTGGTCGCGGCGTACTCGGGGACGATCTTCCCGCCGGACTCGGTGGTGATCACGTGGATCCGGTACTTGTTCATCGGCGGCAGTCCGTCGCCGACCGTGTTGAGCCGGTTCGGCAGCCACGTACCGTCAAAATTGATCTTCGGCAGGGCGACCGTCGTGGTACGCGCCAGACCCGTGCGCGTGATGCCGTTGAGCCACAGCGCCGCGGTCGTGCCATCGGTGGGCTTCGGGTACGCGTGATCCAGCGTCACCGAATCCACCTCTCGGTACGCCGTCCCGTCGTGCACGTAGGTGATGATCTGCGACAGCCGCTTGCTGCTCCAGAACGTCGGCGCCCACTTGTCTGCGCAACTGGTGGTGTTGCAGTAGTGGTCCCACGGCGTGTCCGGCCACGACGAGGTGGTCTTCTGGGTGCAGTCGGCGCCCGCCGCGCACCGATCGGCCGGGACGAAGTCGATCATCGCCAGCGCGGCGGCGGAGTACTGCTGGGCGCGGCGCGAGCCGTACTCGATCTTGGTGAGCCAGCCGCCCCGGACGTAGCTGTCCGTGGTGGCGCCGTTCCGTTGCGCGTAGTTGTTGGTCTCCCTGCCGTACCAGTAGCTGATCGTGTTGCCGTTCGGGTCGACGACGTAGTCCAGATTCCAGCGGTACGCCTGGTCGCACATCGAGGTGGCGAACGTCGAGCCGTGGCACGGCTCGTTGTCGCCGTTGCCGAATACCGGGGCGGTCCACGCCGAGTTGGTCGTCGGCTTGCCGCTCACCCACCCGGGCAACCGGTTGACCCCGAAGTACAGCTTCGTGCCGTCCGGCTTGGTGAGCCGCCAGTACTCGCCGTCGTTGTCGCCGTTGCCGTTGCTCGCGGCCGGGTCGTCGATGAAGCCCTTCAGCAGCTCCGCCTTGGTGCCGTCGTCGCTGCGCGGTTTCCAGGCACCGGTGGTGTCGTCGCGGAGCAGGTCGCCGGACAGCCCCGCGTACGAGAGCGTCGCGTTGAGGCCCGCCCAGCACAGGTCGAAGGTCTTCTGGGTGTCGCTGGCGGCGTCGTCGCGGCACGGCTTGTACTGCCGCTCGATGAAGCCCGGCCACAGCTGCCAGCCCTCGCCCACCCACGACGGCTGGTTGTTGGTCGAGGCCACCCGCCCGTCGACGCTGCCCGAGGAGTAGCCGAGCGACAGCTCCGGTTTCAGCTCGCCCGGTACGTCCGGCGCGTCGATCGGGTACGACCAGCGGAAGTCGCCGCCGTTGTCTTCCACGTTCCAGGAACCGTCCGGCGACAGCGAGGTCGCCGCGTAGCTGCCGGTGCTGCCGGACGCGCCGGCGGTGACCGCGTACGTGCTGGTGGCGGCGCCCACCGCGACCGCGGCGGTGACCTGACCCCGTGGCACGTCGTTACGCCCGGACACCGCCTGCCCGCCGGACAGCGCGACCAGCCGCAGCCGCCCCGCCCAGTCACCGCCGTACGCGTCGCGGAAGCCCCGGTAGCCCACGGACAGCACCACCGTGCCGGTGCCGGACCCACCGTCGCTACGGCGTACCCGCAGCAGCACACCGTCCACACCGGACCGTTCCGCTGCTTCGCGGTCGGCAACGTCGATGCGCACCTTCGCCGGCGTGGGCTTCCCGGAGCCGGCGCGCGACACGCTCACCGGCAGCCCGCGCAGCCGGGCAACACCACTCGCCGGTACGTCGACCTCCCGCACCCCGCCGGCCGGCCAGCGTACGGACAGCGCGCCGCCGCGTACCCGCTCCGGGTCGGCGTGAGCAGCCGGGCCAGCCGCCGGCCGACCCGACACCGGCGT
This sequence comes from Micromonosporaceae bacterium, assembly GCA_050701635.1. Taxonomy (GTDB): domain Bacteria; phylum Actinomycetota; class Actinomycetes; order Mycobacteriales; family Micromonosporaceae; genus WHSM01. The sequence continues at coordinate 8,913 of JBOGDF010000095.1, read as the reverse complement.
CGCCTGCCGGGTGCCGGGCTCCCCAGCGGGACGGTCCGGCCGATCGGCGACCACCAGCATCGAGATCGCGACCCCCAGGACGGCGCTGAGCAGCACCACGTTGCGACGCGACATCGTCCTCACGCTCCTTCGCTGACAAGCCCGGTGGCGAGGTAGCCGAGGGTCACCTGGAGCTGGTTGCCGTCCCCGTCGCACCAGGGATCCGTGGAGTCGAACCGGTTGCCCGCCGCGTCCACACAGCGGTACAGCTCCGCGCTCGGCAGGTCGGCCGGTGGCGAGGTCCAGATGTTGCCGTTGTAGGCGACGAGCGAACCGCCCTCGCAGTCCGGCTGCACTGAGCTGAAATACCGGCCGGCGGCGTCGGCGCAGGTACGCAACGTCGTGGTGCCCGCCGGCGCGAACAGCGCCGTGAACCCCAGCCCGCTCTGCACCCGGTACGCCGGGGAGGTCTGGTGCACGCTGCTCAGGTGGCCCGGCAGGTCCTTGCGTACGTACCGGACGAGCACCCCGTACGCCTGCGCGTACCCGAGCGTCGCCTCGACGGTCTGGCCCTCGCAGTCGGTCTGCTTGGACAGGAAGTGCTCACCGGTGCCGGTCACCTTGCAACGCATGATCGGGATGCTCGGTACGTCCACCGGCGGCGAGACGTACACCAGCCCGAGCGGGGCGAGCACCCGCTGCCCTTCGCAGTTGGATTCCTTGGAGGTGAAGTGGTCGGTGCCGATCCGGCACGCGTACAGCATCCGGGTGTCGGCGGCGCCGGCCGGCGCGGGCACTCCGAGGGAGCCTTCGAACCGGTAGCCCGGCGGCACCGCCCCGGTGCTGGCGAGGTGGTCGCCGGTGTGGTTGACCCACCGGCTGAACTGACCGTCGTACGCGGTGGTGCGGGTCAGCTCGGGGTTCTCGTACACCTCGTTGCGGAGCTGGTCTGCGGTGAGCGCGCCGGTGAAGACCCGTACCTCGTCGACCGCCCCGGTGAGCGGGTACATCCACGACTGCGACGCCTTCGCGCGTCCCAGCTGCAGCGTCCCGGCGAGGTTGCCGATCGCCACCTCCGGCGGGATCGAGAAGCTGCCGCTGATCGCGCCGTTGAGGTAGATCCGCAGCTCACGGGTGGCCATGTCGTATACCGCGGCGACGTGGGTCCACTCTCCCGCGTACGAGAGCTCGGTGGCCTCCACCGTCTGCCAGGCCGGGGCGTCGGCGTCCGCGGGTGACAGTTGGAACACCCATGTCCCGGTGCCGGGCTCGGTCCCCGGTTTGAACTGCAGCCGCCAGCCGCTGGAGCGGGTCGCGGTCTGGCTCACCAGGGTCTGCCGGCCACTGCCGGTCGCCAGCCCCCACGCGGCGACGGTGAAGCTGCGGTCGGTACGTACGGCGGTGGCGCCGGTGTCGACGTACCCGCCGGTGGTGCCGTCGAAGGCCACAGCGCCCGATCCCTTGACGCCGGCGGTCCAGGTGGCGCCGCTGCCCAGCGTGCCGTTGCGGTGGTGGCCCGAGACGTCGACCGCGTCGCCGTCGAGCGGGTAGAAACCCTCGTCGACGGCGGGCAGGTTGGCCAGCGCCGCGATCTCGTGGTTGGCCGGGCTGGTGGCGAGCAGCCGGTCCCAGACCCGTACCTCGTCGATCGCGCCGACGAAGTAGTCGGCCGCCACGCCGTTGCGCTTGCCGCGCCCGATCTGCAGCGTGCCGACCGCGTCCCACTTCGTGGTATGGCTGCCGCTGGCCGCCCACCGGCCGTTGACGTAGAGCCGGATCGTGCCGCTGGCCACGTCGTACGAGCCGGTCAGGTGGGTCCATGCGCCGGTCACCGGCTTGATCGACGACCGCGCCGAGTGCAGCGTGGCGGTGTCCGAGTCCGAGGCCGGCATCGAGAAGCTCCAGGTTCCGGTCGACCCGTCGACGCCCAGTGCGAACGCCGCCACCCGGCTACTGGACTCCATCACCGCGGTACGGCTGCCGCTGCCGCCGTCGACGCGTACCCACGCCGCCACGGTGAACGTGCTGTTGGTGTGCGTGGTCAGGCCACCGGCCGTGGTGACGTACCCGGAGCCGGTGAACTTCACCGCGTCGTCGACCCGCCCCGTGGTCCAGGCGGCGCCGGCACCCGGGAACATCGCGTTGACCGTGCCGTCGTGGCCCCTGCCGGAGCTGTCCGGCGCGGCGGTCAGCCGGTCGTAGCCGTCCAGCCGCCACAGCCCGGTCGGCGGCGTACCGGCGCCCACCACGATGTGGTAGCGGACGGTCGGGCCCTCGTTGCCGGCCCGGTCGACACTGAGCGCGTACACGTCCATCGGGCCGTCGATCGGCGGTGTCAGCTTCACCGACGCCGTGCCGTTGACAGCGGTGACCTTGGTCTGCGGCTGCGGCTTGTCCAGCCCGTACTTGAACGCCACCACGTCGGAGACGCCGTTGGCGTTCAGTGTGAACACGCCGGTACGCCCGATGCCGCCGCTCATCACGTCCGCCGGGTAATCGGTGGAGCCGATCGTCGGCGCGGTGGGTTTGGTCTGGTCCACGTCGGCGTGGCACCAGTCCGACCACGGACCCCACTCCCGGCCGTCGTACCCGTGCACCCGCCAGGTGATCTTGCTGCCGTTGCCGTACGCCCCGCTCGGTACGTTCACCGAGAAGTACGCCCCGGACTGCTGCGTGGTGGTGGTGACCTCACCGAGCTTCGCGCCGCCGCGGACGTACCACTCGAACTCGGCCTTCACCGAGTCGCCGTCCGGATCGCTCAGCCTCGCCTTCAGGGTGGGCGTGCTGTCGGTGATGTACGGCTGGCTCGGCGCGGTGTCACAGGTTCTGCCCGCCACGGTCAGGCTGGTCGGCTTCGACGGCTGCGTGTTGTACGTGACGATCAGCTTCGGGTTGTTCTCGAACTTCTTCCACGCGTACGGGTCGGTCTCGTCACGCGCCATCAGCATCAACGTCACGTGGTGCCGGCTGGCGGCGGCGTTGACCACGGCGTTCTTGGCGTTGAACCCGACCCACGCCGACGGACACGACGAGCTGTAGCCGTGGGCGACGTACCGGGCGTCGAGCTCCATCACCCCGCTGGGGCGGCTGTTCCAGGTGGTGCTGGAGTTGATCGTGCCGGTGTACCACAGCTCCACCGTCCGGTCCTGACACGACGGCGACCAGGACTCCAGGGCGTTGAACTCCGCGGCGAGAATTGTCTTTCCGTACAGGTTGTCGATGTCGTACTGGAAGTACGAGCGCACGGTGACGTCCGGTGTGTAGGGACGCTCCCAATTGGAGAACCCGACCCGGGCCCGTCTGTCCTCACCGAGCCCGTCTCCATTCCAGTAGGACGTGGTCGGGAATTCCTTGAATACCGACGTCCAACCAATCTTCGCCGGGCTGAAATCCGGGTCGATATACACCGGATAGGTGGTATTGGGATCAGAAAGAAATGCTTGGTCCGGGTGTACGGTCAACCGCCCACCCGCCAACTCGATGCCGCCCTGCGAGCGGCGCGCCTCGCCGCTCGCCGTCGCGGAGGAGTCCCACAGCTGCGGCCGGGCGCCGTGCAGCACCAGCTCCCCGCTGGCGTCGAACCCCTCCAGGTTCTGCCCACCGTCGGCACGCAGCCGCAACCCCGCGGTGCGTACGGTCAGCGGCAGCGCCGCTACCCGGGCCGCCGCCTCCCGGTCCTTCACCACGAACACCTTCGCGAAGCCCTGCTCCCGCGCCGTCAACCGGAGATCCACGCCCGGCAGCACGTCCCGGTACGTGGCGGTCGACCCGTGCAGTACGGGCCTCGGAAGCCGGCCTGACCAGCCAAGATCCAGCTTCCGCGAGCCGTCGGCGAGCATGACCAGCGGTGTCGAGCCGCCGCCGGAGAACGACACCGCGCTCGCCGACGCGACCGGCGCCACCCGGCCGTCGGCCCCGACCCGCAGCGTCGTGTCGATCGGCACCCAGCGGCCGGCCCTGCGTACCCGTACCGGGGTCACGTGCAGCTCCGCGGTGTACGTACCGTCCGGGTTGGCGAACACCTTCCGAGTAGGTGTGGTCTGATCTGCCACCTCGATCCGGGCGCCACCGCGTCGCGCCCGGGCACTCGGCGAGTCGTCCTCCGCCGGCATGGCCTGAGGCGCCGCACCGGCGCGACTGGCCGTACCGGGAAAATCGGGGAACGGCCCTGCCGCAATTGCGAGCGCGGCGACCAGGACGACAAACCGCTGAATTCGCACCATTGTTGCCCCCTGCGCCCGCTCAATTTTCTGGCCCAAGCGTGACGATGATGGAGTACGGCCCTGAGACGGCGCTAACATCGCGCTCTCATCGGGCCTGAATCCGCTCTCACGCGGATCACGGACACAATCTGCCGGCGATCCCCAACCCCACCCCTTGTCGCTGTGTACGCGTTCCCGCCCCCGGGCACGCTCGCGGTCAGGAGGCCGGCGCGGCGCTGTGACGGGCGCGCCATTCGATCGCGAGCCCGACGAAGACCAGCGTGCCGACGCTGATCAGCGCGGCTGCGGCGACCTGCACCACCGAGCCGTGCAGCCAGAACGTGGCCAGCCCGATCTCGGCCACCACGGCGACCCACACCGCCGCCGAGGACCAGCGGTCGGCGGTGGCGATCCGGGAATACAGCAGCAGGTACGCCAGCGCCAGGAACGACCCCAGGCACGCGAACATCCAGGCGCGACCGCCGTACGCCCCGTACCCGGCGCCGCCGATGATCCCGAACAGCGCGCCGCCCAGCACCAGCGCCACCAGCACCACCGCGGAGTCCAGCAGCGCGATCAGCCCGAGCGCCCACGGCATCGTACGGCGCCGGTCGGCCGGGTCGGCCAGCCGCGGCAGCACGACAACACCGACCGCCTGCGGCAGCCAGAGCGCGATCTTGGTGAGGATGGCGCCGACGGCGTAGTCGCCCGCGGCGGGGCCCGGCAGGTGGTGCCGGGCCAGCACCACGTCGAGGTTGATCAGCAGCACCATGCCGAAGATCGGCCAGGTGGCGTGGAAGATCCGCCGCGCCAGCTGCGCCCGCCCCGCCAGCGGCAGCCGCCTACGGCACAGGATCCACCCGGTCACCGCGATCAGTACGCCGCCGCACGCCACCCCGGCGAGCGTCCCGGCGAGCGTACGAGTCGCCAGCAGCCCGATCAGCCCGCCGCCGAACTTCGCCGTGCCGTCCATGATGGTCAGCGCCGCCAGCGCGCCGAACCGGCGGTTGCCCTGCAGCGTCCCCTGGAACAGCCCGTGCAGCGTCAACGACCAGAACGCCGCCGCCAGGAACAGCAGCGGCGCGTACCCGGGAAGGTGCAGGTACGCCTTCACCAGCGGCGAGACCAGCACCGTCACCGTCGCCACCAGGCACGCCACGATCAGCCCGGAGCCGAGCAGCCGCCGCTCCCCGGTCACCCGTTCCGCGCCCGAGAGCCGAGCGATGTAGAGCGCGGTGGCGGTCTGCAGCCCCATCGCGGGCACCACCCCGACCAGCAGCAACGCCATCAGGGAGCCGAGCGCGCCGTACACCTCGGGGACCAGCGCGCGGGCGGCGGTCAGGTTGAACACGTACCCCAGGGCGTTGGCGAACAGCAGCGCGAAGGAGACCGCGAGCGCCTCGATCTGGGCGCGGCGGGTCATCCCGGCGGGCGGCTCGGGGGAGACTACGTCCGCCGGGTCGAGGGAGACTGGCCGGTCAGTGGAAGCGATAGCCGAGAACTGTAGCCCGCCGGGCGGTCGGGAGGGAATGCCGCATGTGGCGCTCGCCGCGGTCGCTGGTGCTGCCAGCGCTTGCCACCGCACTGGCGCTCGCGATCCTCGCGCCCCTGCTCCCCCGTGGCTTCGTCCTGGTGTACGACATGAGCTTCGTACCCCGGCAGGCGTTCCTTCCCGAGGGGCTCGGGCTGGGCACCGGCAATCCCCGCGCGGTGCCCGCCGACGCGCTGGTCTCGCTCGCCACCACCGTGATCCCCGGCGACATCCTGCAGAAGCTGATCCTGGCCGCGCTGCTGATGGCCGGAGCGCTCGGCGCCGCCCGCCTGGTGCCCGACGAGTCGCTGCTGGTGCGCGCCACCGCCGCGGTGGCGTACACCTGGAACGGGTTTATGGCGGAGCGACTGCTGATCGGGCAGTGGGGGCTGCTGGTGGCGTACGCCGCGCTGCCCTGGATCGTGGCGACGGCGCGTGAGCTGCGGGACGACCCGAGCCGGCGGAGCTGGGCGCGGCTGGTGCTGATGAGCGCGCCGGCCGTGATCACCGCGACTGGTGGGCTGCTGGCGGCGGGGGCGGCGATCGCGGTGGCGGGGCGGCGCCGGCTGCTCGGCACCACAGCGGTCGCGGTCGCCCTGAACGCGCCCTGGTGGGTGCCGGCGCTGTTCCAGGGCGACGGCACCAGCGACCCGGAGGCGGTGGCGGTGTTCGCGGCACGCGGCGAGAGCTGGGCGCCGCCGGTGCTGTCGGTGCTCGGGCTGGGCGGGATCTGGAACGCCCAGGTGGTGCCCGCCAGCCGGGAAGGTGGGCTGTTTCCGCTGTTCACGCTGCTGATGCTGGGCATCGCCGGGTACGGCATCTGGCGGCTGATCCGCGCCTGGGGCGCGCCGGCACGCGCCCTCACGGCGCTGGCCGGCGCCGGCCTGCTGTTCGCCGTCGCCGGCTCGATCCCCGGCCTCGACACCGCGCTCGGCTGGGCGGTGACGCACATCCCGGGCGCCGGCCTGCTGCGCGACGGCCAGAAGTGGGCGGCCTGGTGGGCGCTGCTGCTCGCCCTCGGGTACGCCCTCGGCGCGGCCGGGCTGGCGGCGGCGCTACGACGCCGGATCCGCGACGACCTCGGGCCGGCCGCGATCGTGGTCGGCGCGCTGCTGCTGCCGATCGCCGTGATGCCCGACCTCGGGTGGGGCGCCGCGGGCCGGCTGGCTCCGGCGGCGTACCCGTCCGACTGGCAGGCGGTCAGCGCGCTGCTGGCCCGCGACGAGCGCCCCGGCGACGTGCTGGCGGCGCCGCTCTCGGCGTACCGCCGGTTCTCCTGGAACGGCGACCGCACCCAGTACGACCCGGCGCTGCGGCACCTGCCGCGCCCCACCGTGATCGCCGACGCGCTGAAAGTAGGCCCGGTGATGGTACGCGGCGAAGACACCCGCGCCGCCCGGGTCACCGCCGCCGCACTGCGCGGCGAACCGCTCGGCCGGCACGGCATCGGCTGGGTGCTGGTCGAGCACGGCACCCCCGGCCCGAAGATCCCGTTACAAAACCTCACGAGGGTGTACGACGGCGAATGGCTGACCCTCTACCGGGTCCCCGGCCCAGTGGCCGCCGGTGCCGGATGGCCGGCCGCGCTGCGTACCGCCGCGGCGCCGTGGGTCCTGACAGCTGACCTGATAGCGGCACTTCTGTGCCTGGTGAGCGCCCTGGCTCTCCTGCTACCGTGCGGTAAGTTAACCGGGCCGCGCCCCACCGGCGCGGACAAACGCAAGCCAGGAGGGTAGCCGTGGGCACTCTGATCGGAGGCCTGGTCGCGCTGGTGGTGGGCGGCCTGCTCGCCGTCGGTGTCTCCGCCGCTGTGGTCAACAGCCAGCACCCGGACAACCGTACGGAGTCCTCCACCGACGCCGGCGACAGCCAGACCGGTCCCAACGACACGTCCGACCAGAGCGTGCTCGACTACGGGGTCCACTGATAACCGACGCGGTCCTGGCGGCTCGGCGCGTCGTCGGCCTGTACGGCGATCCCACCGTCTCCTGGAGCATCCTGCTCGAAGCCTCGCTGGCCACTCCGGTCGACCCGGAGCTGGTCCGATCCCGCCTCGAGAAGGCCACCATCGACCACCCCCATCTCGGCCTGCCGCCGCCGGTCGCCGAGCCGGCGCCGTCCGGATGGGATCAGCTCCGCACCGATTTCGCCGACCGCCCGTACGCCGACCGCGAGCCGCTGGTCCGGGTCGCCGCCGGCGGCCCCACCCGTGAGAACCCGCGACTGCTGCTCGCCGCGCACCACGGGGCGGTCGACGGGTTCGGGCTGCTCGCGCTGCTCGGGCTGGCGTTGGACGCGCCGGTCAGCAGCGCCGCCCGCGGCATCGGCGCCCGGCCCGCCGCCCGCGGCTTCCTCACCTCAAGCGCGTTACGCCTCGCCGAAGCGCTGTTCCGCCCCCCATCCCGCGCCGCCACCGCAGTGTCAGGCCCGGTCGACACCCCGGCGCCCGCCCGAGGCAACGACTCGGGCCCCGCGCGAAGCAACGACTCGGCGCCCGCCCGGGGCGACGCGCCAACGCCCGCTCATCACGTCTCAGCCCCCGTCCGGCCCGGCGCCCCAGCGCCTGGGCGCGGCGGTGACGCGCTCTCGCTGGTGGGGATGTGCCGCGGGCGGGTCGGGTCCAGCGCGCTGGTCGCCGCGACCGCCCGGGCCGTACGCGACTGGAACGCCGAGCACGGCGTACCGAGCCCGCGGGTGGTCGCGGCGCTGGGCGCGTCCCGGCGACCCGGCACCGCGCTGGCGCCGGACCGCCGTACGGCGTTCTTCCGGCTCCGGGTGCCCGCCGGGGCGGACGCCGGCACGGTGCGCCGACTGCTCGCCGAGACCGCGCCCGAGCCGGACTTCCCGGAGACCCACGGCGGCCCGCTCCGGCCCGTGATCCGGGCGCTGTCGAGCCGGCTCGGCGCCACCGTCCTGGTGTCCCACCTGGGCCCGGTGACCCTGCCGGCGGCCGCCACATCGCTGGCCTTCTACCCCACCGCCACCGGCCGCTCCGGCATCGCGGTCGGCGCCGCCACCTGCGGCGAGATCACCACGGTCACCGTGCGGGCCCGGCGCCCCGCCTTCGACGAGTCCGCCGCCAACGACCTCGTCGCCCGCATCACCGCCACCCTCCCCTGACCGACCCGCACCCCCCGCAGCGCACGCCTGCACGCCCGCGCCCGCACTCGCGCAGCACGCCCGCGCCCCGCACTCGCGCGC
>JBOGDF010000094.1:0-15850 GCA_050701635.1 Micromonosporaceae bacterium | reverse complement strand
GGCGAGGCGCTGCGGCGCGCCGAGCCCGGCAGCGGGCTGCAGCTTTCCTGGGCCCGGGCGTACGCCGCCGCGGCCCGCGACGACGCCGACCTGGCCACACTGCGCGGCTGGCTCGACGCCGACGGCGTACCGGAGGGGCTCGGCATCGACACCGGGCTGCGCTGGCACCTGGTGCAGAGCCTGGTGGCGGTCGGCGGCCTGCCGGCGAGCGCGATCGACGCCGAGCTGGAGCGCGACTCCACCGCCAGCGGCCGGGTCGAGGCGATGCACGCACGGGCGCTGATCCCCACCGCCGAGGCGAAGGCGGAGGCCTGGCGCCGGCTCACCGAGGACACCGAGCTGCCCAACTCGCAGCGGCGCGCGCTGGCCCAGGGTTTCCAGCACTCCACCCAGGTGGCGCTCACCGCCCCGTACGCCGAGAAGTACTTCGCGGCGGTCGGTGAGATCTGGGCGAACTGGGACGGCGACGTGGCGCAGGGCTTCGCGGTGCTGCTCTACCCCGCGTACCAGGTCAGCCCGGAGACGATCGCGATGACCGACGCCTGGCTGGCCGACCAGAGCCATCCGGCACCGCTGCGGCGGCTGGTCGGCGAAGGCCGCGACGGCGTGGTACGCGCACTCGCGGCCCGCGCCCGGGACAGCGCGGCCGGCTGAGCGGCCGGTCAGCCGGCCAGCAGCGAGGTGACCTGCTCCGGCGGCATCGCGCGGGCGAAATACCAGCCCTGCGCGGTGTCGCAGCCGATCGCGCGCAGCCGGGCGGCCTGGGCTTCGGTCTCCACGCCCTCCGCGGTGACGCTCAGCCCCAGCGAATGCGCCAGATCCACCAGGGTCGCGATGATCTGCTCGTCGGCCGGATCCGGCTCCGGCCCCAGGCCGAGCCCGGCCACGAACGACCCGTCGATCTTGAGCGTGTGCAACGGCAGTTTCCGCAGGTACGCCAGGTTGGAGTAGCCGGTGCCGAAGTCGTCGATCGCGATCCGGATTCCCATGTCCGACAGCGCGCAGAGCGCGTCCAGCGGCTCCCCCGGGCTGCCCATCACGGCGCTTTCGGTGAGCTCCAGCTGCAGCGACTGCGGCGGCACGCCGGTCTCGCTGAGGATCCGCTTCACGTCGTTGACCAGGCCACGGTCGCGCAGCTGGCGTACCGCCAGGTTGACGCTCATGAACGGCGGATCCTTACTGCCCCGCCAGGCGCCGGCCTGCCGGCACGCCTCCTCCAGCACCCAGCGGCCCAGCGCGACGATCAGCCCGGTCTCCTCGGCCAGCCCGATGAAGCGCCCCGGCGGGATCAGCCCGTGCAGCGGATGGCGCCACCGTACGAGCGCCTCCACCCCCCGTACGGACCCGTCGGCCAGGCTCACCAGCGGCTGGTAGTCGAGGTAGAACTCGCCGCGCTCCAACGCGGCCGGCATGGTCGCCGACAACGTGTAGCGGGCGACGTCACGGGCATTGCGCTCGGCGTCGTACAGCGCCCAGCGGCTGCCGCCGTCGGACTTCGCCCAGTAGAGCGTGATGTCGGCGGCCTTCATCAGCTCGCTGGCCGAGCTGGAGGCGACCGGCCGGTCCACCACCCCGATGCTGGCGGACACCGTGAGGTGGTGACCGCCGATGGCGATCGGGGTGTCGAAGGCGGCCAGCGCGGCGTCCGCCACCTCGACCACGGCCTGAGTGCCGGCGGGTCGCTCCACCAGGATCACGAACTCGTCGCCGCCCATCCGGGCCACCAGGTGGCCGGCGCGGGCCACGCACTGGTGCAGCCGCTGCCCGACCGCGACCAGCAGCTGGTCACCGACGTCGTGCCCGAGCGAGTCGTTGACCACCTTGAAGCCGTCGAGATCCAGGTAGCACAGCCCGATCCGGTCACCGCCGTCGGCGAGCGCCCGGTTGAGCTCGTCGAAGAACAACGTACGGTTCGGCAGCTGGGTGAGCGGGTCGTGGGTGGCCTGGTGGCGCAGCCGCGCCTCCAGGGCGTACTGCTCGGTGATGTCCTCGAACATCGCGAGCAGGAACTGCGGCGCTGCCCTGTCGTCGCGGATCAGCGAGGACGTCATCCGGGTCCACACGTGATGGCCGTCCCGGTGCCGGAACCGCTTGGCGAACTGTACGTAGTCGCGCTCGCCGGCCACCATCTCGGCGTGCAGGTTCTCCGAGCCGGGTGGGTCGGTCTCGTCCCGGAAGTCCAGTACGTGCATCCCGATCATCTGGTCAGCGCTGTAGCCGAGCAGGCCGACCAGCGCGTCGTTGACGTCGATGATGAGACCGTCCACATCGGAGATGCTCATCCCGAACGCCGCGTCCTCGAACACCGCGCGGAACCGCGCCTCGCTGGCCCGCAGCGCCTGCTGTGCCTGCTCCCGCGCGGTGGTCACCGCGACCCGGATCTGCTCCTGCTCGGCGAGCGTACGGTCCCGCAGCGCCTCGGCGTACCCGGCGGCGACGGCGCCCTGCAGCGAGGCCAGCCGCAGCGCCAGATCCGGGCCCACCGCCTCGCCCGGCACCGGGGATTCCAGGCCGGCCACGAACCGGCTGCCCAGCACGTCGATGGTGCGTCCGAGGGTCAGCGGGTTGGTGAAGTGGGCTTCCACCAGGGCGCGCCCGATCTCGTGGCCGGGGCGCTCGGTGAACGGATCGGCCAGCAGCGCGTCGGCCAGCCGGTCCGCCAGGTGGGCCAGGAAATCCCGTAGCTCCGTGGCGCTCATCGGGATGTAGCTGGTGCCGACCACGACCCGCGCCCAGTCCTGCGCGAATCTCCGGCGGCTGTTGCCCAACGCCCCCCACAGGGAGGCGCTGGCCACCTCAGCCCTGGTACGGGTCATGGCGCCCGACCGACCGCCGCGTACCCGGAGAGCTGCTCGGGGTTCTCGCTCACGTCGTCCGGCGAGTCCGGGCGCCACAGCGAGAACAGCGCCACGCCGGGCTCCACCAGCTCGAAACCCTCGTAGAGCGCCTCGATCTCGGCCTTGCTGCGGAACCGCATCGGCATCCCGGCGCGGGTGTACTCCTCGGCCGCCTGCCGGCCGTTCTCCTGCAGGTGGTCGCCGCTGGCCTGGGCGATCGCCAGCAGGCTGCCCGGCGCCAGGGCCTGCCGCACCGTCGAGATGATCGTGCGGACCTCGTCGTCATCGGTGAAGAAGTGCAGCAACGCCACCATCAGTACGGCGACCGGCTGGTCGAAGTCGATCATGGCGCGCAGCTCCGGGTGCGCCAGCAGCTCGGCGGGTTGCCGGATGTCGGCCTGGATCGCCGTACAGAGCTCGTTGCCCTCCAGGATCGCCCGGCTGTGCGCGACCGCGATCGGATCGATGTCGACATACACCACGGTGCTGCCCGGGTCGGCCTCCTGGGCCACCTCGTGCACGTTGCCGACGGTGGGGATGCCGGAGCCGATGTCGAGGAACTGGGTGACCCCGCAGGCCACGGCGTACCGTACGGCGCGCCGCAGGAACGCCCGATTCTCCTGCAGGATCATCGGCAGCAGCGGGAACGTCTCCACCACCCGCTGGCCCAGCGCCCGGTCGACGGCGAAGTTGTGGGAACCGCCCAGGTAGTAGTCGTAGACCCGGGCGATACTGGGTCGATCCAGATCGATGTTGTCAGGTGCCCAGCTGGGACGCTCCACGCGCCACTCCCTCGCCGTCGCCACGCTCGTGCCTTGTGCTGGTGATCCTAAATGCCGGGAGCGGCCACCATAAGGCCACCGGCGGTCAGCGACTGCGGGCGTGTCGTTCGGTGACTCTCAGCGACTGGCTTGGTCGGTCAGCATCCGGAGCCCGGTCACGATCCCCCCGGCCAGGTCACCGCCGCCGAACGCGGCGGTCATCGACAGCGCCGCCAGGGCGCACACCTGCCGCGGCAGCCGGGCCGTGGCCTGCTCCCCGGTGACGATCTCCAGCACCCGCTGGTTCGGCGAGATCGCCAGCAGTACGGCCTCGCCGGAGTCCGCGAGCTGGTCGTGCAGCCGCTCGGCGTGCGCCCGGGTCGGCTCGTCGAGCGGGCCGACGTACACGCTGAAGGTCAGTCCGGTCTCGCTGTCGGCCGCCACCAGCGCCTCGTCGATGCGCAGCAGCTGCCGGGTGGTGAACGGGCCGTCCAGTACGTCCGGGTCCGCCTGCGCCGCCCGGCCGCTCTCCGGTACGGCGACCTCGGCGCGACGTACCGCCGGCGGGCTTGCCGCGGTCACGTCACCAGCTGCCACGAGCGCCTCCCTTGGCCGGCGCGGCGGCGTCCGCCGCGGGAGCTTCGATGGCGGCCCGCTCGGCGCCCGAGCCGGTCAGACCGCCCGGCGCGGACAGGAACCACACCGGTGTGAACTCGTACGGCCGGCCGGGCCGGTACCGCCGTGCCGGTCGGACGCTCGACAGGTACACCAGTCCGGCGATCACCGCGAACAGCGCCACGGGTATGCCGACAAATACCAACACAGTCTCGAGAATCGACATCGCAAGCTCAACGCCCCTCAGTGGCCCCAGGGGTGGGCCTGATCGTGGTTCACGGTAGCGGAGTACGCCTGCTCACGAGAGCTGGGGTGGCAACCCGGGCGGGTGGCAGGATGGCCTCGTGTCCGACACCACAGACCGCGACGAGGCGGTACGCGGAGACGCCGGGGACGAGCTGCGCGAGTTCCGGGACCGGTTCGTGATCACCGATCCCGCGGTGACCTACCTCGACGGCAACTCGCTGGGGCGGCTGCCGGTCGCCACCCGTGACGCGCTGCGGGACGCGGTGGCGCAGGAGTGGGGCGGCGAGCTGATCCGGGGCTGGGGGCACTGGGTGGAGCTGGCCCGCCGGGCCGGCGACGCGATCGCCGCCGGAGTGGTGCAGGCGGACCCGGGCGAGGTGATCGTCTCCGACTCCACCAGCGTCAACCTCTACAAGCTGGCCGCCGCGGCGCTGCGGGCCCGGCCGGACCGGCCCGTGATCGTCACCGACGACGACAACTTCCCCACCGACTCGTACGTGCTGCAGGGGCTGGCCGAGGCCGCCGGGCACGAGCTGCGGGTGATCCGTACCGACATCGACACCGGCATCGACCCGGACGCGGTGGCGGCGGCGGTGGGTGAGGACACCGCGCTGGTGTGCCTGTCGCACGTGGCCTACCGGTCCGGGGCGGTGGCCGAGCTGGCCGCCATCACCGAGATCGCGCACCGCGCCGGCGCGTTGACGCTGTGGGACCTGTGCCACTCCGCGGGCGCGGTGCCGGTGCCGCTGGGCGACGCCGGAGTGGATCTCGCGGTGGGCTGCACGTACAAGTACCTCAACGCCGGTCCGGGTGCGCCGGCCTTCGTCTACGTACGCCGTGACCTGCAGAAACAGCTGCGGCAGCCGATCTGGGGCTGGTTCGGCCAGACCGACCAGTTCGACATGGCGGCGGCGTACCAGCCGGTGGAGAGCATTGAAAGATTCACGGTGGGTACGCCGTCCGTGCTCGGCTGCTACGCCGTGCTGCACGGCGCCGAGCTGACCGGCGAGGCCGGCATCGAGCGGATCTACGCCAAGGGCCAGGCGCTGACGAGTTACGCCGTCGAGCTGGCCGACGCCTGGCTCGCCGACCACGGGCTGAAGCTCGCGTCGCCGCGGGACCCGGCGCGCCGGGGGTGCCACGTCACGCTGCACCACCCCGAGGCGTGGCGGCTGTGCCAGGCGCTGATCGCCGAAGACGTGATCCCGGACTTCCGTACCCCGGACCGGCTCCGGCTGGGCTTCGCGCCGCTCTACACCACGTACGCCGAGGTGTACGACGGCTTCGCCACCCTGAAGCGGATCCTCGACACCAAGGCACACCTGGAGTTCCCCGCCGAACGGGGACGGGTCACCTAGGCCGTTGCCTCCGCGATGCCGCCTTGCCAACCGAGCCAGTCGAGCCAGCGCGGATCGGGTGAACGGTGCCCCAGAATGCGCCACGCCGCACCTCTCGGCGCGGCGGGGCTGTCATGGAGACGCCAACCGAGCTCGGCTGGCGTACGGTTTCCTTTCACGTGGTTGCAGCGTGCGCACGCGGCAACCACGTTCTCCCATATGTGCTCGCCGCCGCGGCTACGCGGCATCACATGATCGATGGTCTCAGCGGACCCCTCGCAGTACGCGCAGCGCCACCGGTCCCGGGCGAACACGGCGCGCCGGGTCAGCCCGACGTGGGCGCGGTACGGGACGCGTACGTAGCGGTTGAGGCGTACCACCGACGGGATCGCGAGCACCTGGCGCTCGCTGTGCAGGAAGCCGTCCCCGTCGGAGACGCAGACCGCGCGGGAGGTAAGCACGAGCACCACGGCGCGTCGCTGGGACACCACGCACAGCGGCTCGTACGTGGCGTTGAGCACCAGCGCAGCGCGGCCGTTCCTGGCTCGCGTGCCACTCATCGCGTACCTCCGTCCGCGCCAATAGTCCCCGACAGCGCCGCCAAATGCGAGCATCAGCTGACCCACCAGCATCTTTGCACTGTTTAGCGGCGATTTGTGAACACCCCCCGCCGGGCCTCGCACGCCCGCCCCAGAGGTGTGACGTCGCGACCGATGCGGTACGAAGGTGCCGTGAACCTGCCCGACTTCCTGCCCAGCGAAAAGCTCGTCGTCAACGTCACCGGCTGGCTGGTGATCACGCCGCTGCGGATCCTGCTGATCGTCGTACTGGCCCTGGTGCTGCGCTGGTTGGCGCACCGGGCGATCCGCCGGCTGGTACGCGGCACCAGCGGCGGCACCCCGATGGTGCTGCGGCCACTCAGGGAGCACGCACCCGCGATGTTCGCCGAGGCCACCGGGCTGCTCTCGGAGCGGCGCCGGCAGCGCGCGGAGACGATCGGGTCGGTGCTGCGCAACGTCGCCTCGATCGTGATCTTCGCGGTGGCGGTGCTGCTGATCCTCAGCGAGCTGAAGTTCAACCTGGCGCCGCTGCTGGCCAGCGCCGGCATCGCCGGGGTGGCGTTCGGCTTCGGCGCGCAGTATCTGGTACGCGACGTGATCTCCGGACTGTTCATGATCATCGAAGACCAGTACGGCGTCGGCGACACCGTCGACCTGGGCGAGGCCACCGGCACCGTGGAAGCCGTCGGACTGCGGGTGACCACCGTACGGGACATTCGCGGCGTGGTCTGGTATGTCCGCAACGGCGAGGTGATCCGGGTCGGCAACAAGAGCCAGGGCTGGGCCCGGGTGGTGCTCGACGTACCGATCGGGTTCGGTACGCCGGTCGACGAGGCCACCGAGGTGATCCGTACCGCCGCCACGGACGCGGCCGCCGAGCCCGAGCTCGCCGAGAAGGTGATCGAGCCCCCCGAGGTGCTGGGCGTGGAGGAGATGACCGCCGACGGCCCGGTGGTGCGGGTGGTGCTGCGTACGGCCGCCGACGCCCAGTGGGAGGTGGCGCGGCAGCTGCGGCGCCGGGTGATCGACGCGCTGGACACCGCCGGCATCACCTCGCGGATGACGAGTGCCCGGGTGTACGTACGGCCGCCCACCCCACCGGAGGGTTCAGGCTAGGTCGGGGCGGCCCCCGTACCCCCGCAGGAATAGGGTTTTCCCACCGTCGCGGGAGCACACCCAGAGTGGGCTGGCGCATTACCGCCAGTTAGGCTCGGGTGGGCCGTTCGACCTATCAATATGTCCACCGATCGGGCAGACTCGGCTGAACAGCCAGTGTGTGCCCAGGCGTCACAGCGTTGTGCCCTGACCGGGAAGGATCCGCACCGTTGTCCACGAAGCTGCCTGGCTCGGAGGGAGCGGACGACGCCACCCCCGAGCTCGACACCGGTGCCGGCAGCGCGCCGTCGGTCCCGGATAACAAGCCGGCCAGCTTCCGCGAAGTGTTCGCCGTACGGGAGTACCGCGCGCTCTTCGGTGCCAGCACACTGTCGTGGATCGGTGACTACTTCTCCCGGGTCGCGATCACCTTCCTGATCTTCCAGGACACCGGCCAGGTCTGGCTGTCCGCGGCCGCGTTCGCGATCAGCTATCTGCCCTGGGTGGCCGGCGGTCCGGTGCTCGCGGCGCTGGCGGAGCGGTACCCGTACCGCCGGGTGATGGTCAGCTGCGACCTGGCGCGGATGGTGCTGGTCGCCACCCTTGCCATCCCCGGGATGCCGTTGTGGCTGCTGCTCGGGCTGCTGTTCGTCTCCTCGATGATGACGCCGCCGGCCCAGTCCGCGCGCTCGGCGATGCTGCCGCTGATCCTCAAGGGCGACCGGTACGTGGTCGGCCTCTCGGTGCAGGCGATGGTGGCCCAGGCCGCGCAGGTCGGCGGGTACGCGCTCGGCGGCACCTTCGCGGCGCTGGTCAGCCCCCGCGCGGCGCTGCTGGTGGACTCGGTGACCTTCGCGCTGTCGGCGTTCCTGATCTGGCGCTGGGTGAAGTCGCGCCCGTCGGCGATGACCAAGGAGCACCGCAGCCACCTGCTCCGGGAGACCGCCGAGGGATTCCGGCTGGTGTTCGGCGACCGGGTGATGCGCCCGATCGCGTTCCTGGTGTTCGCGCTGGTCAGCGTGGTGATCGTGCCCGAGGGGCTGGCCGCGGCGTGGTCCGGCGACCTGGGCGGCGGCGCGTGGCGGGCCGGTCTGCTGATGGCCTCCCTGCCCTTCGGGTACGTGATCGGCGCCCTGATCGTCGGGCGTGCGATGGCACCGCGTACCCGGATGAAGCTGATCCGGCCGTTGGCGCTGATGACCCCGCTGGTGCTCGGCTTCGCGCTGCTCAATCCGCCGTTCCCGTTCGTGCTGCTGATCGGTGCGCTGGCCGGCTTCGGCAACGCCGTACTGATGCCGTTGAACGGGCTGTTCGTGCAGGTGCTGCCGAACGCGTACCGGGCCCGGGCGTTCGGGATCATGCAGGGCGGTATGCAGATGCTGCACGCCTGCGCCGTGCTGCTCACCGGCGCGATCGCCGAGAGTTTCGCGGTCCCGACGGTGGTGGGCGCGTGGGCCATCGGCGGCCTGGTGTTGATCGCGCTGGCCGCCAGCCGGTGGCCGTCGCAGGACGTGATCGACGCGCAGGTGGCGCGGGTCAGCGCGCTCAACGGGCGCTCCGACGAGCCCGCTCAGGCGGCGTACCAGGCGCAGCGCGGCGTGGTGGCACCCGCTGCGGGCGGTGCCTCCGCGACCGCCGCGACCCGGGCTGCCGGTACGGCACGGCAGCGCTCCCGCGACACCCGCGCCGACGACACCCCCGCCCGGCTCTGACCCCTCCCGGCAGAGGCTGGCAGGATTGAAGCGTGGCTGACCAGAATCCTCAACTCTCGCTCACGCCCGCCTCTCCGGCGCCGGCGTCCGACCCGGAGTCGTTCTACGACGCGGTGGGTGGTGCGGCCACGTTCGCCAAGCTGGTGGACGAGTTCTACGCCGGAGTGGCGAACGACCCGGTGCTGCGGCCGCTGTACCCCGAGGAAGATCTGGGGCCGGCCAAGGACCGGCTGCGGATGTTCCTGGAGCAGTACTGGGGCGGCCCTCGTACCTACTCCGACGAGCGCGGACATCCCCGGCTGCGGATGCGGCACGCCCCGTTCCGGATCGGGGCCACCGAACGCGACGCGTGGCTGAGCCACATGCGCCGTGCGGTGGACAGCCTGCAGCTGCCCGCGCAGCTCGAGGCCCAGCTCTGGGACTACCTGGTACGCGCGGCGTACTTCATGGTCAACGCCTAGCCCGTACGGGTCCCCTGGCTGGCCGGTGGCTGTCTGGCTGGCCGGTGGCTCATTTCGGCGCATAGCGTGACGAACCGTACCGGTCGATCGTTTCAGTGGTCGAGAGCTCATCACCGCCGCTGAAAGGGTCGTCCCGAGCATGCGCCGCCTTCTCATCGCTGCCCTCGTGCTGCTGGCGGCCACCGCCGGTGGCTTGCTGCCCGCCGACGCGGGGACCGAACACAGCCGCGTGGTCTCGGCCAACCCCGCCGACTGGACCCCCCACGTACGCGACGGCATCGTGTACGCGGTCGCGGCCGTCGGCGACACCGTGATCGTCGGCGGCGACTTCAGCCAGGTCAGCGAGGCCGACGGGTCCGGGACGTACTCGCAGCCGTACCTGTTCGCGTTCGACCGCGACAGCGGCCGGATCCGCCGCGAGTTCCGCCCCACCTTCGACGCCCCGGTACGCGCCCTGGCGGCGATCGGCGGCACCGTGTTCGTGGCCGGCCACTTCTCCGAGGTCAACGGTGCCGCGCAGTCCGGCCTGACCCGGCTGCGGATCTCCGACGGAGCCCGGTACGGCACGCTCGACCACTTCGAGGGCGGCGACGTACGGACCCTGGCCCGCGCCGGCAACTACCTCTACGCAGGCGGCAGCTTCCAGTCCGTCGCCGGGCGGGCGCGGCCGGCGCTGGCGCGGGTGGACCTGCGTACCGGCCGGGTGGATTCCGGGTTCGATCTGCGGGTGGCGGCGCCGCGCGAGGGACGGCTGCGGGTCGAGCACCTGGCGACCAACCCGAACGGCAGCCGGCTGGCGATGGACGGCACCTTCACCCAGGTGGCCGGGCGCAGCCGCTACCAGATCGCGATGGTCGATGTCGGCGCCTCACCGGCGCGGCTGGCCAACTGGGCGACCGACGTGTTCCGGGAGCCGTGTTCGAGCCGGTTCGACACGTACCTGCGGGACCTCGACTTCGCGCCGGACGGGTCGTACTTCGTGGTGGCGACCACCGGACGGTTCACCGGCGAGGGCAAGCTGTGCGACGCGGCACTGCGGTTCGAGGCCAACCGCACCGGCGCGCAGCAGCCGACCTGGGTCAACCACACCGGCGGCAACACCCTGTTCGCGGTCGCGGTGACCGGCTCCGCGGTGTACGTCGGCGGCCACCAGCAGTGGCTGGACAACTCGCACGGCGACCACGAGCCGGGGCCGGGCGCGGTCTCCCGGGAAGGCATCGGCGCGATCGATCCGCGGTCCGGCAAGGCGCTGTCGTGGAACCCGACCCGGACCCGGGGGATCGGCGTACAGTGCCTGCTCGCCACCACCGACGGCCTGTGGGTGGGCAGCGACACCGATCAGCTGGGACGCGAGTACCACGCCCGGATCGGCTTCTTCCCGACCGGCTGAGGCCCAACCACGCTGCGCCCGAACCGATGCCACCGCGAGACCGGGCCGCCACCGCCGGGAAGGTACGGTCGGCACTCGGCTGATCACGGGAGGGGTCGGATGACGGCGGGCGGGATACGGAAGGCTCTACTGGCGGCAACCGTGCTGCTGGCGACGCTGGTCGCCGGCTGCCAGGCACCGCCGTCCGCGACCTGGAACGGCCCGCCTCCCGACCCGGACGCACCGGTCGACTACGCGAAGGGGCGCTCCGCGCCGGTGGCCGATCCGGTCTACCCGGAGTACGGCAATCCCGCGCTCGACGTACTGCACTACCAGCTCGGGCTGACCTGGTCGCCCGAGGACCGTACGCTCACCGGCGAGGCGGTGCTGACCGTACGGCCGACCAGGCGGGTCGAGGAGCTGGTGCTGGACTTCTCCCCCGCGTTGAAGGTGTCGAAGGCCAGTCTCGGCGGTACGCCGGTGACGACCCGGCAGCGCCGCAACGACCTGGTGGTCGCGCTGCCCGAGCCCGCCGAGAAGGACTCCCAGCTCACCCTCACCGTGGCGTACCGCGGGACCCCGAAGCCGGTCCCGATGCCGTCCACCCGGGGCGACTTCGACGACGGCGTCGGGCTGCGGGTGGAGGACGACGGCGCGATCTGGACCATGCAGGAGCCGTACGGGGCGTTCACCTGGTATCCGGCCAACGACCAGCCGTCCGACGAGGCGCTGTACGACATCACGGTGACCGTGCCCGAGGGCTGGTCGGGGGTGGCCAGCGGCGAGTTCGTCGGCAGCACGGAGCGCTCCGACGGGCAGCTCGACTTCCGGTGGCGCTCCGAGGTCCCGGTGGGCAGCTACGTCACCACGCTCGCGGTGGACAAGTTCGCACGGCACTACGACACCGCCGGCGACGTACGGCTGACGTACTGGGTGCCCGAGGAGTACGACGAGTACCAGCTGGCCGCGATGCGCCGTTCGCCGGAGCTGCTGGCCTGGCTGGCGGAGCGCTTCGGCCCGTACCCGTTCCCGAGCGCCGGGGCGGTGGCGGTGGACTCCGACTCGGCGATGGAGACCCAGATGATGGTCACCATGGGCGGCATGATCGCCGAGGAGCTGGAGCCCGAGGAGGCCGAGCAGATCTTCACCCGGGTGCTGGTGCACGAGTACGCCCACCAGTGGTTCGGCGACACGGTCAGCCCCCGGGACTGGCGCGGCGTGTGGTTGAACGAGGGCTTCGCCACGTACGCGGAGATGCTCTGGGTTCTGGAGGACAGCGACATCAGTGAGGCCGGGTACGTGCACTGGCTGCGGGAACGCGACCGCGAGTCCCGCGCCGAGGCCGGCCCGCCCGGCAACTACAACCCGAAGATGTTCGCCGAGGGCAACGTGTACGTCGGACCCGCGCTGATGCTGCACGAGATCCGCAAGACCGTCGGGGACAAGACGTTCTTCGCACTGTGCCGCGAGTGGGCGCAGCAGCACCGCGAGACCAACCAGGACCGGGCCACGTTCACGGCGTTCGTCAACGAATACACCGGCAAGGACCTGACCCCGGTCATCGACGAGTGGCTGGACGCGAAAACCACACCGCCGCCAGCGGGGCGCTGAGCTGGCTAGAGCAGGGCGCCTTCCTCGTGCATCCATTCCACCCAGGAGCCGGAGACCGCGGCGGCGCAGTCCACCAGCTCGTCGAGCAGCCCGTCGTGGATCCCGGGGACCAGCGGCAGCTGCATCTCGGCGTACAGCGAGAGCTTGCCCTGCTCGGTCTCGTCGCCGACGTACGACTTGAGGAACCGCCGGGTGTGGTTCCACTCGTTGACCGCGGTGTACGCGCGCTCGGCCCAGTCCGCGGGCACCGCGTTGTACGTACGGGCGCGCATCACCAGGATCTCCGAGTCGGGGCCCTCCAGCGCGAACAGCACCACGTGCCGCTCCCACATCGCCAGCAGGTTGCCGTCCTCGTCGGTGAGGTAGCGGATGCCGAGCCGCTTCAGCGCCTGGGCGACCCGGTCGATCGTCACGGGAGCCGCGATCAGCGTGGCGCGCCGCTCGGTCTGCGCCGGGATCGACACCTGGACCTCGGTCGTCGCGGTCTTCGCGCCCCGCTGCGGAGCCGTCCCCCGCTGCGGCTCATCCGCCGCCCAGTCCTGCTTACGCCACCACGGCATCGTCGAAACTCCCTTTCCTCCCCAGCGGGCACGTGCCGGTCCGGCGTACCGGACCGAGAGAGCCGGACCGACCCCAACGGCTATCACCCGGACGGATGATCACCGAGAGCTACGTCCAGCAGGCCACGACGGTACCTGTTGGGTGCCACAGTCACGCCACCCTGATGTCGTAGATCTCACTCTCAAAGTCAGCGGACTTGGCCGAATGTCCGGGTTGCCGGGCTTCGTTCGGACAGCTGACGCTGTCTGGACGGCCCGTAACGGTCATCGGCGTACAGGTGATATTCGCAGCGTAGAGGCGGGTCGATACCACGCGGTGCCGTACCGCGCCTCGGCGCCGAACCAGCTCCCGGCAGCCCGGATGGTCACCGCCGCCGTGTCGTCCGGGCCGAGGAAGCCCATCCGCGCCAGCGCCACCACCAGGCGCAGCGGCAGCTCCTCGCGCCGACTACCCACGGTAATAATCAGCGCGCTGTGGTCCAGCAGCTCGTCGCGCAGCCGGCGCTCCCCCACGCCCGCCGCGCCCGCGTCGCGTACGGTCTGCGCGGCCGCTCGGGTGATCCGCCGGATTTCTCCGGTGGGTACGGTCTCCAGCGGCTCGCCCCCGTCCGGCGGCAACGGCGTACGCCACGCCGCATCGTGCCGCGGCGGCAGCGCCCGCTCCCCGCGCTCCAGTACGGCGAGCAGCTCCGCGGCGCGTACCGTGACGTCGTCGGTCAGCCCCGCCGGCACCAGCCGGGTGGCGAGCACGTCGAACGGCAGTGCGGCCCAGAGCGCCACCGCACCGGCGCGAGCGGGGCGCAGCCGTACCAGCGCCGCCGGATCCAGCCGTACCAACCGGGCGAGGAACGCTCCGGTGTCGGCCACCGCCTCCGGGGCCAGCTCAGTCGTCACGGCTGGCCAGATCCGGGTCGAGAGTCACCGCACCATCCAACCAGAGCCGCTGGTGACAGGTCGTTGCCGGCCAGCACAGGCAGGCGCTCCTCCCCCGGGACGCGGCGTGGAGGAGGAGCGCAGCAGTACGGCTATCTCGAGTAGCAGAGCCAGCGCTTGTTCGGGTCCGGCCCGTGCGTGAGACAGGCGCGGACGCCGTCCCGGTACCGGCGAGTCGCGGCCCAACCTCCGCCATTGGTGCTTTCGATGGGCCGGTACCGCTCCCCGTCGTACGCGTAGAGCGTCACGTACATGATCCGGTCCGACGGGCCCCACCCGTGGGCGTGGTACCAGATGGTGCCCCCGGGCCCGTTCTCCGACCTGAGGCAGATGTGCCACTTGCCGGACCAGTCCGGCCGGCAGCCCGGTCCGCCCGCGGCGTGCGAGAGCGCGGCCGGCGCCGCGACCGCGGTGACCGCGGCCAACGCCAGGGCGCTCAGGATCAGCTTGGTGCGTCGCTTCATCGTCCAGTCCAATCTGGTCGAGGTGTGTTGGACCCGGGACGGTAGGAGGCTGCGCTGACAGAACGCTTACAGTTCGTCCTCAATGTGTACGTTGGCCGCAGCAGGTTGGCCGGCCGAGGGGGAGGTCTGCGTGGATCACTGGCTCGGGGTCGACTACGGCACCTCGAACACCGTGGCGGTGCTGCGCTGGCCCGACGGGCGTACCCGGCCACTGCTGTTCGACGGGTCGCCGCTGCTGCCGTCGGCGATCTGCGGCAACGGGGCGGGGCCGCTGCTGGTGGGACGGGACGCGGAGCGGCATGCCCGGCTGGATCCGACCCGGTTCGAGCCCAACCCGAAGCGGCGTATCGACGACGGAGAACTGCTGCTCGGCGACACCACCGTGGCGGTGACGGCGGCGATCTCGGCCACCCTGCGCCGGGTGGCCGAAGAGGCGACGCGTACCGCCGGTGCGGCTCCGGGCCGCGCTGTGCTCACGTACCCGGCGGCCTGGGGAGCCCGGCGGCGCAGCGTACTGGTGGCGGCGGCGAGCGGTGCCGGGCTTCCGGCGCCGACGCTGGTCCCCGAGCCGGTGGCCGCGGCGGCGTACTTCGCCACCGTGCTCGGGCACCGGGTGCCGGTGGGCGGCTGCGTCGTCGTGTACGACCTCGGCGCCGGCACATTCGACGCCAGCGTGGTACGCCGAGAGCCGGACGGCTACGCGGTGATCGACGTGGACGGGATCCCGGATTTCGGTGGGCTGGATCTGGATTCCCTGGTGGTGGACCGGGTACGCCAGGCGATCGAACCCACGGCACCACAGCTCTGGCGCCAGCTCAGCGCCCCCGGCGACACCGCGAGCCGGCGCGCCTTCCGTACGCTCTGGGAGGACGCCCGGGGAGCCAAGGAGACGTTGTCGCGGCACGCCAGCGTGGCGCTGCACGTACCGCTGGCAGACCGGGACGTGCTGCTCAGCCGGGAGGACTTCGAGAGCGCGGCGGGCACCGC
The DNA here is from genome assembly GCA_050701635.1 of Micromonosporaceae bacterium. Taxonomy (GTDB): domain Bacteria; phylum Actinomycetota; class Actinomycetes; order Mycobacteriales; family Micromonosporaceae; genus WHSM01. The sequence goes on along the minus strand of JBOGDF010000094.1, from coordinate 302 downwards.
GCTGCGGCGGGCGGCCGAGCTCACCGAGCGCCTGATGCGTCGCGCCGGGCTGACGGATTCCGATCTCGCCGGAGTCTTCCTGGTGGGCGGCTCCTCCCGGGTCCCGATGGTGGGCACTTCGCTGCACCGGGCCACCGGGATCGCGCCCACCGTGATCGAGCAGCCCGAGCTGGTGGTCGCGGAAGGATCCCTGCACACCCAGCGCCCGCAGGCACCCGCGCCCGCTCCGGGCATCGCGTTCTCCCCGCCGTTCGCCGCCGCGCAGCCGGCACCCGCCGCGTATCCACCGCCCGGCGCCGCCC
>JBOGDF010000093.1:0-15926 GCA_050701635.1 Micromonosporaceae bacterium | reverse complement strand
CGTCCGGATACCGGTGTTGTATCCGGACGGTTCTCCAACGCCGCCGGTCGCCGTCTGGGCCCGTCGCAGCCGGCCAAAGATCGACAAGACACGGCCTAGTCCGACGGCACGTCTCGAATGAGGCTTCATTGGTGTCCTCCATCCCCGTGGTGTGTTCCCGGCTGTTCGACGGTGGTGTGTCAGCCGAGGTTCCGTCAGAGTGGCGGCGGCAGGTCACGGTTCGGGCGCGTACCAGCCACGGACGCGGTGCGAGCTGGTCTCGGCCGGGGCGCGGCCCGGTCTCAGGAATGTGACGCTGGTTACCCGCGCGGCCGGCTTGCGGGCGGCCGGTTGGCCGGTTGGCGGCAGGTGGCTGGCGGCGGGCGGGCGGCTGGTTACTCGGCGGGTTGCGACGGGCGGCTGCGCAGCGAGATGACGTAGTCGTCGGGCGCGCCGGCGTGGCGCGCGGCGTCGGCCAACTCGCGCAGATACCACGGAGTGGGCAGGCCGCCCTCGTAGCCGTCGTAGACGTACAGCCAGGCGGGCTTGTCGCCGTCCAGGGTGGCGACCTGCAGGTGCAGCTTGCGGTAGAGCCCGGACTCGTTGCCCTCGAGGTCGTCGAGGGTCTTCTGATCGAAGTCGTGTACGTCGTACAGCGCGACGAACACGCGGGAATCCGGATCCTCGACCACGGTGGCGACGGCGCTCTCCCACCCCAGATCCTCGCCGGCGAAGGTCAACCGCCAGCCTTCCAGCCAGCCGGTGCCGACCAGCGGCGAGTGCGGGCAGCAGGCCCGCATCCGGCCTGGATCCAGGTTGGAGCCGTACGCGGCGTACAACGACACGACGCTGACCTTAACTCCCCGTGGGCGCGCTCCGCAGCCAAAGGCGCCGCGCGGGCGCGTGGCTGCGAGGGGTGAGAGACAATGCAGCCGTACGTTGTGGCGACGGGAGGATCAGTGGCGCGCATTGTGGTGATCGGCGGTGGCCCGGCCGGGTACGAGGCGGCGCTGGTGGCCGCGCAGCTCGACGCCGACGTGACCGTGATCGAGCGGGACGGGGCCGGCGGCGCCTGCGTGATCTCGGACTGCGTACCGAGCAAGACCTTCATCGCCTCCTCCGACGCGGTCACCGCCGTACGCGAGTCCGGCAAGCTCGGGGTGCACGCCGACGACGGGCACGCCCGGGTCGACGCGCAGGCCGTACACCAGCGGGTGCGCGACCTGGCCAAGGCCCAGTCCGACGACGTGAAGACGAAGCTGGTCAAGGCCGGTGTCCGGTACGTCTCCGGCGCCGCCCGGCTCGGCGACGACACGCTGGGCCACACCCACCGGGTGGCGGTCGAGCCGGACGGCGAGCCCCGGTTCCACATCGACGCGGACGCCGTACTGATCGCCACCGGCGCCACCCCGCGGGTGCTCCCGGACGCGCGGCCGGACGGCGAGCGGATCCTGACCTGGCGCCAGGTGTACGACCTCGACGAGCTGCCCGAGAAGCTGATCGTGGTGGGCTCCGGGGTCACCGGCGCCGAGTTCGCCAGCGCGTACCTGGCGATGGGGGTCGAGGTCACCCTGGTCTCCAGCCGGGACCGGGTGATGCCGCACGAGGACGCCGACGCGGCGATGGCGATCGAGCAGGTCTTCACCCAGCGCGGCATGACGATCCTGCCCCGCTCCCGCGCCAACGCGGTACGCCGGGTCGGCGACGGCGTGGTGGTGGAGCTGGCGGACGGCACCACCGTGCAGGGCAGCCACGCGCTGATGACGGTTGGCTCGGTGCCGAACACCACCGGAGTCGGGCTGGAGGAGTACGGCGTCAAGCTCGCCGACGGCGGTTTCGTCTCCGTGGACCGGGTGTCGCGTACGAACGTCCCAGGGATCTACGCCGCGGGCGACTGCACCGGCGTACTGATGCTGGCGTCGGTGGCGGCGATGCAGGGCCGGATCGCGATGTGGCACGCGCTGGGGGAGGCGGTCGCCCCGCTGCGGCTGCACTCGGTGTCGGCGAACGTGTTCACCGACCCTGAGCTGGCCACTGTCGGGGTCACCCAGGACGAGGTCGAGTCCGGCAAGGTGCCGGCCCGGGTGGTGATGCTGCCGCTGGACGGCAACGCGCGGGCCAAGATGGCCGGGCTGGAGGACGGCTTCGTGAAGCTGTTCTGCCGGCCGGCCTCAGGGCTGGTGGTCGGCGGCGTGGTGGTGGCGGCGAAGGCCAGCGAGCTGATCCTGCCGATCACGCTGGCGGTCCGGCACCACATGACCGTCGACCAGCTGGCGCAGACCATCACGATCTACCCGTCGCTGTCCGGCTCGATCAGCGAAGCCGCGCGCCAGCTGATGCAACAGGAGTTCGACTAGGGCCTGTCCTGTAGATCTTCAGTCGGCTGCGACAGGCACCAGACGACGACCGGCCGCGTTGCAGAACCGTCCGAATACAACACCGGTATCCGGACGAACCTGCGCCTTGCCGGCGAGGGTGCCGAGTCCCGGGCGTGAGGCATCGAGGGAGTCGGCACCCTCGCAGCCGCCTGACACCTGTCTCGCTCGACCAAGATCCACAGGACAGGCCCTAGGCGCCGAGGGCGAGGAGGACGTCGTCCACTTCGATGGTGCGTAGCTCCTGCGAGGTGGGGCGCTGGCCGAGCGTACGCAGCCGCTGCGCCTGCCCCTTGCGGATCTCCTCGAAGAGTCGGCGGGCCTCGCGGGCGTTACCGAAGTTGGGGCCGCGCTCCATCCGGTGGAAGTGCTCGGTGATCGCGGCCATCGACTCTTCGGTGCACACGTAGTCGTCGCTCTTGGCGATCCGCTCGATGATCAGCACCAGCTCGTCCGGGTCGTAGCTGGAGAACTCGATGGTCTTTCCGAACCGGGATGCCAGACCGGGGTTGGCGTCCATGAAGCCACGCATCTCGTTGCTGTAGCCCGCCGCGATCACCGCGATCTCGTGCCGGTGGTCTTCCATCATCTTCACGATGGTGTCGATCGCCTCGCGAGCGTGCTGGCTGGACTCGCCCTGGCCCCGCGAGAGGGTGTACGCCTCGTCGATGAACAGCACGCCGCCCATCGCCTCTTCGAACACCTCGGCGGTCTTGGTGGCGGTGTGCCCGATCCAGTGGGAGACCAGGTCCTGGCTGGCGACTTCCTTGAAACCACCCTTGGGGAGTACGCCGAGCGCCGCCAACAGCTGGCCGTAGATGCGCGCCACCGTGGTCTTACCCGTACCAGGCGGGCCGGCGAACACCAGGTGGTTGCTGGTCGAGGTGACCGACAGCCCGGCGCTGCGCCGCCACTCGTTGACCTGCATCTCGTCGATGATCGAGCGGACCTCGTTCTTCACGCCCGGCAGCCCGATCATCTTGTCCAGATCGGCGAGCAGCGACTCGACCTTCGCCTCGTCGCGCTGCCCCGCGGCCGCGGACGCGGCGTCGGCGCCGACCACCGGCTTGGCGGCGCCTTCTTTGTCCTTGAGGTCTGTGACCGTGACGTCCGCGCCCTCCTGTACGTCGACCGGCGGCTGCGCGGTGTTGGTGACCGTGCAGTCCTCCACCTCACCGTGGCAGCCCGGGCCGAACCACATGCCGACGTTCTGGGTGTCGTGCACCCAGCACCGCCGGATCTTCGGGGTGCTGTTGTGCGCCACCCCGATCCCGACGCCGCCGGTCTGCGAGATGTCGCAGCCTTCGATGGTGGGCTTGCCGTACTGGTAGACGTAGATGCCTCGGTAGCCGCAGGAGGTGATCGTGGTGGAGCTGATCACCGGGTCGGCGCCCATCCGTACGATGATCCCGTCCTCGCCGATGTCGGTGATCTCGCACGCCTCGACGGTGCCGGTGGAGTCCTCGATCACGACGCCGTACCGGCCGGAGATCTTCGACTTGGTGATCTGGAACTCCGCCTGGTCGCGCAGGTTGATGGCGGCGTCCAGGTTGGACTTGAGCTCGCACTCGTCGATCCGCAGCTTGCCGCCGCGGGCGTCGACCACGTACCCGTCGTTGCCGTGCAGGGTGAGCTGGTAGAGCCCGACCGCCCCGCCGCGCCCGGTGATCACCGGCTCGTACGGCGAGATCGACTTGATCACGACCTTGCCGGCGCCGTCGGCGGACGAGAGCGTCAGCCGCCGGTTGGACAGGTCGAGGGTCTCGACGTACTCGCCCTCGCCGATCGAGATCACCGCGTCATCGGGGGCAGCGTCGATTGCTTCGCGGATCGTCGGGAACGCCCCGTGCTCTACCGACGAGACCTTGAGAGTGCGCGCCATCGCTCCGTGTGGGGTAGGTGGTGGTCAGACGGACTAGTCAGCCGCAAACGGCTCATCAGACAGTATCGCGACGCGGCACGACCGGGCGGACCGGATCAGTCTTTGATCTCACTCATCCCTTAATCTCGCACAGCGCGGCGCCGGAGGTGACCACGTCGCCGACCGCCGCGGTCAGGCCGGTGATCGTGCCGGCCTTGTGCGCGGAGAGCGGCTGCTCCATCTTCATCGCCTCCAGGACGACCACCAGATCGCCTTCGGCAACCTCCTGACCTTCCTCGACCGCGATCTTCACGATGGTGCCCTGCATCGGGCTGGCCAGCGTGTCGCCGCCGGCGGCGGACCCGCCGCCGTGGCGCCCCTTCCGCTTGCGCGCTCCCGCGGCGGCCGTGGCCGGGGCGGCGCCGGTCGCGCCCAACCCCTCGGGCAGCGAGATCTCCACCCGTTTCCCGTTCACCTCCACCACGACGGTCTGCCGTGCGGTGGCCTCGGCTTCGGTGGCCGCGGCGCCGGTGAACGGCGCCAGGTCGGCTTTCCACTCGGTCTCAATCCACCGGGTATGTACGGAGAACGGCTGCGTGGCCTCTTCCGGCGCGAACGCGGGGTCCTCCACGATCGCGCGGTGGAACGGCAGCGCGGTCGCCATCCCGTCGGCCACCATCTCGGCCAGCGCGCGGCGGGAACGCTCCAGCGCCTGCTGCCGGTCCTCGCCGGTGACGATCAGCTTCGCCAGCAGCGAGTCGAAGTTGCCGCCGATCACGGAGCCGGACTCGACGCCGGCGTCCACCCGTACCCCCGGACCAGAGGGAGGGGTGAAGACCGTGACGGTGCCCGGGGCCGGGAGGAAACCGCGGCCCGGGTCTTCGCCGTTGATCCGGAACTCGAAGGAGTGCCCGCGGGGCTCCGGGTCGGAGGTGAACCGCAGCTGCTCCCCGTCGGCGATCCGGAACTGCTCGCGTACCAGGTCGACGCCGGCGGTCTCCTCGGTGACCGGGTGCTCCACCTGCAGCCGGGTGTTGACCTCCAGGAAGCTGATGGTGCCGTCCTGGCCGACCAGATACTCCACCGTGCCGGCGCCGTGGTAGCCGGCCTTCTTGCAGATGGCTTTGGCGGAGGTGTGGATGGTGGCCCGCTGCTCGTCGGTCAGGAACGGGGCGGGCGCCTCCTCGACCAGCTTCTGGTGCCGGCGCTGCAGCGAGCAGTCGCGCGTGCCTACCACGATCACGTTGCCGTGCTGGTCGGCGAGCACCTGCGCCTCGACGTGCCGCGGCCGGTCCAGGTAGCGCTCCACGAAGCATTCGCCCCGGCCGAACGCCGCGACCGCCTCCCGGGTGGCGCTGGCGAACAGCTCCGGGATCTCCTCCAGGGTGCGCGCCACCTTGAGCCCGCGCCCGCCGCCGCCGAACGCCGCCTTGATCGCGATCGGCAACCCGTGCTCCTGCGCGAACGCCACCACCTCGTCCGGCCCGGCCACCGGGTCCGGCGTACCCGCGACCAGTGGCGCTCCCGCGTCGGCGGCGATGTGCCGGGCGGTCACCTTGTCACCCAGGTCGCGGATCGCCTGCGGCGTCGGCCCGATCCAGATCAGCCCGGCGCCGATCACCGCCTCCGCGAACTCGGCGTTCTCCGCCAGAAACCCATATCCCGGGTGTACGGCGTCCGCCTGCGCTGTCTTCGCGACCTCGATCAGCTTGTCGATCCGCAGGTACGTGTCGCCCGGTGTGTCGCCGCCCAGGGCGTACGCCTCGTCGGCGAGCCGGGCGTGCGGGGCGTCGCGATCGGAGTCCGCGTACACCGCCACGCTGCCCAGCCGGGCGTCCCGGCAGGCGCGGATGACGCGTACCGCGATCTCGCCACGGTTCGCGATGAGTACCTTGCGCACGTTCGTGCCACCTCCTGCGGTCGGCTGAGGAGGAGTTTATGACGGCGCCGGTACGCCCACACCGGCTGTGCGCAGTGAGATGAGCTACCCACCGGTACGGCAGCGCAATACCCGCATTGTCCACTGTGCGGCTGTGAAAACGGTTGCTGGCGACGCTGGCTGGACAATGCCCCGTGCCGCTACGGGTCAGCGTTGCGGGAAGTCGATGATGCGGTGGGCGAGCCAGGCGATCTGATGCGCGATCTCCTCGGCCGGGGCGAGCGGCATCACCAGGTGGCTGATCACCAGCCGTACCACCGACTCCAGGACGAACCGGCGGTGATCCGCGCTGATCTCCAGATCTGGCCAGTGGGTGTCGAGGTAGTGCAACAGCAGCGCCACGGCGGCGTTGAGGATCGGCTCGGACCGGGTGGTGAAGAACGGCAGCAGCTCGTCGGCGCCGCCCCGGGTTGCGGTCAGTACGGCCTTCAGCACCGGGTTGTCGGCGGCTTCGAGGAGGGTGAATTCGACCGCTGACCGGATCGCCTCGGACAGGTCGTCGCGGTGCTCGTCGAGCCGCGCGGAGATGCCGGTGAGGAAGCGGTCGGCCTCCCGCATCGCGACCGCCTGGCCGAGCCCTTCCTTGGTGCCGAACTCGTTGTAGACGGTCTGCCGGCTGACCCCGACCTGGCGGGCGACGTCGGCCATGCGTACCTGGGACCAACCGCCGTCAATTATCAGATCTCGGGCCGCGTCCAGGAGCTGATCGCGCAGCATGGTACGGACCGACGACTGGAACGTACCTCTGGTAGCCACGCCCACGACTTTACACGTTCCACTTGACGTATCGTGGCTTTACACAAATACTCGGTTTGTAAAGTTCTACGACACGCGCTGGAGACATGTCCGAAGGGGGCGCGCCATGGTCCTACTGGAACGGGCACACCATGTCTGGACGTCATCGGTGTCCGGCCCGCCGGTGCCGCCACGCGAGGACGAGCCCTCCGTACGCGACATCGGCGGCTGGTGGCAGATCGTGCTGGCCGTGCTCCCGGTGTTCGCGATCGCCGGCTTCTGGCGGCTGTGGCAGCAGGCCTTCGCGTTCGACAACGGGCTGGACGCGACGATGCCCGACTTCGACCTCTACTGGATGACGCTGTTCTTCTTCAACATCGGCGTACTGCCGCTGCTGGTCGGCGCCGGGTACGCCTGGCTGATCATCAGCGGCGCCAAGGCGGCCCGTACGCCGCTCACCCCGGTGGAGGAGACCCGGCGGATCTGGCGGCTGTGGCTGATCGTCGCGGCGTTCGCCGCGGCGGCGTACTTCGGGGGAAGCTACTTCGCCGAGCAGGACGCGGCGTGGCACCAGGTGACCTTGCGGGACACCGCGTTCACCCCGAGCCATATCGGCCTGTTCTACGGCGCCTTCCCGCTGATGATCTACCTATCGTTCGCGGCGTACCTGTACGGGCGGACCCGGCTGCCGCACCTGTTCGGCGGCAAGGCGCTGCCGGTGTCGTTCGCGCTGGTGGTGGGCGGCTCCCTGCTGCTGATGTTCCAGGTGGCGTTCAACGAGTTCGGCCACACCTTCTGGCAGACCGAGGAGGTCTTCTCGGCACCGCTGCACTGGCCGTTCGTGCTCTTCGCGTACCTGCTGTTCGCGACGTTCGCGATCTGGTTCTCCACGGCGATGCGGGTCGGTGAGCTGGTTCGCAACGAGCTGCCGCCGCTGCGTACCACCGAAGAGCTGCGTACCACGGAGGAGCCGTGACCAACGCTGAGGTGAAGCTGGCCGCGGGTGTCGAGATCCCGCGGCGGTGGGACTACCTGGTGATCATCAGTGCGCTGCTGCTGATCACCGGCGGGATCCACATGAACAGCATGCTGCTCGCCGGCGACTGGTCGTTCTGGGTGGACTGGAAGGACCGGCAGTGGTGGCCGCTGCTCACCCCGGCGGTCAACATCATCCTGCCGGCGGCGCTGCAGTACATCCTGTGGGACAAGCTGCGGCTGCCGATCGGCGCCACCATCGGCGCGGTCTGCCTGGTCGGTGCGCAGTGGATCTCCCGGATGGTCAGTTTCGAGTGGTGGGCGCACCTGCCGATCAACTACACCTGGCCGGAGACGCTGATCCTGACCGCGGTGCTGATGGACGTGGTGCTGCTGATCAGCCGCAGCTACGTGATCACGTCGCTGCTCGGTGGAGCCCTGTGGGGCGGGCTGTTCTGGCTCGCCAACTACCCGGCGCTGGCGCCGTTCCTGCAGCCGATCGTGTACCAGGGCCACGTGCTCACCGTCGCCGACGTACTCAGCTTCCAGCTGGCGCGGTCCCAGGGGCCGGAGTACCTGCGGATGATCGAGGAGGGCCACCTGCGGGCGCTGATCGGCGACATCACCGCACTGGTGTCGTTCTTCGCGGCGATGGTGTGCGCCGGCATGTACTGGTTCGGGCTGGCGATCGGCAAGTTCCTCGGGGTGCTCCCGATCGGCAAGACCTTCCGGCTGCAGACGGACTGAGGTGCTGACGATGTCCTGGGTACGCGCCACCGCGATCGGCTTCGTGGTCGGGCTGGTCGCCATCCTGGCCGGGCCGGCGCCCGCGTACGCCCACGGCGAACAGACGCAGGAGGCGTTCCTGCGCTGCTCCACCGTGCTGCTGTACGACGTGGCGTTCTCCGACACCGACGTCAACGTCGGGGACGAGGTCACCATCACCGGCAAGGTACGGGTGATGAACGCCTGGCCGGACCACACCATCCCCGCGCCCGAGATCGGATTCCTGTCGATCATCGCTCCCGGGCCGGTGTTCGCGGTGCGGGACCGCCAGCTCTCCGGCGCGTTCACGCCGCAGTCGGTGAAGATCCACAAGGGACAGACGTTCCCGTTCACCGTGACCGTGGTGGCGCGCGAAGAGGGGCACTGGCACGTACACCCGTCGTTCGCGGTGGAGGGCACCGGGACGCTGGTCGGGCGCGGTGAGTGGATCGACGTCGGGCCCGGCGAATTCGACAACACCGCCGTGCTGCCCGGCGGGGACGAGATCGACCTGACCACGTACGGCACGGGCCGGGTGGTCGGGTGGCATGTGATCGCCCTGGTGATCGGCATCGCGTGGCTGGTGTTCTGGCTGCGCCGTCCGGTGCTGGCTCGCCTGGGTGTGGTTTCGGCGGGCGGAGGGGGGACGCTCACCGAAGGGCGCGACGTCAAGGTGGGGCTGGGCTTCGTCGCGCTCATCGCGGTGGTGCTGGCCGGTGGCTACGTCTACTCGGTCAGCACCGCCGCATCCGACCCGATGCCGCTGCAGGTGGCCCGGGTGGCGCCGGAGTCGGAGCCGGCCGCCGAGCCGCTGGTGGAATCCGAGGTGACCCGCGCCGAGTATGTCGCCGAGGCGAAGACCCTGACCTTGACGGTACGGGTGCACAACACCTCCGGCGCGCCGGTCACCCTGTCGTCGCTGCAGGTCGCGGAGGAGTACCTGATTCCCGAGGGTACGAAGGCGGCGGGCGGCGTACCGGCGCTGCGGATCGACGCCGGCACCGTGGCGGCGGGCGAGGAGAAGCAGGTCACCGTGGTGGTCGACGCCGAGCGGTTGATCGAGCGCAACCTGCTGCCGCTGCAGGAGCCCCAGGTCAGGATCACCGGGCTGCTGTTCTTCACCGACTCCGCCGGCCACCGCCAGGTCTCCGAGGTCGACGAGGTCACCTCGCCGATCCTGCCCGGGTGATGCTGCCGTGATCCTCGCAGCGCTCGCCAAGCCACTGGCCCAGCTCGCCACGCCGCTGGCCCACTCCGGCGAGTTTCACCCCGCGCAGCTGCTTGTGCTGCTCGGGATGGGAGTGGGCCCGGCGCTGGTGATCCTGATCGCGCTGTTCTTCGCCGGACGCCGTACGCCCGACGAGGAGCCGCAGCCCGACCGGCCGCCCCGCACAGGCCCTAGCGACGAACGGCGTACGTGATGCCGTCGGCGAGCGGCAGCAGCTGCAGGTCGACCCGGTCGTCCGCGGCGGCGTGGTCGTTGAACGCGCGGATCGCGACGGTGTTCGGCTCGGTGTTGCCGGGGTTGACGACCTCGCCGCTCCACAGTGTGTTGTCCACCAGGATCACGCCGCCGGGGCGTACCCGGGGCACTAGCGCGTCCCAGTAGCCGATGTAGTTGCCCTTGTCGGCGTCGATGAACACCAGGTCGATGGTCGGCTCGTCCGGCAACGCCGCCAGGGTCTCCAGTGCCGGGGCGATCTTCAGCTCGATCCGGTCCGCCACGCCGGCCCGCTTCCAGTAGCGCTGCGCGATCGAGGTCCACTCCTCGCTGACGTCGCAGCACAGCATCGTGCCGCCCTCGGCCAGCCCGCGGGCGATCGCCAGCGACGAGTAGCCGGTGAAGGTGCCGACCTCGACCGCACGGCGTACCCCGAGAGCACGGGTGAGCAGGGTGAGGAAGCCGGCCTGCTCGGGCGCGATCTGCATCCCGGACTGCCTCGGCAGGTTGGCGTGGGTCTCCTCGATCAGGTCACGCGCGACCTCGTCCAGCGGGGTGCTGTGGTCGATCACGTACTGCTGCAGCTCCTCGGAGATGGTGAGGGTGCGGTTAGCCATGGGGTTCTCCCGTCGAAGTCCAGAGGTCGGTGATGCTGATGTCGAGCTCGCCGAGCAGCCGTCGCAGCAGCGGCAGCGACAGCCCGATCACGGTGCCGGGGTCGCCGTCGATGCCTTCCACGAACGCGCCGCCGAGGCCGTCGATCTTGAAGGCGCCGGCCACGGCGAGCGGCTCCCCGGTCGCCACGTACGCGGTGATCTCGGCGTCGCTGACCGCGGCGAACCGTACCAGCGTGTCGGCGCCCGCCGCGGCGCGCCGGCCGCTCCCGGTGGCGATCAGGCAGTGGCCGGTGTGCAGTACGCCGGTGCCGCCGCGCATCTGCTTCCAGCGGGTCACCGCATCCTCGGCGCTGTCGGGCTTGCCGTAGATCTCGCCGGCGTACTCGAGGACGGAATCGCAGCCGAGCACCACCGGGCCGGGCGGGATCCGGGCCGCCACCGCCTCGGCTTTCAGCTCCGCGAGCCGCAGCGCCAGCCGGCCGGGGACCGGCTCGCTGACGGTCGATTCGTCGACCCCGCTGACCACCACGGACGGCGCGATGCCGGCGGCGCGCAGCTGCGCCAGCCGGGCCGGACTGGCCGAGGCGAGCACCAGCTGCGGCGGCGGTGGCGAGCTCATGGCCCATGTCTATCAGGCGGTGCTGCGAGGTCGCCGGGAAGGGCGGCTCCCGACGGCACGGTCAACGCGCGGTTACGCGTCAGAGACGGTGATGTCACGACGCAACGATTCGCTGGCGCGTGGCGTACACACGCAATAAATCTCTGTATGCACGCAACAGCAAGCAATGGTAGGTGGGTGTGGTCGGCACCTAGCCTTCAATCAACCCTTCCGTACCACACCCACCCCCCGCAGTGATCCAGGAGCGTCGATGCAGTCAATCCTGGGCGCGCCCACCGAGGTGCGCCAACGTGCCCGGCACTACCTGATGTGCCGCCCCACGTACTTCGCCGTGGAGTACGCCATCAACCCGTGGATGGACCCCTCGGAGCCGGTCGACACCGACCTGGCGATCACGCAGTGGGACGCGCTGGCGGAGGCGTACCGGGGGCTGGGGCACACGGTGGAGCTGATCGAGCCGCTGCCCGGGCTGCCCGACATGGTGTTCGCCGCGAACGGCGCGTTCGTGATGGACGGCCGGGTGTACGGCGCGCAGTTCCGCAACCCGCAGCGGGCCGACGAGGGGCCGGCGTACCGGGCCTGGTTCGAGTCGGCCGGCTACCCGGTGCAGCTCCCCAAGTACGTCAACGAAGGCGAAGGCGACTTCCTGCCGGTGGACTCGCCGGTGGGCCAGCTGATACTCGCCGGTACGGGCTTCCGTACCGAGCTCGCCGCGCACGCCGAGGTGCAGGACGCCTTCGGCCGCCCGGTGATCACGATGCGGCTGACCGACCCGCGGTTCTACCACCTGGACACCGCGATGTTCCCGCTCGGCGGCGCGCCGGACCGGCCGGCGAACATCGCGTACTACCCGGAGGCGTTCTCCGACGGCAGCCGGCAGGTGCTCGAACAGCTCTACCCGAACGCCATCATCGCCTCCGCCGAGGACGCCGCGGTGCTCGGCCTGAACGCGGTCAGCGACGGCAGGCACGTCGTGCTCAACGCCGAGGCGGAGCGGCTGGCGCGCCAACTTGAGAGCCGCGGGTACGTGCCGGTGCGGGTAAATGTGTCCGAGCTGCGTAAAGCTGGAGGAGGACCGAAGTGCTGCACCTTGGAGATCCGATGACTGTGATGCCCGGGCTGGCCGGCGCCGCCACCACCGATGCGATCGCGCTCGACGAGCGGGTGACCGCGCACAACTACCACCCGCTGCCGGTGGTGGTCGCCTCCGCCGACGGCGCCTGGGTGACCGACGTCGAGGGGCGGCGGTTCCTGGACTGCCTCGCCGGCTACTCCGCGCTCAACTTCGGCCACCGCCACCCCGCTCTGCTCGCGGCGGTACGCGAGCAGCTGGACCGGGTGACGCTGACCAGCCGGGCGTTCCACAACGACCAGCTGGGGCCGTTCGGCGCCGAGCTGGCCGCGCTCGCGGCGACCGCCGGGATGGCGCCGGACGCGATGGTGCTGCCGATGAACACCGGCGCCGAGGCGGTGGAGACCGCGATCAAGGTGGCCCGCAAGTGGGGCTACCAGGTGAAGGGCGTACCGGACGGCGAGGCGACGATCGTGGTCGCGGCCGACAACTTCCACGGGCGTACCACCACGATCGTGAGCTTCTCGACCGACCCGGTGGCGCGCGACGGGTACGGCCCGTACACCCCCGGGTTCCGGATCGTCCCGTACGGGGACCTGGACGCGCTGACCGCGGCGATCGACGACACCACCGTCGCGGTGCTGCTGGAGCCGATCCAGGGCGAGGCCGGCGTCCTGATCCCGCCGGAGAACTACCTTCCGGGGGTACGCCGGGTCTGCGACGAGCGGCGGGTGCTGTTCCTCGCCGACGAGATCCAGTCCGGGCTGGGGCGTACCGGGGAGACCTTCGCCTGCCAGCACGAAGGCGTGGTGCCGGACATGTTCATCCTCGGCAAGGCGCTCGGCGGCGGCGTACTGCCGGTGTCCGCGGTGGTGGCGCCGCGGTCGGTGCTCGGCGTGCTGAAGCCCGGCGAACACGGCTCGACCTTCGGCGGCAACCCGCTCGCCTGCGCGCTGGGCCGCGCCGTGCTGCGGCTGCTCGCCACCGGCGAATACCAGCAGCGCGCCCGCGACCTCGGTGACCGGCTCGCGGTCCGCCTGAAAGATCTGGTGGGTACGGGAGTCGTCGGCTTCCGCAGTCGCGGCCTGTGGGCCGGCGTGGACATCGATCCCGCGCTGATGACCGGTCGCGAGGCGTGCGAGCGGCTCGCCGAGCGCGGCGTACTGGTCAAGGACACCCACGGCTCCACGATCCGGATCGCCCCGCCGTTGACCATCACCGGCGAGGAGCTCGACTGGGCCGTCGACCAGCTCGCTGCCGTACTGGCCGAGGCGCAGGTCTGACCCGTCGGGGTCAGCGGCATCGCGTCAGCGGCGGAGCAGCCGTGCCGGGTCGATCGTGACGTCGATCGGCTCGGTCATGGCCAGCGGCTGACCGCCCTTGGCCACCGCGTGCTCGACATATCCACCGTTCTCCAGGTGGTACAGCGTCAAGGCAAGGCTGTCGCCGTCCGGCTCCACCAGGAGATACCACGGAATGCCGGCGTCGGCGTAGAGGTGGAACTTCAGCACCCGGTCTGTCCCGGCATTGCTCGGAGAGACGACCTCGCCGATCAGTGCGACCTCCGCCGCCTCGAACGTCGCGTGGTCGGCGTCCTGCACCAACACCAGGTCCGGAATGAACACCCGCCCCGAGGCGAGCCGGACGTTCACCGCCTCGAGGACCTCGAGACCGGCCGCGTGCGCCGCCGACTCGATGGCGTGATGGATCCGGTAGGAGGTCAGCTGGTGGCGCCCGCTCGGCGCTGGGGTCACGATGAGGCTCCCGTCGAACAGCTCAATCCGGTCACGGGTCTCGCCGAGCGCGAAGTACGCCTCCTCGGTCCACGGCTCGCCGTGGGCCTCGATGGTGGCCGCTGTCATGTGCACCTCCGGCGGTGACTGTGCTGTTCGCAGTATCGCGGGCAGGTATGACGTTACCGGTCCGCGAGCGGTGCGGGAGGCGTCAGTGGGGGCGGGCGGCGTCAGTGGGGACGGGCGGCGGCGCGCCAGGCGCCGGGGCCGTGGTGGAGTGGTTTGCGTACCAGGGCGGCGCGGTGGCGCCATTCCGAGCGCGGTTCGGCCGGGGCCGGGCCGGCACCGGCGCTCGCCTTCGCTGCCAGCACGACCGTGAGCGCGGCCAGCTCCTCGTCGGTCGGGGCGCCGCGTACCACCCGCAGCAGCGGACGACGCGGCGTGTCGGCGGCGGCCTCGCTCACAGTGCTGGTCCTTCGTTCGCGGCTGCGGGGCTCGCGAGCTCGCTCCTCGCGCTCACAGCGGGATGTTTCCGTGTTTGCGGGGGAGCAGGGTCTCGCGCTTGCCGCGGAGCGTACGCAGCGCCTTGGCCACCGCGACCCGGGTCTGCGACGGCGGGATCACCGAGTCGACGTAGCCCCGCTCGGCGGCGACGTACGGGTTCGCCAGCGTGTCCTCGTACTCCTCGATGAACCTGGCGCGGGCCGACTCCGGATCGGACGCCGCCGCCAGCTCCTTGCGGTAGAGGATGTTGACCGCGCCCTGGGCGCCCATCACCGCGATCTGCGCGGTCGGCCAGGCGAAGTTGATGTCGGCGCCGAGGTGCTTGGACCCCATCACGTCGTACGCACCCCCGTACGCCTTGCGCGTGATCACCGTGACCAGCGGCACGGTCGCCTCGGCGTACGCGTAGATCAGCTTCGCGCCGCGCCGGATGATGCCGTCCCACTCCTGGTCGGTGCCGGGCAGGAACCCCGGTACGTCCACGAAGGTCAGCACCGGGATGTTGAACGCGTCGCAGGTGCGTACGAACCGGGCGGCCTTCTCCGAGGCGTCGATGTCGAGACAGCCGGCGAAGTGCATCGGCTGGTTGGCGACCACGCCGACGGAGCGGCCCTCGACCCGCCCGAAGCCGCACAGGATGTTCTGCGCGAACAGCGGCTGGGTCTCCAGGAAGTCGCCGTCGTCGAGCACCGAGGTGATCACGGTGTGCATGTCGTACGGCTGGTTCGCCGAGTTGGGGATCAGCGTGTCCAGCGACCGGTCGTCGTCGGTGACCTCGAGCTCGGGCGCGACCGGGAGCACCGGCGGGTCGTCGAGGTTGTTGCCCGGCAGGTACGACAGCAGGTCCTTGACGTACTCGATCGCGTCGTCCTCGTCGGTGCCCATGTAGTGCGCGTTGCCCGACTTGGTGTTGTGGGTACGCGCCCCGCCCAGCTCCTCGAACGTGACGTCTTCGCCGGTCACGGTCTTGATCACGTCGGGGCCGGTGATGAACATGTGGCTGGTCTGGTCGACCATCACGGTGAAGTCGGTGATCGCGGGAGAGTACACGTGGCCGCCCGCGCAGGCGCCCATGATCAGCGAGATCTGGGGGACGACACCGCTCGCGTGTACGTTGCGCCGGAAGATCTCGCCGTACAGGCCCAGCGAGACCACGCCCTCCTGGATCCGGGCGCCGGCGCCCTCGTTGATGCCGACCACCGGGCAGCCGGTCTTGATCGCCAGGTCCATCACCTTGACGATCTTCTCGCCGTACACCTCGCCGAGGGAGCCGCCGAAGACGGTGAAGTCCTGCGCGAACACGCACACCGG
>JBOGDF010000092.1:0-16056 GCA_050701635.1 Micromonosporaceae bacterium | reverse complement strand
GCTGCTGGCGGTCGCCGGCACGGTCGCGCTCGCCCGCCACCACCCCGAAGCCACACCGCACCCCGAAGCCACACCGCACCCCGAAGCCACACCGCACCCCGAAGCCACACCGCACCCCGAAGCCACGCCGCACCCCGAAGCCACGCCGCACCCCGAAGCCACGCCGCACCCCGAAGCCACGCCGCACCCCGAAGCCACGCCGCACCACGAAGCCACACCGCACCACGAAGCCGCATCGCACACCGAAGCCACCACCGCCGGGCCCAGCTCGGTGGCGGACGACGAACGCCGTACTACCGAGGAGATCTCATGTTCTTGAACTTGCACCGCCCGCTGCGCGTCGTGATCGGCGCCGACACGTTCCCGCCGGACGTCAACGGAGCGGCCCGGTTCGCACACCGGTACGCGGTCGGGCTGGCGGGCCGGGGGCACGACGTCCATGTGGTGGCGCCGTCGCCGGACGGGCCTGCGCAGGTGGAGCACATCGACGGGATCACGGTGCACCGGTTGGCGTCGTACCGCACGGGGGTTCACCCGACGTTCCGGATCTGCCCGCCGTGGCAGGCCGCCGCGGCGACCCGGGGACTGCTGCGGGAGCTGGCGCCGGACGTGGTGCACGTACAGGCGCACTTCTCGGTCGGGCGCGGGCTGGTACGCGCGGCGTCGCAGGCCGGGGTGCCGCTGGTGGCGACCAACCACTTCATGCCGGAGAACCTCTTCGCGTACGCGAAGGTGCCCGGCTGGCTGCGGGCGGGCGCCGCCCGGCTGGCGTGGCGCGATCTGGTACGCGTGTTCCGCGACGCCGACGCCGTGACCGCCCCGACGCCGCGCGCGGTCCAACTGCTGCACGACAACGGGCTGCCGCCCGGTGCCACACCGATCTCCTGCGGCATCGACCTGCAGCGGCACACCGCCGCCGCACCCCGGCCAGCGAGCGCGGGCGCGACCGTGCTGTTCGTCGGGCGGCTGGACGAGGAGAAGCGGGTCGACGAGCTGTTGCGCGCGGTCGCCCTGCTCCCGCCGTGGGTATGCGCGGAGATCGTCGGTGACGGCGCCTTCCGCGACACCTGGCAGCAGCTCGCCCGTACCCTCCGGATCGCCGACCGGGTGACCTTCCACGGGTACGTGGACGACGCGGCGCTGCTCCAGGCGTACGCCCGCTGCGACGTCTTCTGCATGCCGGGCGTGGCCGAGCTGCAGAGCCTGGTGACCCTGGAGGCGATGGCGGCCGGCAAGCCGGTGGTGGCCGCCGACGCGATGGCGCTGCCGCACCTGGTACGCCCCGGCGAGAACGGCTACCTCTTCCCGCCCGGCGACATCGCCACGCTCGCGGACCGCTTGATGGCCGTCCTGGCCGACCCCGGCACAACCGCCCGAATGGGCGCCACCAGCCGCCGCCTAGTAACCACCCACGACCTAACCAACACGCTCGACGCCTACCAATCCCTCTACCACCACCTCCTCGGCACCGACGTCCGGCAGGTCGCCGCAGCAGCCTGATCTCACTTGGGGCGTTGGGGGCACGTCGACACGCCGTACGGATCGGCGTGTCGAGGTGTCGTCAACGCGCCAAGTGGACAGGTGCTTGGCTACAGGTGGTCGAATTCGCCGTCTTTGATCGCCTGTACGAACTTGGGCCACTCGTCGGTGAGCCGGAATTCGAGCACCGGGCTGTCCGGATCCTTGGTGTCCTTGACCCCGATCACGTCACCAATCCGCGCGACCGCCACGCAGCTCCCGCCGCTGGTACCGGTCGAACGGCTGCTGACGCGCCAGTCAGCTCGGCTCCAGTCAAGCGGCATAGCTGCGGCTCCCCTCACGTCATGCCAGGCTCGTCGCCGCCGCTCGGATGGTGTCTGCGGATCTCTCCGGACTCAGGGCCTGGCCGAGCAGGTGGTCGAAGATGAGGCTAACTCGGGCCACGGCCTCAGCGCCATCGAGAAAGACAGCGCCGGAGAAGCCCTCCAGGTAGACGACGTCGGGGTCGTCGGAGCCGGCGAACCGAAGCATCTGGAACATGCCAGTCATCGATGTGTGTGCGCCCGCGTCGAAGGGCAGCACCTGGATCTCGGCGAGGCGCTCCTCGGCGATCCGCAGCAAGTGTTGGCATTGCTCTCGCATGACCGCTGAGCCACCAACCACGCGACGGAGAGCGGCTTCGTCGATGATGGTCCATAGCTCAGGCGGGCTCTCGCTCTCGAGAACCTGCTGTCGCTCCATCCGCACCTTCAACAGCTGTTCGACCTCGTCTGGCTTGTATGCCGGCCGCCACGCACGAAGAACGGCGCGGGCGTAGTCCTCCGTCTGCAGCAGGCCGGGGATCAGGGTCGGCTCATACCAACGGATCGAGCTGGCATCGAGTTCCAGTTCGATGAGTGTGGGCAGAGGGTCGGGGAGATCGACGTAGGGGGCTTTGCGGCGGGTTCGGGACTCGCGGGCGAGCTGCACCAGCTCGCTGCGGCGTTCCTCGTCGGTGACGTTGTAGAGGTCGAGCATGGTGAGGAGGTCGCCGCGGCGGCAGCCGGTGTGGCCGGTCTCGATGCGGCCGATCTTCCACGGGGAGCAGTCGAGCTCCTCGGCTACCTGCTCCCTGCTGACTCCGGCGGCGTCGCGCATCGCGCGCAGGGTGCGGCCGAGCCTGCGCTTCCGCAGGGTCGGGCTGGTGTCCTGCATGGCGGAGATCATTCTCCAACGGAGTGCTAGCGCGCAACTCGTACACACAAAAGGCTTGTGAGGGGTTGCTCGCTAAAGCTGCACGTGCAAATATCACCGTGTGTGGGTCGGACCCCACGCAACGTCTTGACATCGAGGGGGAGACCGATGGTGCGGCTCGACGCGTCACGCTTCTGGTACGAGGTCGGCCGGCAGCTCCAGACCGTCTCCGTCGTGATGGACAAGCACACGATCGTGCCTGACCAGCAGTTATGCGCCTGCGGGCAGGTCGCAGTACGGGTGCTGCCCACGTTCGGGCTGCGCTGTCAGACAGCGTGTGAGCAGTGGGAGCTGGCGTGCCTGGCGATCCGGCGGATCTTGGAACAGCTGAACGCCGTGCCAGCTGAGTACGGCGTGCCGCTGCACGCCGTACCACCGGATCCGCAGCAGCCCGGACCGGCCGTGGGCCGCGCGATCGGCCGGGCCACCCCCTACCGGGGTTTCTGACCCGCGCTGCCGGCCCTTGCTTCCACCCTGCCGACCGGGGAACTGACAGGAAGCCGACAGTCGTGAGCGGCTCGGCCGGCCTACGTTCCGGGCACGCCGACGAAGTAGCAGTTCGGGGGGCGCACCTGCGTGCGCCTGTGTATCCCGTTGGTGGACCTATTGGATGTTGTCCCCTGGGGGAGCAATGCGTCGTCGAGTGGCCGGTTTCTCGGCCCTAGCCATTGGCGCCTCGCTGGTGGTGTTCGGTTTCGGGGTCGGTACGCCGGCCACCGGAGCCACCACACCTGGTGCGGGCCTGTCGAAACACGATCGTGAGCTGCTCGCCACCGCGGTGGCCAACGGCGAGAAGTCGGTGACCGTACTGATCGCGGCCCGGCAGGGTGCGAACCGTACGGTGGCCAGCGGCCTGAAGGGGCTCGGCGCCACCGTCGGGTACCGCGAGGACGACATCAGCTACCTGCGGGCGAAGGTGCCGACCGGCAAGGCCGGGCAGGTCGCGGGGCTGGCCGGCGTGCAGTCCGTACAGCTGGACGAAGTGATCCCGCTGGACGATCCGCGCCCCGCGGGCGACACCGCACCGACGCCGTTCCCGCCGCCGAGCGCGGCGACGCCGGCGGACAACCCGTACATGCCGATCGGCGACACCGGCGCGGCGCAGTTCACCGCGGCGCACCCCACGTACGACGGCCGCGGCGTCAAGGTCGGCATCCTCGACACCGGCGTCGATCTGCACCACCCGTCGCTGACCACCACCTCGACGGGCGCGCGGAAGATCGTCGACTGGGTGACCTACACCGACCCGTCCGACGACGGCGACCCGACCTGGATCTCGATGAGTACGCAGGTCAGCGGCCCGTCGTTCAGCGTCGGCGACACCACGTACACCGCGCCGGGCGCCGGCAGCTTCCGGTTCGGCCGGTTGAACGAGCGTGATGCCCGGCTCGGCGGCGAGCTCGGCAACGACGTCAACCGGGACGGCAACCCGGCCGGCTCCAGCGGCCTGTTCGGCGTGCTGTGGGACGGCGCCGGCACCGTGTGGGTCGACGACAACCAGGACCTCTCCTTCGCCGACGAGCCCGCGATGCGCGACTACAAGGTCGCGTACGACACTGGCGCCTTCGGCACCGACAACCCGGCCACCGCGGTACGCGAGCAGATCCCGTTCGTGGTGCAGGTCGACGGCAAGGCGAAGGCCGTCAACATCGGCATCGTCTCCGGCGCCCACGGCTCGCACGTGGCCGGCATCGTCGGCGGCAACAGCCTGTTCGGCGGCGAGATGAAGGGTGCCGCTCCGGGCGCCCAGTTCGTCTCCGTACGGGTCTGCCTGTTCATCGCCGGCTGCACCGCACACGCCCTGGTCGAGGGCATGGTCTACGCGGCGAAGCAGTCCGACGTGGACGTGATCAACATGTCGATCGGTGGCCTGCCCGCGCTCAACGACGGCAACAACGCCCGCGCGGTGCTCTACAACCGCCTTATCGACCAGTACGACGTCCAGATGTTCATCTCGGCCGGCAACAGCGGCCCGGGCATGAACACCGTCGGCGACCCGTCGGTGGCCGGCAACGTGGTCAGCGTCGGCACCTACATCTCCGACGCGACCTGGGAAGCCAACTACGGCTCCACGGCACCCGCTCCGGGCGTCGACAACCAGCACCCGTTCAGCTCCCGCGGGCCGCGTGAGGACGGCGGCTTCAAGCCGAACCTGATCGCGTCCGGCGCGGCGATCTCCACCACCCCGCTGTGGCAGCCGGGCGGCCCGGTCGCGGGCGTCCACTTCCTGCCGCCGGGGTACTCGATGTTCAACGGCACCTCGATGGCGTCCCCGTCGGCGACCGGCGCCGCGGCGCTGCTGCTGGGTGCCGCCAAGGTCGAGGGCTTCCATACCAAACCGTCGCAGCTGCGGCAGGCGCTGACCTCCACCGCCCGCTTCATCGACGGCTACCAGGCGTACGAGCAGGGGCACGGCCTGGTGGACGTCGGGGCGGCGTACGGCCAGCTGAAGACCAACCTGAAGCCGGTCGATATCTCCTCGTCGGTGCCGGTGAACACGCTGCTGTCCGGCTTCCTGGCGACTCCGGGGATCGGCGTCGGCATCCACGACCGGGAGGGCGTCACCCTCGGGCAGGCGTACACCCGGACGTACACCTTCAAGCGGACCAGCGGCGGCAGCAAGGCGATCACGTACGGCCTGAGCTGGGTCGGCAACGACGGCACCTTCGCCGCACCGGCGTCGGTGAAACTGCCGCTGAACACACCGGTGACCGTGACGGTGCAGGTCAACCCCGCCGCAGTCGGCGACCACTCCGCGATCCTGCGGTTGGACGACCCGGCGACGGTGGGCGTGGACTACGCGACCATGAACGTGGTCGTGGTGCCACACCAGTTCACCGCGGCGGGCAACTACACCGTGGAGATCGCCGGGAGCGTGGCACGCAACCAGGCCCTGCACTACTTCTTCAAGGTGCCGGCCGGCGTACCGGCGTTGAAGGTCGACCTGGCCGGGCCGAACGCGACCCCGGGCACGGGGCAGGCGCGGTTCCTGCGCTACCACCCGTTCGGTGTGCCGACCGACTCCAACTCGTCGCTGAACTGCTACAGCCCGCCGGTGCCGGGTGGTGGCTGCGCGGGTAATCCGCTGAGCCGTACCACGTCGAACCCGACCGCGGGCGTCTGGGAGATCACGGTGGAGGCGCGGCGTACCTCCGACGTGGCCTTCACCCCGTTCACCCTGACGGTGTCGATCCTGGGGGCAACGGTCTCCCCGAACCCGGACGTGATCCCGTCCGCGGTCATCGGGGTGCCGATCGCCCGGGAATACACCCTGACCAACCTGTTCGGGCCGTTCACCGGCCGCGCCACCGGTACGACGCTCGGCAGCGCCCGTACCGGCCGGTTCTCCATCGGCAACCTGGAGCAGCAGCAGTACCTGGTGAACGTGACGGCCGGGACGACGTCGCTGCGCGCCACGATCGGCAACCCGTCCGATCCCGGCGCGGACCTCGACCTGTTCGTCTTCAACTGCACCACCGGCAGCTGTGTTCTGGCTGGTCAGAACGCCGATGGTGACTCCGAGGAGTCGGTGACGATCAACAACCCGGCGGCGGGTACGTGGATCGTCCTGGTCGACGGCTTCGCCGTACCGGCGGGCACGACCGACTACGACTACGTCGACGTGTTCACCAACCCGGCGTTCGGCTCGGTGTCGATCACCGATTCCAACGCGCTGCGCCCGTCGGGCGCGGTGTGGACCGTGCCGGGTGCCGTGACCGCGAACGCCGCTCCGGCGGCGGGTCGGGTGCTGCTCGGTGCGGTGCAGGTGCGTACCGACACGAATGTCCTGATCGGCTCCGGCACGGTGATCGTGGAGTCGGTCACCACCTAGTTGGACCGGCAGAGCCTGGCCCCCGCGTGTGCCACCCGCGGGGGTCAGGGCCGTTTCGACTTCGGCAGCTTGCTGACGATGGTGTGGTACGAGGCGTCGACCAGCTCCCGGATCTCGTCGTCCGGTATCGCGCCCCCGGTCTTCACGCTGTTCCACCCGGAGCGGCCGATGTACGCCGACACCGCCACATCGTCCGGATAGCGCAGCAGCAGCTCGTCTGCCTCGTCGCGGTTGCGCCCGCACTTCAGCCCGACGGATGCGGGGTCGACGTCGACCTCGCCGAGGAAGGCGAAGATCTTGTCGCCGACCTTCACCACCACGTCGCCTTCCCACGGCTCGTCCTGCCACGCGCCGGGTTTCGCCAGGCAGTACGCCAGCAGCTCCCGACCATCCACAGTGGACCTCCCAGACGTGCGGCTACCAGGACAGGTGGGCCGACTCCCAGCGCCGCCCCGGGTAAGGCTGGTACGCCGGATCCGCGCCCGGCCGCCACGGCAGCAGCACCACCAGCGCGATCACCACCAGCGCGAACGCGTTCTCCAGGATCATCCCGTGTACGCCGTCCGCCCAGTGCGACTCGAACTTGTGCTCGAAATACCACATCGGACTGGTGAGGAAGACGGCGTAGACCCCGGCGGCGGCGACGCCGTGCTTCCAGCTCCGCCGGTGCAGTGCGATGTCGCCGAGCAGCAGCACGGCGCACACCACCCAGACGATGTGGTGGGTCCAGGACACCGGCGACAGCGCCACGGTGGTCAGCCCGACCAGGGTGAACGCGGCCAGCTCGTCGTGCTCACGGTGCGCGGCCACGGCGCGGCTGATGCCGACGGCGAGGATCAACAGCCCGAACGCCAGCCACAGCAGCCGCGGCGTGGTGCCCTGGTCGTACAGCCGGGCCAGTACGCCGGCAAGCGACTGGTTGGGCGTGAGGTCGGTCTGGCCCACCCGCTGGGTGTCCCACAGCACCTTGGTCCAGTAGAGCCAGGAGGCGCTGGGCGCGATCGCGAAGCCGACTCCGGTGGCGGCGACGGCGGTGCCGATGCCGGTGAACGCGGCCCGCCACTGCTTGCTGACCAGCAGGTACACCACGAACAACGCGGGGGTCAGCTTGATCGCGGCCGCCAGCCCGATGCCGATGCCGGCCCACTTGTAACCCGCCCGCAGCGCGACCAGGTCGAACACGATGAGCCCCATCAGGATCAGGTTGACCTGGCCGTACCCGAGGGTCTCCCGGATCGGGTCGGTGGCGGCCGCGGCCGGTACGGCGAGCGCGACGGCGTACCACTTGGTCCAGCCGTACCGCTCCGCGATCGGGCCGACCAGCCACCAGCTGATCATGACCAGCACGACCATGCTCGCGATCAGGTTGATCCACCCGGCGGCCGCGGCCGGCAGCAGCGCGGTCGGCAACAGCAGCAACGCCGCGAACGGGGGGTACGTGAAGCCCAGCTGGTATTTCGGCTCGGCGAACTCGTACAGCTCGCCGCCGTTGACCCACCACACCACCGCGTCGTGGTAGATCAGCATGTCGAAGAACCGGTAGCCGCGGCCGAACACCAGCACCGCCGCGATGGCGGCGACCACGGCCGCCGCGACCACACCCACCCGGATGCGGTCGGCTCGGTCGAGCGGGAGCGTACGGCGCGGCGCCCGTACCTCGGTCACCTGGTCACGCCCCCCGTCTCGCGCCTCTGCACGTCCACCCTGGCAGCGTAGAAGGCCCCGTCGACCCGAGCCAGTTTGATTTGTCCCCAATACCAAAAAGTGTCCGGGTGCACAATGGCAGGTATCAATGCGATATCACGCTGGGTAGAAGTCGCCAACACGGCTCGCCAGGAAGCGATCAAGGCCAGTACGGTGTACCGCACCATGCCGGAGATCACGTCCTGGGCCGTACGCCACTTCCGCCCCGTCGCCATCAGCTGTGCTGTCGCCGCGTTCGCCCTCGGCGCCTCGCTCTCAGTTATCAAGGGATTCCCGTTCTGGCTGCTGCTCGCCGCGGCAGCCGCGCTCACCGCGGTCGCGGTCGGTCTCCCGATGTACGCCGAGCGCGCCGCCAAGATCCTGGCGAGCGACGCGCAGGGCTCTGCCGAGGCGGCGAAACAGCAGATGCGGCTGGTGGTCGGCCGGGTGTTGACGCCGCTGGCGTACCTGCTCGGGGAGATCACCGACGCGAAGTCGCGAAGCGCCACCCTGGAGCGGCTGCAGGGCCAGGCGCTGCAGGTGGTGCTGGCCGCCGCCACCGAGCTGGTGGACGTGGAGGACGCCCGGGCCTGCTTCTTCCGGCTCGCCGACGCGCAGCACCGCCGGCTGGAGCTGGCCGGCTACTACGGCCGCGCCCAGCCCGCCACCTGGGTGCTCACCGCCGGTACGCCGCTCGGCGACGGCGCGCTGCAGATCCTGGACGAGGACACCGCGGCGTTCTATCCCGACCTGGTGGCGGAGGCGCCGCCCGGCTGGGTGGACCACGAGCACCGGCACCGGGCGCTGGTCGTCGTACCGATTTCTACCGAACAACGCCGGTTTGGCCTGTTGACGGTGGATACCCTGCAGACGTGCGGTCTGAGCGAGCAGGACGCCGAGGTGGTGCAGTTGCTGGGCGAGCTGCTCTCCGCCGGTTTCAACCGGTGACGGGCCCACTCGGCACTGTGATGTGGGTCGTTCAGCCGTTGTTGCTACCAGGGGGCACGTGCGATCCTGGTTCGGGAGACGACCACGGGGTATCAGGACAGAGGATGGAGGGTGCACCCATGACCGCAGCGTCACCGGCCAATCGACCGTGGCACGGCGCCGCCGAGCGTGAGCGGCTGACGCACATCCTGTCCGACCCCAAGTCGTACTTCGCCGAGGCGCGGCGCTGGGCCCGGGCCAAGGCACGGGCGGACCTGGAGCGCGAGCTCGCCGACGCCGCCCGCCGCCGCAACGGCAAGCACTGACGGCAAGCGCTGACCCGCCGGCGAGCGCTGGCGAGGCTGCAGGCTGTCGTCAGGACCAGAAGCGGAACAGGTCCGAGCCGGCCCAGACCAGCGGAGACGGTACGCCGACCAGCTCCAGGATCCAGAACACGGCGCCGAAGAACGCCCCGCCGATCCGTGGCTCCCACAGGAACGCGAACACGATCAGCAGCCCGAACGGCGCGACCTTCCGCGCGGTGCTGACCCACTCGTCGGGCAGCCACGGCTCGGCGATGCCGTACCCGTCCAGGCCGGGTACGGGCAGCAGGTTCAGCAGGCTCGCCATCACCTGCAGCATGCACAGGTACGCCGTCGCCGCCCAGAACGTCAGGTGGGTGTCGGCGCCGGAGACCGCCCAGCCGATGCCGAGCGCCAGCGCGATCGCGAACCCGACGTTGGTCAGCGGACCGGCGGCGGAGACCAGGCTCTCGCGTACCTTGCTGCGCAGCGCGTGCGGGTTGATGTAGACCGCGCCGCCGGGCAGCCCGATCCCGCCGAGCACCACGAACACCAGCGGCAGCACGATGCTGAGCAGCACGTGGCTGTACTTGAGCGGGTTCAGCGTCAGGTAGCCCTTGTCCAGCACCGAGTGGTCGCCGGAGTGGTACGCCGTCGCCGCGTGCGCGTACTCGTGCAGGCACAGCGACACCAGCCAGCCGCCGAGCACGAACCCGAACGCCGCGAGCCCGACCGGGCCGACGCCGTACCACAGCAGCAGACCGCAGCCGGCGAAGACCGCGAGGATCGCCAGGAAGATCGGGCTGGGACGGCGTAGCGTCGCCGCTTCTCGCTGCGAGAGGCTCATGAAACCGGCACGCTACCAGCGCGCTCGCGCGCCACGGCGGCCCGCACCGCCGGCGCCACCTCCTCGGCGAAGATCCCGATGTCGTGCACCGGATCGCCGCTGGTGGAGAGCAGGAACGTGTCGACGCCGTACCCGGTGGCGAGCTCGGTCAGCTCGTCGATCCACTGGTCGGTGGGCCCGTTCAGGAAGCCGCGGGGCTGGTCGTCGAAGGACCCCATCAGGTTGTACGCCCGCCGGATGCCGTCCGGCTCCCGCCCCGCGGCGCGTGCCGCATCGTCGATCCGGCCGTGCCCGTCGGCCAGCTTCTCCGGCGGTAGGTACGCGCTGCTCGGCACCCACCCGTCGGCCTTCTCCCCGGTCAGCGCCAGCATCTTCGGCCGGTACGCACCCAGCCAGATCCCGATCGGATGCGCCGGCACCGGCCCGGGGTTGAGCCCGTCGAGCCGGTAGTGCGTGCCGTCGTACCGCCGGCCCCGCTCCCCGCTCCACACCTGACGGATCACGTCGATCGCCTCGCTCAGCGCCGCGATCGACTCTCCGGGGGTACGCCGTGGCCCGCCCATCGCCGTGACCGCGTCCCACTGCCCGCCCGCGCCCAGCCCCAGCTCGACCCGCCCGCCGGTGATCACGTCCAGGCTGGCCGCCGCCTTGGCGAGTACGGCCGGCGGCCGCAGCGGCAGGTTGGCCACGTCGGTGACGTACCGGATCCGGCTTGTCTGCGCCGCGAGCGCGGTGAGCAGGGTCCAGGTGTCGAAGTGCCGCCGGTGGTACGGGTGGTCCTGGATCGCCACGAAGTCCAGCCCGGTGTCGTCGGCGCGTTGCGCGAGCCGGTGCAGCCGGGAGAAGTCCGGCGCCTCGGGGACCAGGAAGTATCCGAACTCGAGCGGGCGTCCGTAGTCCATGCGTACAACCCTGCCACGGTCTTGTTCGCATGGCCCGGGGTCAGACCTCGAGGGGTTGGGTACGCAGGTAGCGGCCGAAGTGGGGCACGGTGAACGCCACGGTGCCGCGTTCCCCGGAGTAGATCAGGCCCTTCTTGATCAGCGAGTCACGTGCCGGGGACAGGCTGGACGCCTTGCGCCCCAGGGACTTCGCGACCTCGGCGGTCGCCACCGGGTCGTCCTCGTCTTCGAGGCTGGCCATGGTGCGCATGTATTCGCGCTCCGACGGTGTGGCGCGGTCGTACCGGGAGCCGAAGAAGCCGACCGCCAGCTCGCCCTCGGCCTCCGGTGCGGCGACGGTCACGTCGGACGGCGCGATCGGCGAGGCCGGTGCGTGGTCCCAGGTCGCCTTCCCGTACGCCTGCACGAAGTACGGGTAGCCGCCGGACTTGTCGTACAGCTCCTGCAGGGCTTTGGGGTCGTACTCGACGCCTTCCCGTTCCGCGGGGGCGGTGAGCGCCTGGTCGGCGGCGGAGCGTTCCAGCCGGTCGATCCGCTGATACCGGAACAGCCGCTCCGAGTAAGACTTGCTCGCCGACAGGATCGCCGGCAGGTGCGGCAGCCCGGCGCCGACCACGATCAGCGGAGCGCCGAGCTGGGACAGCTCGTGGCACGCGGCGCACAGCGCGGAGGTGTCGGCGGCGCCCACGTCCTGCATCTCGTCGATGAACAGCGCGATCCCGGTGCCGACATCGGTCGCTATGCCGGCGGCGTCGGTGAACAGCTCGACCAGGTCGATCTCGATGTCGCCCGAGTCGGCCCGGCCCTCGGCGGCCGGCAGGTCGATGCCGGGCTGCCAGCGGTCCCGCAGCTTGGCGCCGGTCGGGTTGGCCCGCAACGCGAACGCCTTCAGTACGGAGAGCAGCTCGTCGATCCGCTCCGGCGCCCGGTGTCGCGGCGCCAGCTCCCGGATCGCCATGTGCAGCGCGGCAGCGACCGGGCGGCGGATCGACTGCTCGGGGCGGGCCTCGATCTTCCCCGTGCCCCAGAGCCGGCCGATCGCCTGGCTGCGCAGCGTGTTGAGCAGCACCGTCTTGCCGACCCCGCGCAGCCCGGTGAGGATCAGCGACCGCTCCGGCCGTCCCCGGGCAACGCGCTCCAGCACCACCTCGAACATCGCCAGCTCGCGGTCGCGACCAGCCAGCTCGGGCGGCCGCTGGCCGGCGCCGGGCGCGTACGGGTTTCGGATCGGGTCCACGATCGGAGAGTATCGGCGCTTCTAGCGTTTCCCGTAGATCTCCGTAGAAGTGGCTACCGGCGTGTCGCGATAGGTGTCGACCGCCAGGCCGCCAGGCCGCCCGGGTCGCCGGGGTCGCCGGGCATGGCGAAGGGCGCCGGCCGGGGTGGCTGGCGCCCTTCGTACCGCAGTATTCGGTTATCTACAAGATCAGCTAGATAGCGCTACATGAGCTAGAGGAGCTCCTCCACGCAGAGTACGAAGTTGCCGGAGGACGAGGTGAACGAGGTGTCGTACCCCTCGACGTCCTTGCACTTGTTGGCGTCCTGGGTGTCGTCGATCCGCTTCAGCACCTTGTAGTGGTCGCTGCCGGTCTCGTCGCACGACACGAACGACAGCGTCGCGCTGGTGTCGCTCGGGTCCGAGTCGTAGAGGCAGTCGCCTTCCTCGACGTCGTTCAGGTTGTACTTGGTGGGGTCGTCGGTCGGCTCTTCGCTGGTCGCGGTGTCCGTCGGCTCCGGCTCGGAGGAGGCCCCGGCCGACGGCTGCGTCGTCGGTGGCTTGTCGTCGCCCGAGGCGAGGACGAAGAACAGCCCGATGCCGCCGCACAGCAGCACCAGCACACCGACCGCCGCCAGGGCGACGATCAGACCGGTGTTGCTCTTCTGCGGTGGCGGCGGCGCCCACTGCTGGCCACCCATCGGCGGGCCCGAC
The DNA here is from genome assembly GCA_050701635.1 of Micromonosporaceae bacterium. Lineage (GTDB taxonomy): Bacteria > Actinomycetota > Actinomycetes > Mycobacteriales > Micromonosporaceae > WHSM01. Next base: position 2,921 of record JBOGDF010000092.1, on the reverse strand, counting down.
ATCGGAGGCCCGGGCGGGCCGGACATCGGCGGCGGGGCCGGCGCTCCCCACGGGTCACCCTGGGGCTGGCCGTACGGGTCCTGCGCGGGAGGTCCGCTGGGCTGGCCGTACGGGTCCTGGGGCGGCTGGCCGTACTGACCGCCGTACGGGTCGCCACCGGGCTGACCGCCGTACGGGTCTCCGCCGGGCTGACCTCCGAACGGGCTGCTGGCCTGGCCGCCGTACGGGTCGCCTGACCCGCCCTGCCACGGGTCCTGTGGCTGTCCGGGATACCCGCCGCCTCCCGGGGGTCCGTACATCGACATTGCTCCTCCTCGCTCAAGCACATCCCGGCGGTGGTCCTGCTCTTAGCGTGCCGTACGCGACAGGGGTCCGGGCCGCCCCCGCCAACCTGCCCGAAGCTGAAACTTGTACCTGGCCACGGTAACGCGTGGGTCCCATGTTTCCGGACCCGCCAGGTTAGACCGCCAATGTGCCCGAACCGGACTGCCCGCCGCTGGAGGTCGGTACGACCGCCGGCATCGACGGTCCGTTCAGTCACAACAGACGCAGCTGCAGGTCCTCGACGCGATCCGGCGCGGTGGCCGGATTGAGTGATTCGTACAGGCCTGGGTCGATCGCGTCCAGGAAATGTGACGGCTGCCGCTGGTATGACACGTGCAGCCGGTGCTGGGCGCGGGTCAGGCCGACGAAGAAGAGCCGCCGCTCCGCCGCCACGTGCTCGGGGTCGGCACCGTCTCCCGTGGGCAGTACGCCGTCGCCGCAGCCGATCAGGAACACCACCGGGAACTCGCGCCCCTTCGCCGCCCGCAGCGTGAGCAACGTCACCCCGGCGCCGCCCTGCTCGGCCGGCCCCGGCGCTCCGGGCGGGTTGGCGGTCACCGCGGCGTCGGCCCGGACCGCCACGCCGGCCGGCCCGGTGTCTGACCGGACCGGTACGCCGGCATGGGCGAGCGCGTCGGCCACCGGCGCCGCCTGCGCGTGGTCGCGGTAGAGCACCGCGATCCCGGAAGCCGGCACGCCTTCGCTGACCAGCCGGGTGGCGGTGGCGGCCACGAAGCCGGCTTCGTCGTCGGCGTCGGTGGCGGCGTACCGGCCGATCGGGGCGGGGGCGTCGTCGCGCCGTGCGGGGTCGAGGTGGCGCCCGCGTACCAGCGAAGTGGGTGAAATCGCCTGCACCGCGGCGGCCAGGATCGGCGCGGTCGACCGGTAGTGGCGGCTCAGCCGGACCGTACGCGGATCCGGGTGGTCGTCGGCGAAGCGCAGCGCGTACCGGGCGTCGGTGTGCACCGCCTGGTCCGGGTCGGCCACCGCGAACAGGTTGCCCTCCCGCGGGCAGAGCCGCCGCAGCTGCCGGTACGCCGCATCGTCCAGGTCCTGGTATTCGTCGACGAACACCCACGGCGCCGGGCACGCGTCGTGCAGCTCCGCGAAGCTGGTCACGGTGACGTCGGCGGCGTCGGGGCCGAGCAGGGCGGTGAGGCGTACCGAGAGCTGCTCGGCGGCGGCGGTGTCGAAGCAGACCGCGAGGCAGTCCGCCGCCGGCACCCCCAGCTCCTTCACCAGGTACGCGATCCGCGTGGTCAGCACCAGGGTCTTGCCGGTGCCCGGGCCGGCGACCACCAGCATCGGCCCGCCCGGCGCCGACGCGGCGACCCGCTGCATCGCGTCGAACCGGTCGAGCAGCCCGGAGCCGACCTCCTCCATGCCGTCCAGCACCGGATGCGGCGCGCCGTCCAGCATGGGGTGCGCGCCGCCGGCCGGCTCCGGATGCGCCGCCGGCAGCGGTCGCGGTACGGGCTTCGCGGCCGCGGGCGGTGTCTTCCGGTGCGACGTCACCGGCGGTACGTCGAACAGCGCGGCTTCCCCGCAGGCGGGGTATCGGGATCGGGAGTAAGCCACGGTACGGAATCCTGGCATTCCGCAGCGCAATAGTCTCGGCTGCCCAGCTCAGACCGGCGTGTCTGCCCGGCGTGGCGCCCCGGTCCCGGCGCCCGGCCCGAGCTGAGAGGACCCTGAGGGCATGGCGGAGTGCCGCTACCTGCGTTGTTAGCGTCGCCCCGAGGTAGCGCGCGCTCCATCGGGGAAAGGTGCACCAATGACCGCTCTGGCCAGGCTCAGTCTCGCCAACCGCAGCGTGGTGATCATGCTCGCGCTGATCATCAGCGGCGTCGGCCTGTACGCCGTGCCGGAGCTCAAGCGGCAGCTGTTCCCGTCGCTCAGCTTCCCGATGGTGACAGTGATGACGCCGTACCCGGGCGCGTCGCCGGCGATCGTGGAGAAGCAGGTCACCGAGCCGATCGAGAACAGCCTGCAGGGGCTGGACGGCGTCGAGGAGATCACCTCCACCTCCAGCGAGGGCGTGTCCCGGGTGCAGGTCGCCTTCGACTTCGACACCGAGCTGGACGAGATCGTCGCCGACATCGAGCAGTCGGTGGACCGGGTCTCGTCCGACCTGCCCGGCACCGTCGACCCGCAGGTGCTCGCCGGCAGCACCGACGACATCCCGGTGATGGCGCTGGCGGTCAGCGACGGCGCCGACGAGGGCGCCCTGCTGGACAAGCTGGAACGTACCGTGGTGCCCGAGCTGGCCGGCATCCCCGACGTACGGGACGTGGCGATCACCGGCGCCAGCGACGAGCAGGTGGTGATCACGCCGGATCAGGCCAAGCTGGCGAAGGCCGGTCTGACCCCGGCCGCGATCACCCAGGCGCTGCAGGCCAACGGCCTGCAGATCCCCGCCGGCAGCCTGACCCGCGACAAGCGCAGCCTCACCGTCGAGGTGGGCGACCGGCTGTCCACAGTGGAAGACCTGGAAAACCTCTATCTCAGTGGTACGCCGTCCGCCAGCTCTTCCGGCAGCGGCGCGGCCCCGGGCGCAGGGCCGGGGCCAGGCGCGGGCGCCGGCTCGGGTTCCGCCC
>JBOGDF010000091.1:0-16406 GCA_050701635.1 Micromonosporaceae bacterium | reverse complement strand
GCCGCGGGGCCGGACCGGCCCGGCAGGACGCGCGCCGCGGTGGCGGTCGCCGCGAGCGGCAAGCTGCTCACCCTGGTGCCGGACCAGAAGCTGCTGCGCGGCCGGGACACCGTCTACCCGGTCTACATCGACCCGGTCTACCGCGACGACCTGCGTACGGCGTGGGCGATGATCGACAGCGGCTACGCGTCCGAGGAGTACTGGAAGTTCGACGGCAAGGACGACGAGGGGCTCGGGCTGTGCCCGGTCTCGTCCGGCTGGTGCGGGAACTCCCAGATCAAGCGGCTGTTCTACCGGGTGCCGACGTCGGTGTACGCCGGCAAGACGATCCTCTCCGCACAGTTCGCGGTGACGCTGCGGCACACCTGGTCCAACAGCGGCAATCCGAGCGGTGACCGCGCCGACCTCTACCTGATGAGCGGCGGCATCTCCACCTCGACGAACTGGAACAACCGACCCGGTGGTACGAAGATCGCCGAGGCCGACCCGGGCGCGCCGTCCGGCGGAAGCTGCGCATTCAACGGCGGCGCGTACGCCACCGAGTGGAGCGTCACCACCGAGCTGCGCAGCGCCGCGAGCAAGAAGCTCGGGTCGCTCACCTTCGGGCTGCGCAACGGCTCCGAATCCGACTCCTCCAAGTGGCTGCGCTACTGCGACAACGGCCACCTGCGGGTGCACTACAACACGCTGCCCAGCCAGCCGAAGATGAGCAACCTGGGCATGACCCCGGGCTCCGGCTGCAGCTACGACCTGCTGCCGACGTCGTACGTCAACAAGCGCCCGACGCTGACCGCGTACCTGTTCGACGCCGACCACGGCAAGACCGACGAGTGGGGCCCCAGCCCCGGGCCGGTGACCGAGCAGCTCAGGCCGCAGTTCAAGCTGATCTGGGGCGCCAACCTGGAGTACAGCTGGACCTCGCCGGTGGGCTGGGCGTTTGCCCGGGGCTCGATCGGCCCGCCGGGAGAACAGCGCTCGACCGGCTACTCGGCTGTGATGATCTTCAACCTGGTGATGGTCGTCGCGGTCGTGGTCGGGCTCGCCTACCTCTACCTCGCCGGGTAGCGGACAGACGACCAACCGCCCGGTCAGCCCCAGCGGCTCTCCAGCTCGCGCGGGGTGGGGGCGGGCTCGGGGAGCGGGCTGTGGGTCGGCGGCTCGCGCAGCGAATCCAGCAGGATCGCGAGGTAGCGCTGGCGCAGCGCGCGGCTGCGGGCGGCGTCGCCGAGCTTGATCGCGGAGAGCTGCTCGAAGATCAGCGCCAGGTCGGGGACCTCCAGGTCCTGCCGGATCACCCCCGCCTTCTTGGTACGCCGCATCAGCTCGTTGTTGAGCTCGGCGGCGCGAGTGGCGTCGCGGTACAGCTCCTCGGTCGGCTTGAACGTGCCGGCGAGCGCCCGGGTGAGCGAGCTGGTCTCCGCCTCGACGGCGCCGCGCATGAAGTCCGCGAACGCCGTCCACGGGTCGCTGTCGTCGGCCAGCGCCTTCTCCACCACGGCGATGTACGTACGCAGGCCGTCGGCGCACAGCTTGCGCAGCAGCTCCTCCTTGCTCGGGTACCGCCGGTAGAGGGCGCTGATCCCGACGCCCGCCCGCTCGGCGACCGCCGCGATCGGAGCAGCCGGGTTGGCGATGAACACCTCGCGCGCCGCGTCGAGGATCACCTGGTCGTTGCGGGCCGCCTGGGCGCGCCGGCCACTCATCGGCTTGGTCATCTCGTCCCTCCGGAACAGAGCCTTCTGTTCTAACAGTACGCCGGTACGGCCCGCACCGTGGAAACCTGGCGCGAGCCGTACCAGCGAAAGGGGTTAATGGGTTTCGCGGGACTGCTTCGGGAGCAGGAAGCCGACCGCGAAGGTCGCGACCGTCAGGCCGACCGTGATCAACGTGATCAGCTTCGCCGAGGCCAGGAAGTCGGCCGCGCCGGCGGTCGCGCCGATGCCGCTGAAGAAGACCGTGCCGAGCCCGGCGACCCCGAGCGACGCGCCCAGCTGCTGGAACGACTCCAGCATCCCCGACGCCGACCCGACCTCGTGGTCGGAGACGCCGGCCACGATGATCCCGAACAGCGGTACGAAGATCATGCCCATCCCGGCGCCGTACACGAACAGCGGCGCGGTCAGGTCCCAGCCGCCCAGCTCGACACCGGCGGTGCTGAGCACCAGGTACAGCCCGGCCAGCCCGGCGACCATCAGGACCAGTCCGATGTGGAGCACCTTGCGGCCCAGCTTCTGCATCCCGGCGCTGGCGCCGGTGCCGACGAACGCGCCGACCGCCCACGCCGCCATCGCCACGCTCGCCTGCAGCGGGCTGTAGTGCAGACCGAGCTGCAGGAACAGCCCCACCGCCAGCGAGAAGCCGACGATCGCACCGAAGAACAGGACCACGAAACCCACTCCCGAGGTGTACGCGCGCTTCGCGAACACGCTCAGCTCCACCAGCGGGGTACGCCCCGCCCGGGTACGCCGCAGCTGGTACCACCCGAACCCGGCGAGCACCGGCACCGACGCCGCCAGCATCACCAGCGACCAGGTCGGCCAGCCCGCCTCGCGACCGTGCACCAGCGGGTAGACCAGCATGCTCATCCCGGCGCCGGCGATGATCGCGCCGACCACGTCGAGCCGCTGTCCGCGCGCAGTGGGCTGTGCGGACGGCAGCACCTTGGCGCCGACGACCAGGCAGAACGCGCCCAGCGGCAGGTTGATCAGGAAGATCATCCGCCATCCGGAGCCGCCCAGGTCGGCGTCGATCAGCAGCCCGGCGACCACCGGTCCGAGGATGGTGGCGAGCCCGATCGCCGGGCCGAAGGCGGCGTACGCCTTGCCCATCTCACGGCCGAACAGGTCGCGGATCAACCCGAAGCACTGCGGGATCATCAGCGCGCCGAAGCCGCCTTGGAGCACCCGCGCCGCGATCAGGGTCTCCGGGGAGACCGCCAGGCCGCAGGCGAGTGAGGCGGCGACGAACCCGATCACGCCGACCATCAGCATCCGCTTCCGGCCGTACATGTCGCCGAGCCGCCCGCCGGTCAGCAGGCCGATCGCCATCGCGAGCGTGTAGCCGGCCGCGATCCACTGCAGCATCGACAGCGAGCCGCCCAGGTCGGCGCGGATGGCCGGGGCCGCCACGTTGCCGACCGTGCCGTCGAGCAGGTTCATCAGCGTCGCACCCAGGATCGCCCACAGCCCCCACCACCTGCGCGGGTACGGCCGGCTCTCCTCCGCCGTGTCCGCGTCCGTGCCGCCGTCGGCGGTCGCCACGACTGACGCAGTGGCCGTGTCAGCGGCGGTCGCTGCCTGGTGGGCCGCGGCCGGCGCAGTGGCGGCGTGGGCCGTGGTCGATGTGGCGTCGGGGTGGGCGGGCGAGCTGTCGGTGGCCGGGGCGGTTGCGTCGGCGGGGGCGGTCGTGGCGGGTGGCGCCTCGAGTGTCGTAGTCACCGGTACTCCCAGAGCTTGTCGGAACGGAACGTTCGATTCCACTATAGCAGAACGGAATGCTTCATTCCAATAGCTGCGGGGAGGCGCCTTCCGCGGAGCCCCACGCGCCGAGCTAGATCGCTGTTTCGGGTACGGATCGGCGATTTTGCGCGCCGTTTCGTACCCAAAACGGTGATCTTGGTCAGGCCTCGGGCCGCCGGTTGTACTTCTCCATCGCGGCCTTGTTGGTCGAGGCGTCCTGGAAGACGAGCTCCCACGGCCCGGTGTTGACGTCCATTTCCTTGCCGAAGCCCACCCACTTGCCGGCCAGCCGGCGGCCGGTGGGTTCGGCCAGCAGCTGGATCGCGCCGTGATAGCGGGCGCCCCGGTAGTAGCTGGCGTCGGCGGTCTGCTCCACCCACGTACCGGTGACGACGTTGCCAGCGACGGTGAGATCCATGGTCAGGGTCGAGTCCGACGATCCGGGCAGGCTTCGCACCGTCAGCTGGTGACCGTGTTGCAGCACCACCACGTAGTGCAGGCCGGTGAAGGTGTCGTCACGCCCGCTGGAGAAGTACTCGTACCGCGACAGCCAGATCCCGGAGTAGTTGGCCGCTGCAGCGGGGTGGCCGGCGGGACCGCCGAGCGGCACGGCGGTGGCGGACTCGACGTCGTGGCCGCCGAGGCCATCGCCCGAAACTTCGGGCACCGGGACGCTGAAACCGAGTGAGGCGATCGGCATCCCTGTGACGGCCTCCAGGGCGCGCGCGTACACCGGGCGTGGTGCGGTCGTGGTGCCCGATTCCCAGCGCTGCACGAGCCGTTTCGACGCGTCGTTGGGTTGGCCCGCACGATGCCCGGCATCGCGCAGCGCCCGCGCGAAGTCGTCCTGACTCATCAGGAGCCCCATGCGGATCGCGCGGAGGGTGCTGTTGGGTGTGCCCACGTCGTCACCATAGCTCCAATGACGCCGGAATGACGCCCTTGGTGCCGTCGAAACGTCGCCGCCAACGTCGCCGCGCGTGCGCTGTGTGGTGCGGCACGTTACCGGTAGTCCCCGGCGCCGGGTGAGGCTCTGGCCCTCGGCGTCGGGTGACGCCTAAACCCGGGGAGGTATGGCGCGAGTGGAGGCGTTGCGAGTGGCGGAGGCGTTCCCGATGAAACCAGCTCCGCGATACCAGCGGCCGACGCCGGAGCAGGTCAGGCTGGCCCGCGAGGACTTCGCGCTGCACATCCGGTCATTGTTCACTTGCCAATGCCTCGCCGCGGACTGCGACGGGGACTGGCCGTGCAGCCGGTACCGTCGCGCGGTACCGATCCTGGAGCGCGCCTGCCAGTTCGACGTGAACGGCCAGCTCCGCCCCTGAAAGCCACCTCTCTCCATGATCATGGGGCCCTTCATGTAGTCATGACTACATGAAGGGCCCCATGATCATGCGAGAGCTCAGCTGGCGCGGCCAAAGTCGTCGTGGCGTGGGGAATTTGTGGTGAACGAGAAGCCCGGGGTACGCATCACGACCCACGATCAGCTGATGACCGTGGAGGCGCTCCGGGTGGCCCCTGGTGCCCGGTGGGCTGTTCGGCATCTGCTCCTTCGCGGCGGGACGGATGGGGACCAGCTCCACCGACGCAGAGCTGCTGCGGCAGGGCCACTTGGACGGCGGGGTCGGCTACACGCTGGACGAGCTGCGGGAGATGTTCTCCTGGCTCGAGGCGGTCGACGCGCGGCCGATGCCAGCACCGGCGGCCGTACCCGAGCCGGTGTTCACCCAGGACTTCCTGAACGTGGCCCTGTTCCGCCGGCCGGCGCCCGCCGCGAGCTAGTGCCCTGCGCCAGAGATTCGCTTGCGAATTCCGGCGCCCAGCCGGCGCCTCGCGGCGTTGTCGTCGTCGCCAATACAACACCGGTATTGGCTCCTCCTCCGCCTTGCGACGCACCACCTGGACACCGGACTTCATCAACCAATCTCTGGCGCAGGGCACTAGATTCGGTCGGGTGAGCGGAGTGAATCTTGGCGGCAGCGTCGCGTTGGTGACCGGGGGCGGGCGCGGTTTCGGCCGGGTGGTGGCCCGCGAGCTGGCGGCGGCGGGCGCCGCGGTGGCGGTCACCGGGCGTACCCCGGAGCCCCTCGCCGACGCGGTGCAGGAGATCAAATCCAGCGGGGGTACGGGGTTCGCCGTACCGATGGATGTCGCCGACCCGGAGGCGGTGGCGGCCGGTGTGGCCGTGGTCGCGGACCAGCTGGGCCCGATCGACCTGCTGGTGAACAACGCCGGGTGCAACGGCCCGCTCGGGCCGCAGTGGGAGGTCGACCAGTCCCTGTGGTGGCACACCGTCGAGGTCAACCTGCGCGGCGTCGCGCTCTGCTCGGCGGCGGTGCTGCCGTCGATGGTGGAGCGGGGGCGCGGGCGGGTTGTCAACGTGGTGAGCCACGCCGGGGTGTTCCGCTGGCCGCACATGTCGGCGTACTCGGTGTCGAAGGCGGCGGTGATCAAGCTGACGGAGAACCAGGCGTACGAGGCCCGCCGGTACGGCGTCGCGGTGTTCGCCGTGCACCCCGGGGTGCTCCGGATCGGGCTGGCCGAGGAGGTGCTGGGCTTCGACGGACCCGAGGGCTCGTACGAGGCGAAGATGTCCGACTGGCTCGAGCGCCAGTTCGAGGCGGGCAACGTGGTGGAGCCGGAGACCGGCGCGCGGCTGATCGCACGGCTCGCCGGCGGCGACGCGGACGTGCTGAGCGGGCGCTACCTGGTCGCCACCGACGACGTCGACCAGCTGCTCGCCGACGCCGCCAGCATCACCGCCGAGGACCGCCTGCTACTCCGCCTCCGCGACTGAGCCGCCGAGCAAGCGCGACTGAGCCAGTCTCGGCGCCGCGCCGGCCGCCACGTTCACGACAGCTCAGCCGCGATATCCATGGTGCGGTACGCCGCCTCGGCATCCCGCCGGCCCAGCCCGCACGCGGTCGCCAGGTCGACGCGGCGGCCGAGGTGCCGTTCGATGACGGACAGGATCTGGCGATGCTCGTCGAGATCGCGGTCCTCGTGGACGAAGCCGGCGACGAACCGTACGGACTCCGGCAGCCGCAGCTTCGCCAGCGGCCGGTAGAACGCCTCATCGAGCGGCGCGGCGTCATCACCCGCGGCGAACGGCGCGTGGACGTACTCCAGCGGCCGGCCCTGCGGCCACCGCTTCACGATCGCGTTGGCGAGCGTGACCAGCGGCGCCGCGTCCTTCATCCGCCCCAGCGCCTTGTTGCCGAGGTCGCCGACGCAGAGGTGGATCCCGAACCGGGCGCCGTCCGGGGAGCGCTCCGCCAGCCGCGCCACGCCCTTCGATAGGAACGCCGCCATCGCGGGGCGCAGCGGGCCCGGCATCTTCGCCATGAACACCAGCTCGGCCGGCACCTCCAGCTGGAACACCACCGTGTCGCCGGCCTGCCGGTGCAGCTCGGTGATCTCCCGTACGGTCGCGTCGGTGAACGCGCTCCGGTGCCGGAAGCCGCCGAGCGGCCCGAGCGTGAACAGCGCCATGTCCAGGTCGCCCGGGATCCCGGCCTGGAACGCCACCCCGTCCAGGCCGGCCTCGCGCGCCACCCGCTGGTACACCGGCAGGCTCGCCCTGTACGCCGCGACATGCCCGAAGTCGAGCGTCTCGCCGCGCAGCCGGTGGCCGCGGCGTACCCGGAAATTCAGCTGGTCTTCGTAGTCCGACCAGGTGCCTTCGTGACTGACCTCGAGATCGGGGTGGGCGCGCAGCGACTCGATGATGTGCACGATCCAGTTGCGCCGCTCGCCGGTCTCGCCGTCGGGGAGGCTGCGCAGCCGGCTGCCGAGCCGGGTGGTCGCCTCCCGCATCGCGTGTTCCGCGCTGTCGGCAGGGATGCTGCCGACCAGGTGTACGCCGCGCGCCGTGATGTCCGGGTTGTCCATCCGCTGACTCTATGGCCAGCGGAGCGTCCCCGGCTGCCCCGTCGCGCCGCCCGGCTCAGCGGTAGTTGGTGAACTGCAGCGGTACGTCGAGATCGGACTGCTTCAGCAGCGCGATCACGGCCTGCAGGTCGTCCTTCTTCTTGCCGGTGACCCGGATCTGCTCACCCTGGATCTGCGCCTGTACGCCCTTCGGCCCCTCGTCGCGGATCATCTTGGTGATCGCCTTCGCCTTGTCCTGCGCGATGCCCTGGACGATCTTGCACTCGATCTTGAACGTCTTGCCGGACTGCTGTGGCTCGCCGGCGTCCAGCGCCTTGATCGAGATGTTGCGGCGGATCGCCTTCTCCTTGAAGACCTCCAGCGCGGCGCGTACCCGGTCCTCGGTCTCCGCCTGCAGACTCACCGCGTCGCCCGACCAGGCGATCGAGGCGCCGGTGCCGCGGAAGTCGAATCGCTGCGACAGCTCCTTGGACGCCTGGTTGAGCGCGTTGTCGACCTCCTGCCGGTCGACCTCCGAGACGATGTCAAAGCTGGGGTTAGCCACTGGTCCTCCCGTTCGTGTCGACCACACCCTACGTCGTGCCCGCTCGCGCTTGACACGGATCCACGCGGTCCGCGTACCCATTTGCACAACCCTCGGGGGGTACGGTTATCCTTGCTCAGCGCGGACGCCCTGGCGTCGCGCGCGGTCCCTGGCGGGTTGCCCGAGCGGCCAATGGGAGCGGACTGTAAATCCGTCGGCGTATGCCTACAGAGGTTCGAATCCTCTACCCGCCACCAGCACGATCCACCCAGCCCCTGACCAGCCCAGACGCTGGCCGGGGGTCTTCATTTGTCGGCAGGGCGCCTCTATCGGTTGTCCCATGTGGGCGGCGGCTGCGGGTCGAAGGCACGCGCAGGGCAGGACGGATCTGGGCAGGCCACGTCTGGATCGGCGTCACCATCGCCATGCTCGAACTCGTAGTGGAAGCAGACCCAGTGCATGCGCTCGAAGACCTCGTAACTCTCCCGGTTACGTACTACTGGCTGCCCACACCGGACGCACACGAACTCCTTCACCCCGCCACTCACGAGGCCATCATGCCCCGCACACTGGCCTGCCAGAAGCTCTGAACGTTCGCCGCGCTGACCCCGGGGGTACGGGGTGGCCATGACCGGAGACGTGATGGTGTTCGCGCCGGCGCCGCAGCTGACGGTCACCATCGAACAGTTCGCGGAGGCACACGAGCCGGAGCTGCACGTACACCCGGGGGGTCAGGGGGTGTGGCAGGCGCGGCTGATCGCGGAGCTCGGCGTACCGGTGACGTTGTGTGCGGTGCTCGGCGGGGAGACCGGCCAGATCCTGGAGCAGCTGATCCCTTCCCGAGGGGGTACGGCTGCGCGCCGTGCCCGGCGACGCGCCCAACGGGTGGTACGTCCACGACCGGCGGGGCGGCGAGCGCCGCGTGGTGGCCGCGCACCCGGGCGAGCCGCTGGGGCGCCACGAGCTCGACGAGCTGTACGGCCTCGCGCTCGCCGAAGGGCTGAAGGCCGAGGTGTCGGTGCTCAGCGGGCCGGCCGACCCGGAGCTGGTGCCGGCGGACGCGTACCGCCGGCTGGCCTTGGATTTGAGCAGCAACGGCGGGCGGGTCGCGGCAGATCTCTCCGGTGAGCAGCTGGCCGCGGTGGTGGCGGGCCACCCGACGTTCGTGAAGGTCAGCGACGAGGAGCTGACCGAGGACCCCGACGCGGCGTTGCGGCGGTTGCGCGCCGAGGGCGCGGACACGGTGCTGGTGAGCCGGGCCGAGCGGCCGGCGCTCGCCCTGGTCGACGACGAGATTCTGGAGGTACGGATGCCGAAGCTGGAAGTGGCGGACCACCGGGGCGCCGGCGATTCACTGACCGCGGGTGTGGTCTCGATGCTGGCGCGGGGAGCCGACGTCCGTACCGCGATCCGCACCGGGGCGGCCGCCGGCGCGGTGAACGTGACCCGGCACGGTCTCGGCACCGGCCGGTTGGACGCGATCCGTGCACTCGCCGAGCGCGTGGAGCTGGTGCCGGTATGAGCCGGGTGCTGATCACCAACGACGACGGGATCGCGGCGCCGGGGCTGCGCTGGCTGGCCGAGGCGGCGGTCACCGAAGGGCACGACGTGGTGGTGGCGGCGCCGCTGGAGGAGGCGAGCGGCGCCAGCGCGGCGATGAGCGCGTACACCTCGGATGGCCGGGTGATCATCGAGCGGCACACCCTGGACGGGCTAGACGTGCCGGCGTACGCGGTCGCCGCGTCACCCAGCTACATCGTGGTGCTGGCGATGCTGGAGACCTTCGGCGCGCTGCCCGAGCTGGTGCTCTCCGGGATCAACCGGGGCGCGAACGCCGGCCGCGCCGTGCTGCACTCCGGCACGGTCGGCGCCGCCTTCACCGCGGCCGCCCACAGCTGTCCCGCGATGGCGGTGTCGCTGGACGTACTGTCCCCGATGACGGCGACCAGCGGCGGCAACGCGCTCGCGATCCTGGACGACGCCGCCGACGAGCAGCGCAACTGGCCCGCCGCGGCCGAGCTGGCCCGGGGCCTGTTGAAGACCCTGGCCGAGACCACCGACGGCACGGTGCTCAACCTCAACGTGCCGGACCTACCCGCCGAGGAGGTACGCGGCCTGCGGCGGGCGGGGCTGGCCCGCTTCGGCCAGGTACAGATGGCGCTCGCGGAGCAGGGCGAGGATTTCGTACGCACCGCGATGGAACAGAGCCGGGAAGCTGCCGAGCCCGGCACCGACCTGGCATGGCTCAACGACGGCTACGCCACCCTGACCGCGATCCGCGCCGTCAGCGAAGCCGCCTTTGCGGGGCCTGAGGACTAGGGTCTGTCCTGTGGATCTTGGTCGAGCGAGACAGGTGCCAGGCGGCGGTCCGGCAAGGCGCAGGTTCGTCCGGATACCGGTGTTGTATCCGGGCGGTTCTGCAACGCGGCCGGTCGTCGTCTGGTGCCTGTCGCAGCCGACTGAAGATCTACAGGACAGACCCTAGCCCGGCTCCTTGGTCTGCTCCAGCACCCACTCGACGTACGCCGGGTTGCCGCCCACCACCGGCAGCGCGATCACGCACGGCACGTCGTACGGGTGCCGCTCGTCCGCGGCGGCCACGATCTCCCGGACCAGGCTGACCCGGGTATGCAGTGCGACCCGGGCTTCCCGCTCGTCGTGCACCTCGCCCTGCCACCGGTAGACGGAACGGATCTGCGTGCTGTGCTGCCCACACGCGCACAGCCCCGCCTCGACCAGCTCCCGCGTAAACCCGACCAGCCAGTCGGCGTCGTCCGCCGTGATCACCACTTCACAGATCTGCTCGGTCACGCGCCCACCCCATCGTCGGTCGGCCAACCCCTGGCCCACACAGGGTAGCGATCATCGCCTGGTGGAAGTGGGACTCAAGCCTTGCGCCCAACCACGGTCTGTGCTGGGCTCGTGACGTTCTACGGGGTGGGAAACACCTGGAGGCTTCGGTGGAGTTGAGGCTGCTCGGGCCGGTCGAGCTGCGCTCGGCCGGTCGGACGCTCGACGCGGGACCTGCCCGGCAACGATGCGTGTTGGCGGCGCTGGCGATGTCGGCCGGCAGGCCCGTATCCACCTCGACTCTGATCGATCGGGTGTGGGGTGAGGAGCAGCCGGCCGACGTACGGGCCGGGCTATACACGTACCTCTCGCGCCTGCGCCGCGTCCTTGTAGCGGATGCGGGACCAATCCTGCGACGGGCCCCGGGTGGCTACGTCCTGGAGCTCGCACGCTCCAAGATCGACGCGCTCCGATTCCGGGACGAGATCGAACACGCCAGGCGCCTGACCGCCGATGATCAGCGCCTGGCACAGCTGCGCGAAGCGTTGGCGCTCTGGCGCGGCGAGCCACTCACCGGCATCGCGGGCGAGTGGGCCGAGTCGGTGCGCGCGAGCCTGCACCAGCTACGCCTGAGCGCCCTCACCGACCGGATCGACATCGAGCTCCGCAACGACCACCACGGCCGGGAGCTGGTGGACGAACTGGAGCAGCTGGTGGGGGAGAACCCGATCATGGAACAGCTCGCCGGCCAGCTGATGCGGGCGCTGTGCCATGCGGGTCGCACCGCCGAGGCGCTGGCGGTGTTCGCACGCACCCGCCACCGCCTGGCGGACGAGCTCGGCAACGACCCGGGACCGGAGCTGCGCCAGCTGCACCAACAGATCCTGCGCCAGGACCCAGACCTAAACCCTTCTCAGGGGGTACGCGGTTCGCCCGGCGAATCACCGCCCGAGCCACCCCGCCAGCTTCCCATCGCGCCAGCGACCTTCGTCGGCCGCGACCCCGAGCTCGCCGCGGTCACCGAGGTACTGATCGCACCGGACCGCCAGGCCCCGGCGATCGTCGCGATCAGCGGCCCGGGAGGCGTCGGTAAGTCGGCGCTCGCGCTGCGCGCGGCCCAGTCGGTCAGTGGCCACTACCCCGACGGACAGCTCTACCTTGACCTGCAGGGTTCAAGTCCCGGCTCGACGCCGATGTCATCCGTCGAAGCGCTGGGACGCCTGCTGCAGTCCCTCGGCGTACGCGGTGCCGCGACCCCGGCGGACGCGGAGGAGGCGGCCGCACGCTTCCGTACGCTGCTCGCCGACCGCCGCATCCTGCTGCTTCTCGACAACGCCGCCGACACCGCGCAGGTCCGTCCGCTGCTGCCGGCCAGCGCCGCCTGTGGCGTCATCGTCACCAGCCGTTCCGTACTGTCCTCGTTGGGCGACGCCCGGCAGGTGGGGCTCACCGTGCTCCAGCCCGCCGGCTCCGTGGAGCTGCTGACACGGCTCGACCCGACAGGAAGGGTGGCCGCGGATCAGCCCCGCGCCAGCGCTCTCGCCGAGCTGTGCGGCCATCTCCCGTTGGCGCTCCGCATCACCGCGGCCCGCATCGTGAGCCGCCCGAGCTGGCCCCTCGCCACATTCGTCGACCGGCTCTCCGACGAACGCCACCGCCTAGACCACCTCGGTCACGAAGACCACTCCGTACGCGCCTGCTTCCAGGCCAGCTACGACGCCCTGCGACGCGGTGACGCCGACGACCAGGCAGCCGCCCACGCGTTCCGGCTGCTAGGCCTCCCCGACGGCCCCGACATCAGCCTCCCCATCGCCGCCCGCCTCCTCGACACCCCCACCCACAAAACCGAACGCATCCTCGACCGACTCGTGGACTCCCATCTGCTCGAGAGCACAGTCGCGGGTCGCTTCCGTTTTCACGACCTGGTGCGCCTGTACGCGCGCGAGCTCACACAGGACGAGGTGGCCGAGGCCGACCGCTACGACGCTCTCGAGCGCGCCTGGCACTGCTACGTCGTGACCGCCGGCGCGGCCAGCCAGCTGATGCGACCCGGCCACCGCCGTGACCTGATCGAACTGGACCCTGAGGCTGCGCTGCCACTGGCGACCAGCGAACAAGGTGTCGCGTGGTTCCGTGACGAGTGCGCGAATCTGCTTGCTGTGGCCAGGCAGGCCGCAGTTGCTCCGGGGCATCTGCCCGCTGCGGCAGTCCGGTTGGGTTACGCACTGTTCACCTTCATGCACGCCAACCTGCAGTGGCGAGATCTCAGCGAACTGGTCCAGACCTCGCTTGGAGTGGTGCGGAGGCTACGAGACCGTGACGCGGAGGGGGTCGTTGTCAGCGATGCCGGCGTGATGGCCTGGTTGGCCGGCGACGGCGAGGAAGCGGTCCGGCTCTTTGCCGAGGCGGTCGCGATCTGCCGTGAGCGGGGGCAACGGGCAAGTGAGGCACGGGCGCTACTCAACCTTGGCAACGCATACGCCGAGCGGGGTGAGCTAGGCGAGGCCGTGCAAATCCTCGACGAATCTGTTGCCGTGTGCCGTGAAGCTGGATACCGCGCCGGCCAGGCATACGCGCTCAACACCATGGCCCACGTCAATGGGCGATTGGGCAAGCACGACCTGTCGGCAGCGCAATTCCGAGCGGCGGTTGCTATCTATGAGGAGAACGGCGACCAGTTCGGCCAAGCGGTGGCACAGCGACGACTGGGACACGTTCTCCTCGAGCGAGGCGAGTTTGCAGACGCGCTTCAGTGTTATGAGGAGGCGCTGAAACTGGGGCGGGAGTGTGCGGCCGGGACTGGTGGTGTGTGGGCGCTTGCCCAAGCAGGCGAAGCACATCGGCGTCTGGGTAACCCGCAACGAGCTGTGGAGCTGTGCGAGGAAGCGCTGGCAGAGAGTCGCCGGATCGGCTCGCAACAGGAGAACGCACTGGCGCTGTGGAGACTGGGAAGTGCATACGGCGACCTTGGCGATCGACGACGTGCAGAGAGTCTCTGGCGTGAAGCGCTGCCGATCTTCGACCAACTTGGCGCGCCTGAAGCCGCCGAGGTTCGGCAACTGCTCGACGTTACGGCGGGCAATTCTCCGGTGCGGTAACGCTACCGATTGAGCTCACCAACAGCCTCGAGTACGCGTCGGCGCAGGACGTTGTATTGGTCGCGGCAGCGGGTAGGTGCGGTCGGCGGCGGGGTGACGCTCGTCGGCGTCCCGATCACTTCACCTTCGGTGAACTGTTCGCGGGTCAGGTCGATCTCGGTGCCGTCGGGCAGACGGTTCCAGTAGTGCCAACCCTGGCGACGGCCGTCGGTGAAGTGCACGTCGGCGGCGAGCAGGTCGCCGCCGAGCAGCTCGCGCAGGATCAGCGCGGTGAGTCCGCACTGGCCGCGCGACGGGTTGCCGGGATGCCAGTCGGGGAGATCCACAGGGTCACAGGTGTCGCGTCCCCACCCAGCCCGCAGCGCGGCCGAGACCTCGTCAAGCGTCAGCTCCGTCATGGCCGAGACCTTCTCACGCGGCTGCGACAGGACCTTCGACCCTGCCCCTGCACGGACGGCGGGTGGTAACTCTTTGTGGTCGCCACCGTGTGGGTGGTGAGCTTCCGGGACCCAAGTCCGACACATTGCCTAAGGTCACTCACAGCGGAAATTGTGGATCAATCGCCCGTACCGTGGCGACTCGCGTAACGGTACGTGGTGAGACACGCAGATCGGCTGTTGCGCGCTTCTGCGGTGTGGCACGATCGTTGATAACTGGGGGAGTCACACGTCGCACCCTCGAACCTCGGAGCCAGCAACATGAACCCTCGTAGGATCCGCGCCTGGGCACTTCGCATGCTCGTGGCTGGGGGGATCGTGCTCGCCATCTTCGCCGCCCCCGGGGCCGGTCAGGCGGACGAGGCACCAGCCGTCGATCCTGCGGAGGACGCAGGTGTCGTCGTAGTACAGCTTGAACCTACGTGGGGATGACAGTCGGCATCCGCCTATCGTGGGTCACTGACGTAGGTGCTGGCGGTCGAGGGAGCGCAGCCGGTGGGGGAACCGACGAGTTCCGCTAGTCTCGGAGGCGGCCAGGCACAGCCCGTGCGGTCTGGCCGATATTTCGTCTGGGTCCTCATTGCGGCACTCGCGGTGTTCGTTCTCGTTTCATACTCGGCCAAGGGCTGGTGGTCGTGGCGTTTGCTCGTAAACGAACCGTGGTGGTTCGCGCTCTACGTAGCCATGTTCGTCCTAGCGAGCGCGGCACATCTCAAGATTGACATGCGTCAGCAGGCCTACGTCATCTCCTTCTCAGAGATGCCGTTGGTCGTTGCGTTGTTTTATGCAGAACCAATCACACTGCTGACTGCGCGCGCGCTCGCTTCTGTGCTGTATTGCGCTCAACAACGCACTGCTCTGCAGAAGGCAGCGTTCAACACGACGCTGGTCGCCACTGCGGCGACGATCGCACTGCTGATCTCAGATTCGCTCGGACTCGAATCACCGACCACTCCAGCGTCCTGGGCCATCGCCTACGCGGCAGTCGTTCCCGCCATGGCGAACAGCGCACTTATGGTGCTTGCCGCTATCAGCTTGGTTCAAGGCACGCCTACCCGAGTTGAGGCTGTGCGCACCACCCTCTCAACGCTGGTCACAGCGTTGCTCAACACGACCCTCGGCATTCTTGTTCTTCTCGTGTTCGAGGTCAGCCCATGGACGGCCCTTCTGCTAGCCCCAGTGGTCGTCGCGGTCGTGTTCGTCTACCGGGGTTACACGCAGTTCGTACGGCAGCAGCAGCGGCTTGCGGAGCTGTACGAGTTGACGCGCGCCGTAGGCGTCGCGCGGCAGGACGGGACGTTGGCCGACGAGCTGTTGACGCGTACGCAGAAACTGCTGAACGCGGAGGCGGCGACGTTGTGGTTGCCGCAGCGCGGGCGGTATCCGGACGTGTTGTTGACGGCGCGGGCGGACAGCGCGGGGCTGATCGACCGGGCGACGTCGCCGCGGGTGTTCCGGGAGCGGGCGATGTCCGAGGGGCACACGGTCGCCGTCGGGCCCAAGTTCGGGGACAACGACGATCGGGGGATGCTCCGCAGCGCCGGCGGGAAGGACGTGATCGTGGTGCCGCTGCGATCCGGCACCGCGACGATCGGGTCGCTCGAGGTGGCCAACCGGCTCGGTGACCTGGAGCGGTTCCGCAGCGATGACGTACAGCTGCTGGAGACGCTGGCGGCGCACGCCGCGGTGGCGGTGGAGAATTCCCGGCTGGTCGACCGGCTGCAGTTCGACGCGTACCACGACACCCTTACCTCGCTGCCCAACCGGCGGCGGATGGTGGTGGCGCTGGAAGAAGCCGTGAAGGTACGCGCACCGGGTGAGGTCGTCGCGGCGATGCTGTTCGACGTCGACGGGATGCGCGACGTCAACGACTCGCTCGGCCACGCCGCCGGTGACAAGCTGCTCGCCGAGGTGGCGCGGCGCCTCACAAACGCGGCACCCGATGGCGCCCTGGTGGCACGCGCGGGTGGCGACGAGTTCTGCGTCCTGGTACGCACCACCAACGGCGATGCCGCGACGGAGCTGGCGGAAACCCTGCGTACGACGCTGCAGCGGCCGTTCGCGCTCGGCAATCTCACCGTCGACGTCGACACCGTGGTCGGCATCGCGCTGCACCCCGACCACGGCACCGAGCCGGAGTCGCTGCTGCAGCGGGCGGACGTCGCCGCGTACGCCGCGAAAGGCTCTTCTTCCGGGGTGAGGGTGTTCA
>JBOGDF010000090.1:0-16487 GCA_050701635.1 Micromonosporaceae bacterium | reverse complement strand
GGCGAGCGCCTCGACCGGCGCGACGAAGTCGGCGGCGGGCAGCCGGCCGGCCCAGCGGTCCTCGGTGAGCACCAGCGGGCGCGGCTCGCCGAAGCCGTCGACGCCGGGATCGATCACCACCGCGAGGCCGGCGCGCTTGCCGCTGGGGACCCGGATCACGTCGCCGGAGCGCAGCTGCTCCAGGGACGAGACCGCCGCGGCTCGGCGCTGGCTGGCGCCCTTGCGGGCCAGCTCGCGTTCCCGGTCGGCGATCGCCACCCGCATCCCGTGGTACTCAGCGAAGTCCCCGAGATGGCAGGTCATCTTCTCGGCGTACCCACTGATGATCTGTTCGTTGCTCTTGACCTGGCGGGCGAGGCCGACCACGGAGCGGTCCGCCTGGAACTGGGCGAAGCTGCTCTCCAGCAGGTCACGCGCCCGTTCCGCGCCGACGGTGCCGACGAGATTGACCGCCATGTTGTACGAGGGCCGGAAGCTCGACCGCAGCGGGTACGTCCGCGTCGACGCCAACCCGGCGACGTGCCGTGGGTCGATGTCCGGGGACCACAGCGCGACGGCGTGACCTTCCACGTCGATGCCGCGCCGCCCGGCGCGCCCGGTCAGCTGGGTGTACTCCCCCGGCGTCAGGTCGACGTGCGCCTCGCCGTTGAACTTCACGAGCCGTTCCAGCACCACCGACCGGGCCGGCATGTTGATGCCGAGCGCCAGCGTCTCGGTGGCGAACACCGCCTTGACGAGGCCCCGTACGAACAGCTCCTCGACCACCTCCTTGAAGGTGGGGAGCATGCCGGCGTGGTGGGCGGCGAGGCCGCGTTCCAGGCCGTCCAGCCAGTCCCAGTAGCCGAGCACCTGCAGGTCGTCGGCGGCGATGTGGGCGGTGCTGCGCTCGGCGATGGCGCGGATCTGCTCCCGCTCGTCCGGGTTGGTCAACCGCAGCCCGGCCGCCATGCACTGGGCGACCGCGGCGTCGCAGCCGGCGCGGCTGAAGATGAACACGATCGCGGGCAGCAGCCCGTCGCGGTCTAGCCGGTCGACCACCTCGAACCGGGCGGGCGGCTGCCAGCGGCGTCCCCGGCGTCCGCGCGGGTCACGGCTGTCGTAGCCGAGCCGGCGGGTCATCTCGCGGGCGTACCGCAGGAGTTCGGGGTGCACCTCGTGTTTCGAGGCGGCCTCCGGGTCGTGGAACAGGTCGAACATCCGCTTGCCGACGAGCATGTGCTGCCACAGCGGCACCGGCCGGTGCTCGTCGACGATCACGTCGGTGTGGCCCCGTACGGTGACCAGCCAGTCGGCGAACTCCTCGGCGTTCGACACCGTCGCCGACAGCGAGACCAGAGTGACCGACTCCGGAAGGTGGATGATCACCTCTTCCCAGACGGCGCCGCGGAACCGGTCGGCGAGGTAGTGCACCTCGTCCATCACCACGTACCCGAGGCCGTCGAGGGTGCGCGAGCCGGCGTACAGCATGTTGCGGAGGACTTCGGTGGTCATCACCACCACGGGGGCGTCGCCGTTGATCGCGTTGTCCCCGGTGAGCAGCCCGACCTTCGCCGCGCCGTGCACCCGCTGCAGGTCGGCGTACTTCTGGTTGGACAGCGCCTTGATCGGCGTGGTGTAGAAGCACTTCCGGCCCTTGGCCAGCGCCAGGTGTACGGCGAACTCCCCCACCACCGTCTTGCCGGCGCCGGTGGGCGCGCAGACCAGCACCCCGCTGCCCTGCTCCAGGGCCTGGCAGGAGTCGCGCTGGAACGGGTCGAGGCTGAACTCCAACCCGGCGGTGAACTCGGTCAGCGCGGGGAACTCGGCCCGCCGACGGGCCGCGGAGTACCGCTCGGCGGGGCTATTCATGACCACAAGGCTATGCGGTCGGTACGGAAACGGCCGTTCGGTATCGTTCCGGCGTGCCGTACGCCGCTCACCGCCCCCCGCTCGAGGCCGTGCTGTTCGATTTCCACGGCACTCTCGCGATGGTCGAGGACCCGTCGCGATGCGTGACGCTGGCCGCCGCCGCGTGCGGTGTGGCACTGGGGGCGCAGCGCCGCGACACTCTGGCCGCCGCGATGGCGAGGGTCGGGCTTGCGACCGGCTGGCCACCGCCGGTGATCCCGCCCGGCCTGGAGGCCGCCTGGGAGCGCCGCGATCTGTCCTCCGCGGATCACCGGGCGCTGTTCGTCGGGGTCGCCGGGCTGATGGACTCCGGCATCCCCGGGCTCCCCGAGGCGATGTACGACCGGCTGCTCGACCCGGACGGCTGGCTCCCGTACGCCGACACGCTGCCGGTGCTGGCCGCGCTGCGCGAACGCGGTATCGCGACCGCGCTGGTGAGCAACATCGGCTTCGACGTACGGCCGATCGGCAAGGCGTACGGCTTCGCGGAACTGCTCGATGCCTGGGTGCTGTCGTACGAGGTCGGCGTCTGCAAGCCGGACCCGGCGATCTTCCGGCACGCCTGCGCCGAGCTGGGCGTCGACCCGCGCCGGACCCTGATGGTGGGTGACACCGTGGCCGACGCCGCGGCGGTGGAGGCGGGCTGTCGCGCCCTGGTGCTGCCCACCTCCCCGCCGGGCGTACGGCACGGGCTCGACGCCGTACTCGGGATGCTGGCCTGACGCCTGGCCGGCGCCGCGTGGCTCAGCCGAGCGCGTTGGCGATGATCTCGGCGGACGGGAGCGCGGTGCTCTGCGCGACCGTCAGGCCGGTGGCCGCCAGGTGAGCGTCCACGAGTCGGAGCCCCGCGGCGTAGCCGGCGCCGGTGGGCAGCCCGACCGGCGTACCGCCGAACCGGCGGGTGGTCTCGTCGCCGTGCACGTACGCCGACAGGTGCTGCATCCCGGAGACCCCGAGATTCGCCACCACCTTCCGGTACGCCGCCTCGTCGCACCGCGCCGGCTTCGCGTACGGGGCAAGCGCGGACTCGCCGTACAGCTCCCGTACGAACGCCTCCGCGAGTCCTTCGGCGATCACCTGCTCCCCACGGTGACGGTCGCCGGGTTCCATGTGACGTTGGCGTACCGCAGGTTGTGGTGCAGCTCGTGCACCGCGACGTGCCCGATCTCGTGCTCGTTGGCGGCGGTCGGCCAGACGAACACCAGCAGGCATCCGGGGCGGCTGCCGATCCCGTAGTAGCCGCCGACCACGTCCAGGAAGTACGGGTCCGACGGGTCACCCAGCACCATCACGGCGTCGAGCCGCGGCGGCAGCGTCAGCTCCGGCGTGGCGGCGAGCTGGTGCTGCACCGCCTGCTCCAGGCACCGCCGGATCTGACCCAGTGCGTCGACCCGGTCCAGCTGGTCGAGCGCGGCGGCGTAGCCGTCGACCTCGCGGTCGACCCGGAAGCCGTTGCCCTGGTGGTGCATCGCCACCATGTCCATCTCCGGTGCGCCGGGCATGGCGAACAGCGCGGCGATCGGCGCCAGCAGCTCGCGTAGCAGCTCCGGTCGCCGGTCCAGCGGTGCGGCGAGCAGCGCCCGCATCGAGGTCAGTGTGTCGTGAACCGTGATCTCCATGCCGACCACGGTAGGAGCTGCCGTTGCGTCAACCTCAAGCCCGAAATCACACGTAGTAGCCGTCGACCGGCACCCGCGCCTCGTCGTACAACCCCGGACCTTCCTGGGGTACGGAGCCGAAGCCGGTGCCGGGTGGCTGCAGCCCGGCGAGCTGTTCGCCGGAGAGGGCGTACACCACGCGGCCGAGCCCCGAGCGGGCCAGCGCGCCGGTGCACATGACGCAGGGTTGGCAGCTGGTGTACATCGTGGTCGCCGCCGCGGTGGCGGGATCCAGCTCGCGGGCCGCCCAGCGGGCCAGCTTCAGCTCCGGGTGGGCGGTGATGTCGCGGTCGGTCAGCACGGTGTTGTACGCCTCCGCAAGCACCTCCCCGTCCGGCCCGGCCAGCAGCGAGCCGAAGGGTGCGTTGCCGGCCGCCCGGCCCTCCGCCGCGAGGGCGATGGCGCGGCGCAGCAGCCGTACGTCGTCGGGGGTCACTGGGGCTCCGTTCCTGGGTGGTGGGCGGCGACGGTCGCCAGCGCACGGAACGCCAACTCGGGGTGAAGGGTCTCCTCCGGGTCGCCGCCGAACGGGTCGAGCAGTACGGTCTCGGCGCTCAGCAGCCGCAGCTGTTCGAGATCTTCGAGTACCTGGTCGAGGGTGCCGACGCCGGCCAGCCGTCCCGGGTCGGTGACCGGCGCGTCGGTCAGCCGCAGCGCGATCCGGGGCGCCAGCGCGGGGGTCGGACGGCCCTGCTCGTCGGCGGCGGCCTTGAGCCGGTCGACGGCGCCGGTCAGCCAGTCGAGGGTGAACCGCAGCGGATGCCAGGCGTCGCCGAGGCGTACCGCCCGGGCGACGCCGGCGTCGCTGTTGCCGCCGACCCAGATCGGGATCTCGCCGGCGCGGTAGTCGGCCTGGTTGCGCCACGCATGACGGATCGCGATCAGGTGCGAGTCGGTGAGGCCGCCGCGCTGGGCGTACGGGACGCCGAGCGCTTCGTACTCCTGCCGCGCCCAGCCGACGCCGACCCCGAGCACCAACCGGCCGCCGCTGAGGTCGTTGAGGTTGGCGGCCATCCTGGCCGTGAGCAGCGGATGCCGGTACGGCGCGATCAGCACGGTGGTGCCGAGCCGTACCCGGTGGGTGATCCCAGCCAGCCACGACAG
The DNA here is from genome assembly GCA_050701635.1 of Micromonosporaceae bacterium. Taxonomy (GTDB): domain Bacteria; phylum Actinomycetota; class Actinomycetes; order Mycobacteriales; family Micromonosporaceae; genus WHSM01. The sequence goes on along the minus strand of JBOGDF010000090.1, from coordinate 11,838 downwards.
CGTGGTGAACGGCTCGTAGAACGGCGCCGGATACTGCGCGGCCACGTCCGGGGTCACCACCACGTGATCGGAGACCATCAGCAGGTGGTAGCCGAGCCCCTCCACGGTCTGCGCCCAACGGCGGAGCACCTGCGGGTTCGTACCGGGGCCGAAGTTGGGGACGTTCACGCCGAGCTGCATGGCCCCAACGCTAGCGACCCTGACCGAGCTGCCCCACGACGGGCGACCCGTCAGGGACGGAGCACACGTAGCGCGGCCGGGCGCAGCCGTACGGTCACCGGCAGGTTGCAGTGGTAGTCGCCGTCGATGCACACCGGCAGCGGCCGGTCGGCGTCGATCGTGATCTCCCGTCCGGTCCGTACGTCCATCTCCGGGTGCCGTACGTGGGTGCCCTGGCCGGCTTCCCGCATCCGCGCGGCGATCTTCCAGCGCGGCATGTCGCCGGCGATCAGTACGTCGAGCAGGCCGTCGTCGACCACCGCCCCCGGCACGATGTCCAGCCCGTGTCCGTACGTGCCGGAGTTGGCGACCACCACGGTGTGCGCCCTGACCGCGATCGCCACGCCGTCGAGGGTGATCTTGTAGTCGGCCGGCTTCCAGGTGAGGATCGCCCGCAGCGGGGCGAGCCGGTAGAGCAGCTTCGCGGGGATCCACCGGCTCGAGTTGATCATCGCGTTCGACACCGAGTCGAGCCCGGCGTACAGGTTGCCGGGCACGATCGGGCCACCGCCGCCGGCCTCGCCGCCCGCCGTTCCGTCGTCGCACTGCAGGACGTCGATCGGCCGTGGCTCGCCGTACAGCAGCAGCTCGGCCAGCGCCTGCGGGTCCGCCGGTACGCCCAGCTTGCGCGCCAGGTCGTTGCCGCGTCCCGCCGGCACGATCCCGAGAATCCCCCCGGTACGGGTCACCGCGTCGGCGGCGTCGCGTACCAGCCCGTCGCCGCCGGCGGCGACCACGATGTGGCCTTTGTCGGCGGCCCCCCGCGCTGTCGCCGTCGCGTGGGCGGCGCCCTCGGTGCGCACGTCGTCCACGGTCGCGCCCGCGGCGCGCAGCGCCGCCACGATCGGCTTCACCCGCTCCGGCGCCTTGCCGCCACCCGAGATCGGGTTCACCAGCACGGTGTACGTACGCATCTCATCCCACCAGTACGCCGGGGTTGCAGATCCCGTCCGGGTCGAACGTACGCTTCACCGCGCGCAGCGCCTCGATCGCGAGCGGGCCGACTTCGCGGGCGTACCCGGGTTGGTGGTCGACGCCGACGGCGTGGTGGTGGGTGATGGTGCCGCCGGCGTCGCCGATCGCGGTGTTCGCGGCCTGTTTCGCGGCGCGCCACTGGGCGACCGGGTCGTCGGCCTGCGCGCACACCACGGTGAAGTAGAGGGACGCGCCGGTCTCGTACACGTGGGAGATGTGGCAGAGCACCAGCGGCGGGGTGCCCTGGGCGGACAGTGCGCTGGTCAGCGCCTCGGTGACGGCCTGGCGGAGCCGGTGCAGGTTGGACCAGAACGTCGCGGTCTCCAGGGTCTCGACCAGCGCACCGGCGTCCAGCAGCGGATCCCGCAGGTACGGCGCGCGGTACCGCCCCTCGCGCCACTTCTCGCCCGGCGGCTCCCCCAGCGGCTCACCGCCGGCGTCGGTCAGCACCGCATCGGCGGCTTCCCGGCGCGCCGCGACCTCGGCGGACCTGCCCTCGTACCCGCAGATCGCCAGGCAGCCGCCGGTGCCGCCGCCGGACAGTGCGGAGGCGGGGTCCGCCAGGTTGACGGCGGTCTCGGCCTCGTCGGACAGGCGCAGCACGGTCGGTCGCGGGCCGTCCTGCTCCAGCCGGCGCAGCGCGGCGGCGCCGGTGGCGAAGTCCGGGAACCGCCATCCGTCATACACCCGCAGCTCGGGGCGCGGCCGCACCCGCAGCACGACGGAGGTGATCACGCCGAAACTGCCCTCCGATCCGAGTACGAGCTGCCGCAGATCCGGTCCGGCCGCCGACTTCGGAGCGGTGCCGAGGGTGACGGTGCCGCGCGGGGTGGCCAGGGTCAGCCCGACCACCATCTCGTCGAACCTGCCGTACCCGGCGGAGGCCTGGCCGCTGGAGCGGGTCGCGGCGTATCCGCCGATGGTGGCGCCCTCGTACGACTGCGGGAAGTGCCCGAGCGTGAAGCCGTGTGCCGCGAGCAGCTCCTCCGCGCGCGGGCCGCGTACGCCCGCCTGCAGCGTGGCGGTACGCGACTCCGCATCGATCTCGACCAGCGCGTCGAGCCGGCGCAGGTCGATCGCGACCACGGCGGCGAAGCGTTCCCGGGCCGGCGCCAGCCCGCCCACCACCGAGGTGCCACCGCCGTACGGGACCACCGCGACCCGGTGCGCGGCGCAGGCCGTCAGCACGGCCAGTACGTCGTCGTGGCTGCCGGGGAACAGCACCGCGTCGGGTGCGTCGGCGGCGTCGCCGGCCCGCAGCCGCAGCAGGTCCGGGGTGGAAAAGCCGCGGGTGTGGCCGATCCGGTCGGCGTGCGTTTCGCTGACGTGGTCGACGCCGATCGCTTCTACCAGGGCTTGGCGCGCGGCCTCCAGGAGCTGGGAATCCGGCACCGTGATGTCGTCGACCGGGACGGCGGGCGCGGCGGGTGCGCGTACCCCGAAACCCTGCAACGCCGTGGTGATGACCTCCGGAAGCGTCAACGGATGCGCCGGGTCTCCCCAGCGGTACGGGTGCATCTGCACCACGGGCAGATCGGACTCGGTCATCGGCGCCTCGGATCTCGGTACGGACATCGCTGATACACTTAAGCACGTGATGTCGCAGCGTATCAAGGCGGCCGGTCCGGCGAACGCGATCGGCGAACAGCGGGTCCTCGACGCGGCGTACCAGCTGCTGCTCACCGTCGGACCGCGCCGCATGACGATGGCCGACATCGGGCGGCAGGCAAAGGTCTCCCGCGCCACGCTGTACCGGCGCTGGCCCAACGTGCGCTCGGTGATCGGGGCGCTGGTCACCCGGGAGTGGGCCGACATGGTCGCCGCCTGCTTCCACGTCGGCTCCGGCTCCGGCCGCGAGCGGCTGGTGGCGGGCGTGGTGGAGGCGGTCTCGCGATCCCGGGAGCATCCGCTGCTGCGTGCCATCGTGCGGCACGATCCGGAGTTTCTGCTGCCGTACCTGCTGGAACGCCGGGGCAGCAGCACCGAGGACCAGCTCGCCGCGGTGGAGACCGGGCTGCGCGCCGGCCACGCGGACGGCTCGATCCGGGCCGGTGACCCGCGCTGGCAGGCCCGTTCGCTGATGCTCACCGCGATCTCGTTCGCGATCACCGGGCCGATCATGGCCGGCGCCGACGACTACGACCGGCTCGACGCCGAGCTGCGTACGATGCTCGACCGCTATCTGGCTCCGGACCCGGCGTGACCGCCTCCCACGCCGCCTCCCCCGCCGCTTCCCTGAACGCGGACCGGCGGGCTCGGGAGCTGGCGGCGCTCGCCGTCGCTGGCACCGTCGACGTGCTGGTGATCGGGGCGGGCGTGACCGGTGCCGGGGTCGCGCTCGACGCGGCGTCGCGGGGGCTGTCGGTGGCGCTGGTGGACAAGCACGACCTGGCATACGGGACCAGCCGGTGGAGCTCCAAGCTGGTGCACGGCGGGCTGCGCTACCTGGCGTCCGGCAGCGTCGGGATCGCGTACGAGAGCGCCGTGGAGCGCGGCATCCTGATGCGCCACACCGCCCCTCATCTGGTACGCCCGTTCCCCCAGCTGATCCCGCTGCTGCCCGGCGTCGACGCGCCGCTGATCCGGGCGGGCCACATCGCCGGGGACCTGCTGCGGCGCGCCGCCGGCACCCCGGGTCGGCTACTCCCCCGCTCTCGCCGGATCACCGCCGCCGAAACCCGCCGGTACGCGCCGACGGTCCGTCCCGACGGGCTCCGCGGCGGGCTGCTCGGCTGGGACGGCCAGCTGTACGACGACGCCCGGCTGGTGCTGGCGCTGGCCCGTACGGCGGCCGCCCATGGGGCGTACGTGCTGACCCGGTGCGGCGCCGAGCAGGTCACCGGCGACGGCGCGGTGCTGCGCGACCAGCTCACCGGCGAGCGGGTCGACCTGACCGCACGCGCCGTGGTGAACGCCGCCGGCGTCTGGGCCGGCGAGCTGGCGCCCGGGATCGCGCTGCGCCCCAGCCGGGGCTCCCACCTGGTGTTCGACCAGGCGGCGTTCGGCGGCCTCACCGCCGGGCTGACCGCGCCGGTGCCGGGCTCGCGCAGCCGGTTCGTGTTCGCGCTGCCCGCCCCCGGCGGCCGGGTGTACGTCGGCCTCACCGACGAAGACGCGCCCGGCCCGATCCCCGACGAGCCGCAACCCACCGAGGCCGAGATCGACTTCCTGCTCGACACCGTCAACACCGTGCTCGCGGTGCCGCTGTCGCGGTCCGACATCCGGGGCGGCTTCGCCGGACTGCGCCCACTGCTGGACACCGGCGCCGGGCGTACCGCCGACGTGTCCCGCCGGCACGCGGTGATCACGGCGCCGGACGGCCTGGTCACGGTGATCGGCGGCAAGTTGACCACGTACCGGCGGATGGCCGAGGACGCGCTGGACGCCGTCCTGGCCCGGCATGGGGTGGACGCGGGTCCGTGCCGTACCCGCCGGCTGCCGCTGGTGGGCGCCGGGCCGATCGTCGCGCCCGCGCCGCCCCGGCTGATCGCCCGGTACGGCAGCGAAGCCGCCGCCGTACTCACCGAAGCCGGTGACGATCCGGCACAGCTGCGGCCGATCGCCGACGGCATCGAGACCACCCCGGCGGAGCTGCGGTACGCCGTACGCCACGAGGGCGCGCTGGACCTCGGGGACCTGCTGGACCGGCGTACGCGGATCGGGCTGGTGCCGGCGGACCGTGCCCGCGCGGTCACCGCGGCCTCCGCCGCGCTGGCGGAGGCCGGGCTAACCGCGGCTACGTGATGTCGTCGTCGCTGATGTCGCGGCGCGGCGGTTTCGGCGGCTCCGTCTCGCCCGCCGGTGCCGGAGAGATCGGCGTCGGATCGTCGATCGCGGTCACCTCGTCGATCGGCGAGGCATCCTCGATCGGCGTAGCGCCCTCGACCGGGGCGGAGTCGTCGATGCTGGACGCCTCGTCGTCGGAGAGGTTGGCGTACTCGTCACGCTTGCCACGGCGCCGGTCGTTGAGGAACGCGACCCCGACCGCCGCGAAGTAGAGCCCGCTCATCGGGATCGCCAACGCGGTCATCCCGAACGGGTCCGGGGTCGGCGTCACCACCGCGGCGAACACGAAGCACAGCAGCACCGCGATCCGCCACCAGCCGAGCAGCCGCTTCGCGCTCGCCATGCCGACCAGGTTGAGCGCCACCACCGCGAGCGGGAACTCGAAACCGAACCCGAACAGCAGGATCATGTTGGTGACGAAGTTGAAGTAGCCGCCGATGTCGAGCCGGATGTCGTACGAGCTGGCCAGCCCCATCAGGAACGCCATGCCCTTGTCGACCACCACGTACGCCAGCCCGGCGCCGGCGAAGAACAGCGGCGTGGCGGCGGCGACGAAGTAGTACGTGTAGCGCCGTTCCTTGCTGTGCAGCCCGGGCGCGATGAAGGCCCAGAGCTGGTAGAGCCAGATCGGGGCGCTGAGGATCAGCCCGGCGTACAGGCTGACCCGCAGGTCGAGCAGGAAGATGTCGATCGGCGAGGTCGCGTTGAAGCCGCACGGACCGGTCAGCCGGTCGTGGTTCGCCTTGTACTCACAGTACGGAGCGTTGAGGAACTTCAGGATGTCGCTGGCGAAGTAGAACGAGACGACCAGGCCGACCAGGATGCCGAGGCAGCCCTTGAACAGCCGGCTGCGCAGCTCGCGCAGATGCTCCATCAAGGTCATGGAGCCTTCGGCGGCCTTGGCGAACTGCGTCTGGCGCCGCCGGCGAATCAGCGGACTCACGGGGTCAGGATGACGGCTGGCCGCTACCGGTCGCGCTGCTTCTCGGCGGGCGGCTTCTCGGCCGACGGCGTCGCGTCGGTCGGTTCACCCTCGATCGTCGTCGGCGACAGCGGCTGACGGGTGGTCTGCGCGTCGGCCTTGGCGTCGACGTCGTCCTCGGACAGGTTCTTGGTCTCGGCCTTGAGGATCCGCAGCGAGCGGCCGAGCCCGCGCGCGGCGTCCGGCAGCCGCTTGGCGCCGAACAGCAGGATGAGCACGACCACCAGAACGATGATGTGCCACGGCTTCAGCATGCCCATAACGTGCTACCTCCAGGCGGGACGGACGGTGCCCATCGTACGTGTCTGCGCGGCCAGCGTCTTCCCGGCGTCCCTGACATCCTGCGGTGACGTGATTAGTCCGCTATGTCCGAGTGCGTGCGCCCTTGAGACGCGCCACCCGTGCCTGCATCTCGGTGGTCTTGGCTGCCAGCTCGTCCGAGCGCTGCTGCAACACCGCCGAACGTTCCTGCAGGGTTTCCAATCCGGCGTTCAGGGCGTGCAGCCGTCCTCCCCCGCGCCGCAGCGCGGGTAGCCGGCGTACCACCGGCAGGATCGCCAGCACGAGCAGCACCAGCGCGAGCAGCACGATCCCGATCACCAGCCACCAGACCAGCTCGAGGCCCCACACCACCGTGTCCACGTCGAACACCCTAAACCGACCCATCGCCGCGGTACGCCGCCAGGGCCGATCGCGCCTCGTTGCCGATCGCCGCCGCCAGCTCCCCCGGCGCGACCACCTCGACGCTGGGCCCGAGCCCGAGCACCAGCCGGCGCGCCCACTGCAGATCCGACGCCCGCAGCGTCACCTGCCAGTGCCCGTCCGGCTCGGCCACCACGTGCTCGCACGGGTAGTACTCGGTGATCCACCGGGTGTGGCGCCCCACCCGCAACGTCACCAGGGGCAGATCCGGGGTCGGGGTGAACACGCCGTCGCGTACGTCGGTGGGCTGCGCCTGCGGTGGCGGCGCGGCCGGCTCGTCCAGCTCGGTGAGCGCGTCGAGCCGGTCCAGCCGGAACAGCCGTACGCCCTCAGCGCGCCGGCACCACGCCTCCAGGTACGCCCGCCCGGACGCGAACAGCACCCGCATCGGGTCCACCACCCGCTCGGTGGTCTCGTCCCGCCCCGCCGTGTAGTACGTGATCCGCAGCGCCTTCCCGCGCTCCACCGCGCCCTGCACCTCGGCCAGCCGATCGGTGTTGGCGGGCAGCCGTACGGCGACCCGGCCGGCGGTGTCGGCGGCGTCTCCCGCGGCCGACTCGATCTTGGCGAGCGCCCGCTCCACGGAGCCCCGGTTGGGCAGCGCCGGGGTCTCGGCGACCAGCCGCAGCGCCACGATCAGCGCCAGCGCCTCGTCCGGGGTCAGCCGGAGCGGACGGTCGATCCCGGCGTCGTACGTGATCGTCACCGAGTCGCCGTCGAACGACATGTCGATCAGGTCGCCGGGGCCGTACCCGGGCAGCCCGCACACCCAGAGCAGCTCCAGATCGTCCCGCAGCTGCTTCTCGCTCACCCCGAGGTCGCCGGCGGCGTCCGCGATCCGGATCCCGGGCCGCCCCAGCAGGTACGGCACCAGATTCAGCAGCCGCGACAGCCGGTCCACGCTGGCGGTCATCGCAGCGCCACCCCGGTCTGTTCCTCGGCAGGCACGCCCTCGACCGACGGATAGCGCTCGGCGGTCTCCTCCAGCAACACGATCACGGCCTTGCGTACCTCGGGCGGGTCGAGCACGACCACGTCGGCGCCGTACCCGAGCAGGTAACCGGCGAGCGACTCGGCGTCGGAGTAGCGCAGCACCACAACGTCCGGGTCGTCGGTCCGCTCGGCCCAGCGGCGTACGCCGGCGGCGCGGCCGGGACGCAGCCGTACGGTGGCCCGCCCGGCGTGTTCGCGCGGGCCGGACCAGCTGGCGACGTAGTCGATCAGGTTGACGCCCTCGGGCAGCTGGTACGCGCCGCGTCGGCCGATCCGGCGTACCGCCCCCTGGATCCGGGAGAGCCGGAAGCAGCGGGCCGCGTCACGGTCCAGGTCGTGGCCGACCACATACCACTTGCCGCGCCAGCACACCACGCCCCAGGGCTGCAGCCGCCGGGTCATCGACTCGTCCGCCTCGGGGGCCCGGTAGTCGAAGCTGACCGCCTGCCGGTCCGCGGCGGCGCCGGTGAGCGGCGAGAACGTCGGCTCCACCGTCACCACCGGCTCGATCCCGAGGGTGGCCTGGTGGTCCACCTCCACGCCGGCGGCGCGCAGCTTCAGCAGCCCGGACGAGGCCGCCGAGGCGAGGCCGGCGTGCTGCCACAGCCGTCCGGCGATCCCCACCGCCGCGGCCTCGTCCGGCTCCAGCAGGACATCCGGCAGCGCGTAGTCGGGGCGGGCGATCCGGTAGCCGGGCTCGGTGTCGAACACGCTGGCTGACCCGGTCTCCAGCGGTACGCCGAGCTCGCGCAGCTCCGCCTTGTCGCGCTCGAACTTGCGCTGGAACGCCTCGTGGTCCCGTACGTCGGAGGGGTCGTGCTCGTACCCCGGCACGGTCTGGGCGATCTGCGCGGCGGTGAGGAACCGCCGCGTGGACAGCAGGCAGATCACCAGGTTGACGAGGCGTTCGGTACGGCTGCGGGACACCCCACCGACGCTAGCAGCGTCGACCGGGCTGCCGCGGTATCCGCACCGGTGAAACCCGCTACGGTGCTGTGCGTGGTGCGATGGAGATCGGGAACTGTGGTATCGGTGGGTCGCGCGTGGCGCGGCGCGATGGAGCTGACCGCCGAGGTGGCGGACCTGGGGCAGGTACGCGCGCTGGCGTACCCGGAGCTGGTCGGCGAGCCGGTTGCCGGCGACCGCGTGCTGCTCAACGTGGGTGCGCTGACGATGGGGCTGGGCACCGGGGGGTACGCCTTCGTGGTGGCGCTACCGGATCGGCTGCCTGAAGATCCGACCGGGCCCGGGCACGTGGTGAAGGCCCGGTACACGCCGCTGCAGACGATCGTGCTGGCCGCCGACGAGGACGACTCGCCGCACCGGGCCGCACTGGAGGCGGCGGACGACATCGGGAACATGCCGGTGGTGATCGCCGACCTGCACTCCGCGCTGCCGGCGATCCTGGCCGGGATCTGGGCGGACGCGCCCGAGGCGAAGGTGGCGTACGTGATGACCGACGGCGGTGCGCTGCCGGCGTGGTTCAGCCGCAGCCTGTCGGAGCTCAGCGACCGGCTGGCGGGCACCGTGACCGCCGGGCAGGCGTTCGGCGGGGAGCTGGAGGCGACCAACGTACACACCGGACTGCTGGCGGCTCGGCACGCGCTGCACGCCGACGTGGCGATCGTGGCGCAGGGCCCGGGAAACCTCGGCACCGGTACGCCGTGGGGCTTCTCCGGGGTCGAGGTCGGCGAAGCCGTGAACGCGGTCGCGGCGCTCGGCGGACGGCCCGTCGGGTCGCTGCGGATCTCCGACGCCGACCCGCGTCCCCGGCACCGCGGAGTGTCGCATCACAGCCTGACGGCGTACGGGAGGGTGGCGCTGGCGGCGGCCGAGCTGGTGGTGCCGGTGCCACTGGAGCCGTCGCTGGCCGCCGAGGTGGATGCCGCGCTGGCGCCGCTGGCGGCACGGCACCGGCTGGTCCGCGTACCCACGGATGGTCTGTACGACGCGCTCACCAAGCTGCCGGTGAGGTTGTCCACGATGGGACGGGGGCTGGACGCCGACACCGCGTACTTCCTGGCCGCCGCCGCCGCGGGCCGGTACGCCGCCGGACTGCTCGGAAAATAGTTCGGCGGCGGTGTCGATCGGGTGTGCAGCCGTTCGTGTAGCAGATGAACCGGTCCGACCGTAACGTCCGCTACGAGGAGGAATCGCGATGACGAAGTACCTGTTGGCCATGTACCAGCCCGACGGCGAGCCGCCCCCGCCGGAGATCCTCGACCCGATCATGGCGGCGCTGGGTGCGCTGGAGCAGGAGATGAAGGACGCCGGCGCGTTCGTGTTCTCCGGCGGGCTGCACCCGCAGAGCACCGCCACCGTGCTGCACGCCAAGGGCGACGACGTGCTCGTCACCGACGGGCCCTACATCGAAGGCAAGGAGTATCTCGGCGGCTTCACCATCATCGAAGCCCCCGACCTCGACGCCGCGCTGGAGTGGGGCCGCAAGTACGCCGCCGCCAGCACGCTGCCGATCGAGCTGCGCCCCTTCTGGTGATGCCCGATCCGCTGTCCGCCGCGGAGATCGCGCAGGTGTTCCGCGCCGAGTACGGGCGCGCGGTCTCCGTACTGGTCCGGGTCTTCGGCGACATCGACGTCGCCGAGGAGGCGGTTCAGGACGCGTTCACCGCGGCGGTACAGCGCTGGCCGTCGGCGGGGCTGCCCCCCAGCCCCGCCGGCTGGATCATCACCACCGCCCGCAACCGGGCGATCGACAAGCTCCGGCGGGAGGCTTCCCGCCAGCACCGGCACGCCCAGGCGGCGCTGCTGCAGACCCCTGACGTACCGGAAGAGGAGGGCGCTGTGCAGGACGACCGGCTGCGCCTGATCTTCACCTGCTGCCACCCCGCGCTCGCCCCCGCCGCCCGGGTCGCGCTCACGTTGCGGCTGCTGGGGGGCCTGTCCACCGCCGAGATCGCGCGCGCCTTCCTGGTCCCCGAGCCCACCATGGCCCAGCGGTTGGTACGCGCGAAGGGCAAGATCCGCGACGCGCGGATCCCGTACCGGGTGCCGTACGAGGCGGACCTGCCGGAGCGGGTCACGGCGGTGCTGGCGGTGATCTACCTGATCTTCAACGAGGGGTACGCCGCCAGCTCCGGCGACGCGCTGATCCGGGAAGACCTGTGCCGGGAGGCGATCCGGCTGGGGCGGCTGGTCACCGAGCTGATGCCCGACGAGCCGGAAGCGACCGGCCTGCTCGCGCTGATGCTGCTGACTGAGTCCCGCCGGGCGACGCGTACCGGCGTCGACGGTGAGCTGGTGCTGCTCGCCGACCAGGACCGCACCGCCTGGGACCGGGAGCTGATCACCGAAGGCCAGGAGTTGGTACGCCGCTGCGTCCGCCGCGACCAGCCCGGTCCGTACCAGCTCCAGGCGGCGATCAGCGCGGTGCACAGCGACGCACCGTCGGTGGCCGATACCGACTGGCGCCAGATCCTGACCCTGTACAACCACCTGCTCGCCATCGCCCCGAACCCGGTGACCGCGCTGCACCGGGCGGTGGCGATCGCGGAGCTGGAGGGACCCGCTGCGGCGTTGCTGCTGGTGGACGAGCTGGCGCTGGAGCGCTACCACCTGTTCCACGCGATCCGCGCCGACCTGCTGCGCCGGCTGGGACGCGACGCCGAGGCGGCGACGGCGTACGCCGCGGCGATCGAACGTACCGACAACGCCGCCGAACAGGCGTTCTTACGGCGCCGGCGGGACGCGCTCAACGTTCAGCTCTGAGCGGTCCGCGCCGGGGTCACCGGGACAGTACGACGATCAGCACCAGTCCGCCGACCATCGCGACCAACGCCAGGAACAGCACCCAGGTGGGCACCGTGTAGTCGCCGGCACGGTTGCGGGCGATCTCCTCGTGGATCTTCTCCCGGCGGCTCTTGCGGCGGCGGGCGGGCTCGCCGCCCGGGACCGGTGGCGTGTCGGTCATCGCAGTCATCACCTACCCACGGTCGGTGTCCCGCGCCGCCGGACGCGGGTGGAGCGGGTGTCATCGGAGCGTACGCCGAACCGTCAGCCGTGCCTGCCGCCCGGCTGCTGCCCCTGCGGATACGGCGACTGACCGTACGCCGGCGGCGTGGCCGGGTACGCCGACTCGGGCGACGTCTGGTGCGCCGGCGCCGCCGAGTACGGCGACTGCGGCACCGATGCGCTCCCGCTGGCGCCCGGTGGCGGGCTGACGC
>JBOGDF010000089.1:0-16601 GCA_050701635.1 Micromonosporaceae bacterium | reverse complement strand
GGGCCGAGCCGCCCGGCCCCGCTGAGCCGCCCGGCGCCGCGCCGCCGGAGCACGAGGCGACCGAGCCGGAGAGCAAGGACAACGACCGCAAGAACGGTACCGGCGGGTAGCTTCTGACAGAATCGCGCTTTGTGCGCGTTCTGATGCTGTCCTGGGAGTACCCGCCGGTGATGGTCGGCGGGCTCGGCCGTCACGTCCACGCGCTGGCCACCTCGCTGGCGGCGGCCGGTCACCAGGTCACCGTGGTCACCCGCCACGGCGACGGTGCCCCGCTCGAAGAAGACCTCGAGGGGGTACGGGTGATCCGCGCCCCCGAGGACCCGCCGCTCTTCCCGCTCACCAACTCCACGCTGCTCGCCTGGACCATGGCGTTCAACCACGCGCTGACCCGGGCGGCGCTGGACGCCGGCGGCACGTACGACGTGGTGCACGCCCACGACTGGCTGGTCACCCACGCCGCGGTCACGCTCAAGCACGCGCTCGGCGTACCGCTGGTGGCGACGGTGCACGCCACCGAGGCAGGGCGGCACTCCGGCTGGCTGCCGGAGGAGACCAACCGCTGCATCCACTCCGTCGAGTGGTGGTTGACGTACGAGGCGCGCCGGGTGCTGGTGTGCTCGGCGTACATGCGGTGGGAGGTGAGCCGGCTGTTCGAGCTGCCCCGCGGCAAGGTCGCGGTGATCCCGAACGGCGTACGCCCCGCGGCGTGGCGGCCGTCCGCCCGGGCCGTCGCCACCGCCCGCGCCCGGTACGCCGCCGACGGCCCGCTCCTGGTGTACGCCGGCCGCCTGGTGTACGAGAAGGGCGTGCAGGATCTGCTGCGCGCCGTACCGGTGCTGCGGGAACGCCATCCCGGGCTGCGGGTGGTGATCGCCGGCGACGGGCCGCACCGGGAGGCGCTGGAGCAGCTGGCACGGCGCCGGCGGATCCGCCGTACCGTCAGCTTCACCGGGTTCCTCGGCGACGGGGAGCTGCCCGCGCTGCTGGCCGCCGCCGACTGCCTGGTGGCGCCCAGCCGGTACGAGCCGTTCGGCATGATCGCGCTGGAAGCGGCCGCCGCCGGCACGCCAGTCGCCGCGGCCGCCACCGGCGGGCTGACCGAGTTCGTGGACGCCGGCGCCACCGGTGTCACCTTCCCCGCCGGCAAGCCCGCCGCGCTCGCCACGGCGGTCGACACACTCCTCTCCGACGAGGTGTACGCCCGCCGGATCGCCCGCGCCGCCCGCTCCCTGGTGGTACGGGAGTACGGCTGGGCCGGGATCGCGGACCGTACCGTCGCCGCGTACCGGCGGGCGGTCGCCGACGAGCGTGACCTGTCGACCCGGGTCGCCGCCGGCGGCGGCCCGCCGCAGATCGTGGTGCCACAGGGCAACCTGCTCACCGGCGAGGCCGCGGCTCCGTAGCCCCCGCCCTGGTCGCGTAGCCCGGCCGTGGTCGCGGGGCCCCGGCCGTGGTCGTGAAATCCCCCAAGGGTGGAACCGGCCGTAATGAATGACCTCGATTGCGCGAAATCAGTAAGAATCAATCAATCGGGCAGATACGTCCGTGTCGGGGGCACCGAGCCGCGTGACGCGCTGCCTGCGACCGTACGGAGAAAGCGATGACTTTCAGGCGTACCCTCCTGACGCTCGCCGCCGCGGGCGCCCTCCTGGTGACCGCCGGTGCGGCTCAGGGCGCGACCTCGACCGCCAGCATCGGCGCGGTCGACCCGTTCGCCGGCGCGACCGTCACCGAGCTGATGAAGCCGACCCCGTCGTGGTACACCGATGAGCTCGCGGCGAAGGCACACGCCGCCGCCGAGCGCGGCGAGGGCGTACCGATCCCGGAGGGTGTGAACTACCCGACCAGCGGGCTGGCGTTCACCGGGATCCGTCCGGGCGCGTGGATCCTGGAGCCGGCCGGCTGTACCGCCAACTTCGTGTTCGGCAGCCCGGGCAACTACTACATCGGCACCGCCGGCCACTGCGCCGAGGTCGGTGACGTGGTCACCATCATCGCCGCCCCCGGCATCCTGATGACCATCGGCAAGACGCTCAAGAGCGTCGACGGCGGCATCGGCAACGACTTCGCGCTGATCGGGATCTACCCGGCGATGCAGCAGCACGTACGGCCGTCGATGGCGCACTTCGGCGGACCGACCGGCGCCGGCTCGCCGAAGTTCGGCGACGTCTGCGAGCACACCGGCCACGGCCTGGTGATCGGCACCGGCGGTACGCCGCGCGCCGGCGTGGTGGTCTACCGCGGCCCCGGCGAGAACAGCGGCAGCGACGCGTTCGCCTGGGACGGCGCCGCGGCACCCGGCGACTCCGGCTCCCCGGTACGCCTGCTCAACGGCCAGGCCGCGGGCGACCTCACCCACCTGGTGGTGGGCGGCCCGTACGTGCCCGGCGTGATCGCCGGCACCTCGATCGCGAAGATGCTCCGGATCGCCGGCAAGCCCCTAGCCACCGCCCCCAACGTCCCCAACCCGCTGTAACCGCCACGCCGCCACCATGATCATGGGGCCCTTGATGCAGTCATGACTGCATCAAGGGCCCCATGATCATGAACCAGGGCGCTCAGGCCAGGTTGGAGGAGCGGGGGTACGCGTCGGCGGGGTCGGTGAGGACGTTCACCAGGTAGGGCACGTCGGCGTCGAAGGCGCGTTGCAGCGCGGCGCCCAGGTCGCCTGGCTTGGAGACGGTCTCGCCGGCGCCGCCGAGCGCGGTCACCACGTCGTCGTACCGCAGTCCGGGTTGCAGGTCGGCGGCGACGTCGTAGCCGTACAGCGCCTTCATCGGGTGCTTTTCCAGACCCCAGATGCCGTTGTTGCCGACCACGATCACCACCGGCAGCCGCTGCCGCGCGAGCGACTCGGCGTCCATCAGCGAGAAGCCCGCGGCGCCGTCGCCGAGCAGCAGCACCAGCTGCCGGTCCGGGTAGACGGTACGGGCGCCCATGGCGTACCCGAGGCCGGTGCCGAGACAGCCGTACGGGCCCGGGTCCAGCCAGCAGCCGGGCGCGCCCGGGTCGAGGTACTTCCCCGCGTACGAGACGAAGTCGCCGCCGTCGCCGATCACCACCGCGTCCGGGTCGAGTGCGCGGCGCAGCTCGCCGTACACCCGGGATGGTTTGATCGGGTCGGTGTCGGCTTCCAGGGCGTCCCGCTCGGCCTCCCGGGCGGCGTCCTCGGCGGCGCGAAGCTGCGAAACCCAGTCGGTGTGGTCGACCCGCTCGCCGGCGTAGTCCGCGAGCGCCTCCAGGGTCGCCCGCAGATCGCCGGTAGGTGCCGCTGCGACCGCCACATGGCCGGCACGCTGGGAGACAGCGTCCACCACGTGCACCACCTGGGCCTCACCGAAATCACCGAACCCCAGCCGGAAGTCCAGCGGGGTGCCGACCACGACCACCACGTCGGCGGCTTTCAACGCGGCGCGCCGGCTGCGCGAGAACGCCAGCTCGTGCGACGGCGGCAGGCAGCCGCGGCCCATGCCGTTGGCGTACACCGGGATCCGCAGCGACTCGGCACACTCCCGCAGCGCGGCGACGGCGCCGCCGGTGAGCACGTCCGAGCCCGCGATGATCATGGGTCGTTCGGCGCGCCCGATCAGCGCACCGGCCTTCGCCAGCTCGTCGGGGTCCGGCGCCAGCACCGGGAGCGGCGACGGCGCCGGCACCGGCACCGCGACCGAGGCCTGCGAGAAGATCACGTCGAGCGGGAAGTCGAGGAACACCGGGCCGCGGTGCGGGGTGAGCGCGGCGGTCACCGCGGCCGTCACCTCCGCCGGGATCGCGTCGGTGGCGGTCACCGTCGCGGCGTGCTTGGTGACCGACTCCACGATCGGTACGTGGTCCAGCTCCTGCAGGCTGCCCGCGCCCCAGCGCCACTGCGGCGCGCGTCCGCCGAGCACCACCACCGGGGAGCCGTTGAAGTGGGCGCTGGTGATCGCGGAGACCCCGTTGGTGACCCCCGGACCGGCGGTGAGCACCGCCAGCCCGGGTCGCTGCCGCAGCTTCGCCACCGCCTCCGCGGCGAACACCGCGGTCTGCTCGTGCCGTACGTCGAGCAGCCTCACCCCGGTACGGTGCGCCGCGTCGTACAGCGGGAACACGTGGCCGCCGGAGAGCGTGAACAGCTCTTCGACGCCGTACCCCCGTAGCACCGCCAGAGCGAGGTCACCGCCGTGACCGTCGATCGTCTCCGTCACCGGCTGCTCCTCGTCGCTGCTCGGGCGCCGTTGGTCACCGCCCGGACCCGCACCGGCTTCGGCTTCGCCGGCTCGCGCCTCTTGATGAACCTGGCCGGTACGCCGCCCACCACCGAGTACGGCAGCACGTCCCGGGTCACCACCGCGTTGGCGCCGACGATGCTGCCGGGGCCGATGCGTACCCCCCGGGTGACCGTGGCCTTGGTGCCGATCCAGACGTCGCGACCGATCCGCACCGGGGTTTTCAGGATCCCCTGGTCCTTGATCGGGACGGTCAGGTCGTCGGCCTTGTGGTCGAAGTCGGAGATGTAGACCCGGTCGGCGAGCAGCGCCGCCTCCCCGAGCTCCACGTCGAGGTACGCGTTGATCGTGGTGTCGCGCCCGATGATCGACTTGGCGCCGACCCGCAGCGTCCCCTCGTGGGCCCGGATCGCGGCGCCCCGCCCGACGTGGGTCCAGGCGCCGATGAAGACCCGGCCGTACCCGGTACGCGCCTGGATCTCGGTGCCCTTGTCGAGGAAGATCAACCCCTCGCAGACCACTCCCGGTTGGGTGAGCAGCAGCCGGGCCAGCCGCCAGTAGCGCACCAGATACCACGGGGTGTACGCGCGGTGCCGCAGCATCCAGCGCAGCGACGCGAGCGTGAGGAACCGCGCGCGCCGGGCGTCCCGCCGGGGGCTGTACCGCATGGCCGTCAACGTACACGCCCGGCCCGTGCCGGCGCGGCCGCCGCCAGTCACCCGCAAATCCCAAGATCATCGTTTCGGGTACGAATCGCAGCCGCGGCTCGCCGTTCCGTTCCCCAGACAGCGATCTTCAAGGCCCACCGACCGCGACGCGGGCGCGACCCGGGAGCGCCCGGCGCGGAGGCGGGGGCGGGGGGGTTACGAGACGGGGTGTGCGGCGGAGGTGAGGGCGGCGGTGTGGTCGGCGAGCACCACCTGAGCGGCGTTGACCAGCTCGATCAGCCGGTCCACCTCGGCCACGTGGAAGCCGGGCGCGTCGGCCCGCGCCACCACCAGCACCAGCCCGGCGTCGACACCGAACGGCGCCATCGCGTACTGGTGGCGGCCGTCGTCGGACCGGTACGCCCGCGCCCGCACCGGCTCCGGCACCAGCACCTCGGCCGGCGCGTCCACGCTGGCGTGCAGCACCCCGGTGCCGGACGCCAGCGCCGCCCAGTGCGCCCCGAACAGGCGCGGCGACGCGTCCACCAGGATCGCCAGCCCACGTTCCGGATCCGCCGCGAGCTGCCCCAGCACCGCCACGTCCGACGACGCCCCCAGTGCGGCCGCCGCCGGCCACACCCCGTCCACCAGCACGCCCGGCACGTCCTCCAGGGTGGCGATCATCCGCTCCCGGGACACCGACCCCGGCAACCGTACGGTGAAGTCGTCGACCGCGCGCCCACTCTCCCGACCCAGCACCACCACCTGCTGGATGTCCACCCCGAGCGCGCCGAGCAGCCAGGTCACCCGCCCCAGCGAACCCGGGCGGTCGGCCAGTCGAACCCGTACCTGCAGCAGCATCGTCAGCCCCTCTCGCCAGGCCCGTGCCGCTCTACCCTCCCGCGCTGTTGTTTCCCCCAGATTGCGGTACGCAATCCTGCCCGGGTCAGTGCCGCCCGCAGTCGTCGGGCTTGACCAGCACCGGCTCGGACGCGCCGTTGAGGATGTTGGCCCATGGCACCCAGTTGCACTCCATCACATCCGAGGACCCGTTGGAAGCGAGCTGGAAGTGGCCCGATGTGGCACGTATCCAGATCGGCGCGTAGCTCGGGTCGGAACGGAGCCCGTACTCACCTGGATCCACCGTGATGTCATTCTGACCGGGCCGCCAGCCGGGGCGGAACACGTGCACCGCACCCCTGTATGTGTAGTGGGTGCTCTCACCCGGCACACCGACCACCCAGACCGCGGTCTGGGGAGTCGCAGCCTTGGCGGTCGGGTCGAGGTTGGCCAGCACTGTGGCGCTCCCGAACACGTCCCACGGCTCTGGCGAGCTCGACACGCCCGAAGTGCCCTGGTTGACGGCCAGCAACTCGCTCACGCCGCCGGTTGCCGACACATAGATCAGATGCGACATCCCGGCCCGATCCACGCTGCCGATGTCTTCGCCCGGGCTTCCCACCGCAACCAGCGCGCCTACCGCGCTGCTGCTCGACGGCTGGTACGGGAGCACAGACAACGCGTCACCAAAGTAGTCTTCAGCCTCCGCGACACCCGAGATGCCCGGCGAATTCTGGCTGATATTGGCGATCGGCTTCGGGCGACCCTCGAAGAGCGTGTGGCTGAACACGTGAACCAGCCCATCGCTGCCCTGGTCTACCTGCTCGCCCGGTGCGCTGACGGCGAAATGCCGGTCGGAGGCCGCGATCGTCGAGCCGAAGTCCTCGCCGTACCACGGGTCAGTCGCGAGACCCCGCAGGCTCTGGTCAAAGGCGGCGACTACGTCGGGCCGGATGTAGTAGATGACGCCGGACTCCCTGATCGAGCCCCGGCTCTCGCCCGAAGCGCCAATGATCAGAAACGGAATGCCCGTGCTGGTCGCCCCGGCCGCCATCATGGAGCCGAACAAGTCGCCGGCCTCGGGAACACCGGGTAAGCCGCCTGAGCCCTGCTCAAGCACCTTCGTCTGTGCGGTCGCGAGCCCGGCCGCTGACGAGCCAGGAATGAGGTAGGCGATGCCCGTGTCCTTGGTCGGGCCGGCGTCCTCGAATGGAGCCCCGATCACCAGGTCGTCGCAGCCGTCCTTGTTCCGGTCGTACGCCGCGTAGGCCCAGCCGAATCCGTCTCGGGGCTCGGCGACACCTGGTACTCCTTCGGTGTCCTGTGTGATAACCAACCTGCCGGCGCTGCTCATCGTCACGGTGACCGCACCGGCACCCGGATCACCATTGACAGTCGCGCTGGTGTCCGCCGACACCGAGTCGCGTACGCCGTCGCAGTCGAAGTCGCTGTCGTTGGGCTGGACGAAGTCACCTGCCTGCGCCACCAGGACGGCACCAGCCGAGGAGAACACGACGATGGCAGCCGCAAGGACGAAGCGGCGCGCGAAGGACTGGCGCATGGACGTACCCCCGTGATGGGCGAGCGATGGGCGAATCGCCGCCCATCACACCTGACCGGGCGTACACCGGACAATCGGCCGTTCGGGTGTCCTATGCGATGGGTTTGGTACCGGTGACCAGGACGTTGTAGAAGATGTCCCGGGGCAGTACGTGGCGCAGCACCGCGCCGTCCACGGCGGACAGCGCCTGCCACGCGCGGTAGGCGAACATCCGCCAGCCGAAGCCGAGCCGCTGTTCGGGCACCGCCGACTCGAAGGTGCGTACCGGCCAGCCGAACAGCGCCGCGGTCAGCTCCTCGGTCTTCACCTCGACCTGCGCCGCGCCCGCGCGCCGTGCGGTGTCGCGCAGCTCGGACGGCACGAAGGTGTGCAGGTCGACGACGGCCTCCAGGGCGGCGGCCGCGCTCGACTCGTCGAGCTGTTCCTGCGGCTTGCGCCACGCGGTCAGCCCGGGCAGCTTCGTGACGTTGGTGGTGGCCCACCAGGTGAGCCGGCCGAGCCGGCGGGCGTACCAGTCGCCGATCCGGGTCGGGTCGCCGGCGAAGACGAACCGGCCGCCTGGCTTGAGCACCCGCAGCACCTCGCGCATCGCCGCTTCGATGTCGGGGATGTGGTGCAGCACCGCGTGGCCCACCACAAGATCAAATGAGTTGTCGTGGTACGGGATCCGCTCCGCGTCCGCCGCCCGGCCCTCCAGCTCGAGCCCCAGCCCCGCCGCGTTGCGCTGGGCCACCTCGACCATCTTCGGGGAGATGTCGGTGACGGAGCCCTGCTTGATCACACCCGCCTGCATCAGGTTGATCATGAAGAAGCCGGTGCCGCAGCCCAGCTCCAGCGCGGTCGGGTACGGCCAGCCGTCCTCCCCCGCGACGTACGCGAACCGGTCCCGGGCGTACGCGATGCACCGCTCGTCGTACGAGATCGACCACTTCTCGTCGTACGTGTCGGCTTCCCAGTCGTGGTAGAGGATGTTCGCCTGCTTCGGGTCGCTGCGCGCCGCCTCGACCTCGTCCCAGCCCGGGTTGGTTGCCATGCGCCCTACTTTCCGGTGAACTTCGGCGGCTGCTTCGCGACGAACGCGTCCATGCCGATCTGGCGGTCCTCGGTGGCGAACAGCCCCGCGAACAGGTGGCTCTCCAACGCCAGCCCGCTCGCCAGGTCGACCGCGAGACCGCCGTCGATCGCGGTCTTCGCCGCACGCAGCGCCTGCGCCGGCCCCTCGGCGAACTGCTTGGCGTACTCGATGGCGGCGGGGTAGACCTCGGCGGCCGGGACCACCTGATCCGCCAGCCCGATCCGGGCGGCCTCCTCGGCCTCGACGAACCGGCCGGTGAAGATGATGTCCTTCGCCTTCGACGGCCCGACGAGGCGGGACAGCCTCTGCGTACCGCCGGCGCCCGGGATGATGCCGAGCTTGATCTCGGGCTGTCCGAGCTTGGCGTTGTCGGCCACGATCCGCAGGTCGCAGGCGAGCGCCAGCTCGCAGCCGCCGCCGAGTGCGTACCCGGTGATCGCGGCGATCACCGGCACCGGGATCTTCGCGATCGCGTCGAACGCGCTGGAGAGCGCTCCGGCCCGGGCCACCATGTCGGTGTACGACATGTCCGCCATCTCTTTGATGTCGGCGCCGGCGGCGAAGACCTTCTCGCCTCCGTACACCACGATGGCTCTGGCTTCGCTGGCCGTGGCCTCGGCGGCGGCAGCCCGCAGCTCCTCCTGGACCTGGCGGTTCAGCGCGTTCATCGGCGGCCGTTCCAGCCGGATCACGCCGATCCCGGCGACGCCCTCAGGGTCGGCTTCGAAGCGGACGAACTCTCCCACCTGCGTACCTCCAGCTCGCGGGGCCTGTCCGGGCAGCCTATCGGTCGGTGCGTCCGCCCGACCGACAGCGCCCGATGCCCGGGCTAGCATCGGCCGGTGCTCACGAATCCGGCTGCCCTCCGCGTGCTGTGCTACGGCGACTCCAACACCTTCGGCTGCCCCTCCGAGGAGGTCGGGCTGCGCCGCTGGCCGGTCGACGTCCGGTGGACAGGGCAACTCCAGACCCTGCTCGGCGCCGGGTACGACGTCATCGAGGAGGGCATGGGTGGGCGTACCACGGCGGTGGATCACGCCGACCCGGATCGACCCGGCCGCAACGGGCTGAACTACCTGCTGCCCTGCGTACGCAGCCATAATCCGCTCGATGTCGTGGTCGTGATGCTCGGCACCAACGACGTGAAGATCGAGTTCCGCCAGTCACCCGCCGAGATCGCCTCCGCACTCGACCGGTACGTCGACGTGATCGAGACCGAGGCGGCCAGCCAGGACGGGGGACCGCCGGCGGTGCTGCTGATCAGCCCCACCCCCGTCGACGACACCCGACCCGACTTCGCGCGGGTCTGCGGCGACCTGTACGACAGCACGTCGGCTGCGGCGTCACGGCGGATCGCGGAGCAGCTGCGGGCGGTGGCCAGCCGGCGGGGCGTGGCGTACGCCGACGCGGCATCGGTGGCTTCGGTGGGCGGCGACGGCGTACACCTGGCCCGAGACGCCCACCGCGCGCTCGCAGCACTCCTGGCCGAGGAGATCCGGGCCCTGTCAGCCGCACGGACCCGGGCCAGGATCGGGCACTAGGTGTCTCTCAGCCCCGGGGCTGCGGAGTCGCTGACCACGACCCGGCCGACCTCGTCGGAAGGCACGATCTCGTGGCCGAGCGGAGTCAGCGAGACCGGCAGCAGCTTCAGGTTGGCCAGCGCGAGCGGGATCCCGATGATCGTGACGAACTGCGCGATCGCCGCCGCCAGGTGACCCAGCGCCAGCCACCAGCCGGCGACCACGATCCAGATCACGTTGCCGATCGTCGACCCGGCTCCCGCCGACGGCTTGCGGATCAGCTCCCGGCCGAAAGGCCAGAGCGTGAACCGCGCCATCCGGAACGCCGCCACCCCGAACGGGATGGTCACGATCAGCACGAAGCAGATCAGGCCCGCGAAGGCGTACCCGAGGGCCATGAAGAAGCCACCGAAGACCAGCCAGATGACGTTCAGCAGAAACCGCATACGGATCACGATATGTGTGGCGGGTGCGGCCCCGCGTTGAAGTGGTCGAGGCGGAGCCGGATCGACGGGTGCATCGGCAGCCGGACCAGCTCGTCCAGGGGTACGAAAGCGACTTCGTGGGACTCGTCGCTCGCCCTGAGCTCGCCGTCCCGGATCTCACACGCGAAACAGATCGAGAACTCCTGCCGGACTTCGCCGTCGTCGTAGGCGAACACGTGCCTGGGGTCGGAGTAGATGCCGACCAGCCGTACCGGCTCGACGCTGAATCCGGTCTCCTCCCGGACCTCGCGTACGACCGCCTGCGTCACGCTCTCGCCGATCTCCATCGCACGCCCGGCAGCGCCCAGAGGTCGTTGTCGCGCCGCCGGTGCAACAGCACCGCGCCGTCGTGAGGGACCACCGCTGACACGCCTGGCACCAGCGAGTTGGCTGCCGGCGCCGCCGGATCGTCGTAGTAGTCAACTCGCCCCACGGAGTCACTCCTCAATGATTGGGCCCGTTTCGTTCCATGACACCAGAGCAGAGCGGATCCCTCGAGACATGACGGCTCGCGTCCGCCTCCGCGTTGCGCTTGCTCTGGGCTGTCAAGTAACTCTGCCGAACTGCCTCATTACTGCTACAACGAAGCCCTGGCTAGGCTCGCTATGTCTCACGACGCCGCATGGTGACCTCGGGAAGGGGGCTCGGCGATGATCCGTTCCGTCGTCTTCGACATCGGTGAGACGCTGCTCGACGACACTCGCGAGTGGGCGGCGTGGGCCGACTGGATCGAGGTTCCACGGCACACGTTCTCCGCGTTGCTCGGCGCGGTAACAGCAGAGGGACGGAACAACGCCGAGACGTTTCAGTACTTCCGGCCAGGTTTCGACTTGGAAGTCGAGCGGCAGAAACGTGAGGCAGCCGGTCGTGGTGAACAGATCGAGGAGGCCGATCTATATCCAGACGTGCGGCAGGGCCTTGCCGCGCTTCGCCAACGCGGCGTCTGGGTCGGCATCGCCGGCAATCAGACCGCAAAGGCAGCCTCGCTGCTGCGCGCCCTGGACCTACCGTGCAATGCCGTCGCGACCTCCGGCGAATGGGGCGTTGCCAAGCCCGCACCGGAGTTCTTCGACCGAGTGGCAGCCCTCGCCCCGGGCCCACGTCAGGAGACGCTCTACGTGGGCGATCACCGTGACAATGACTTGATTCCGGCCACCGTGGCGGGCTTCCGCACGGCGCTGATCAAGCGCGGGCCATGGGGCTACCTGTGGGCCGACGATCCGTTGGTGAAAAAGCACGCCGACTGGGTTGTCACCTCATTGACCGAACTCGCCGGTCTCGTGCGGCCACCTGGCTAGTGCCCTGCGCCAGAGATTCGCTTGCGAAGTCCGGCGCCCAGGCGGCGCCTCGCGGCGTTGTCGTCGTCGCCAATACAACACCGGTATTGGCTCCTCCTCCGCCTTGCGACGCACCACCTGGACACCGGACTTCATCAACCAATCTCTGGCCCAGGACACTAGCTGGCGGCTTCAGCAAGACGAACGAATCCTGCGAGGTCAGTGAGTCGTGAGCTGCGCACGACTCCTGATTGCCGCAGCCGGCGCACCATGTAACGAACCTGTGGATGACCCTGTATGTGCTCAGGGGCGGTGGACTTCGCCGCCATCAGTGAGTCAAGCGTTGCATCGAGGCGGCCAGCGGCGAGACAAGCCCTGGCAAGGTCCACATAGAAGTGTGACCGTCGCTCTGCCGGCGTGTTCTTCGGCGGAGCCCATCCGGCGGCGGTGTGCAACGCCGCGCCGACATCGCCCAGTTCGACCGCGAGCGAAAGCTGGTGAATTCTCACCGAAGCGGGCCCGAAGGCGGTCCCAAGATAGACCCCTTCGTGCGTGTGCCGGGCGAACCTGGCCGCTTCCCTAAGGTGATCGCGCGCCCGGACGGGATCTCCTGCCCGTGCCGCAGACACCGCTGCGCGCATGTGAAGAGAACCGTACGTGGCAGAGGCCCTGATCGAAGCATCAGGCACAAGCGCCGACGCCGCCCGCTCAAGCATGCGCCGGCCGGTCTCCAAGTCGCCGTTGGCGAAGAACGTTTCGGTGCGTACGTATGCGGCCGTGGCGACCAACAGACTGTCGTGGGTTTCGTTGGCCGCCCACTGCAGTCGGTCGATGATCCGGGCAGAGAGGTCGTAGTACCCGAACTTGTCGGCAATGGCGTCGGCAGCCCGGTACGCCTGCATCAGCAGTCGTGCCACAACGCGACGTTGGCTATCTCGTCGCTGATGCAGCGCTCGCATCAATTCAGCCAGCAGCGTCGGTAATTCGAAGACCAACGCGACGTAGTTCGAGTGCAGGCGCCTACTGACGACCGTGGCGACGATCTTCTGAAGCTCCCCGAGCGGCCGGACTGGCCCGTCCGGTGGGAGCTCATGCGCATCGAGGACGAGGCGCAGGGACGGCAACTGCGTCGCGATCACGTCTGACTGCCGCGTCGCTCCAACGGGACTGGATCCCGCCGGCGTGCCGCCCTCCGACAAGAGCGAGACAGTCGGTAAGCCACCAACGTCGTCCGGGCTGGCGAGCAGATGCCCCAACGCCTGCACGCTCACCCCGAGGGCTTGAGACAACCTCGGGCGTACCCACGGCTGCGGGGTTGCCACGCCGCTTTCCCACCGGGCGACCGTGGAGCGCTCAACGCCAAGGGTCTCCGCGAGCGAATGCTGCGAGTGTCCGGCAGCGGCGCGGCGGGCCGCGAGCGCTCTGCGCCGCCAGCTGCGCCTATCCGGGCGCGTACCGGCGAGCGGTGGCCTGGCAACCAGGTCACGGCGGATCAACGCCTCGAGGTTCTCGCTCGTGCGAACCAGCGCACCTTGCGCGCCGAGTGCCTCATCCGCATCGATCCAGAACCGGGCCGGCGCGTGCTGCCTGCCGGTCTCGATGTTGGCGATGCTCCCGCGCCCGTAATGCACAAGTGAAGCCAACTGGTGTTGGGTGTGCCCGGCCGCCTTTCGGCATGCCGCAAGGCGGCGCCCGAGGGCGCAACGTGCCTCCACTACAGCCTGCGACTCCTGCATGGCGACTCCCCCACGAGCCATCTGACGCTTCACCGGTGATTGCGTCCATCGGCATGTGACGTCGTGAACACCGGGCGTGCTGACGATAGCCCAGATCCACACGAGTTCTCGCAGACGGACTTGATCATGACGCGGTCACCTCATCGACCGGTTGCTGTCAGTGGATTGTTGGTCTGGCGGCTGGGCGCTGGCCTACATCCTGCCCCCGCAGTTGGGTGAACACAGCAAGCCTTCAACCCGATCGCTTCGCTGCTAGCACATCTGAAAATCCGACAAGGAGAAGTACCGGATGGCGACGACCCCTGATGAACAGGTGCGTGCGGCGACTGGCACGGATGCTGCGCACTTGTGGGACGCACCCGCCGTGCTGTTCGAGACGGGGCGATGCGTGCAAGCCGCGTCGCTGTCGATGCGCCGGCACGAGGTCGGGCCCCATGACGTCTGTGCATGCGGCCGATTGCCGGTACGCACATTCCCCGTCTTTGGGCCACGCTGCGAGGTGGCCGCCCACGCGTGGGACTTAGCCGCATCGCTGATGCGACAGGTGCTAAGACACCTGGCCGCTGAACGTACCCAACACGGGTCCGGCGATCTGCATCCCGCAACCGGGCGGGCCGTGGTCTACCCGGTGTGGACGAGGCTGCCGTGAGCAAGGAGCGCTATGTCGTGGTCGTGACGAACGTTCGTACCGGGGACGACCGACGGGATGAGCACCGGCGACCGGAAACCGTGATCTGCCGACTGGTCTTCGATGACCGCGACACGGCATATCGCACCGCCCAGAGGCTCAGCGCGGAACCGCGGGTGCTTGCCGCCGCCGACCGGGTGAAGATCCTCATCCGGGAATGTTGACGGCCGGGGCGGAGCGGATGCGGAGCGACATCGCGGCGGCGAGCATGCAGAGGGCACCGGCGATCCACCACGCCAGGTGGTATGCGCCGAACACGTCCCGGATCGCGCCGGCCCCGACGGCGGCCAGCGCGGCGCCGATCTGGTGCGAGGCGAACACCCAGCCGAACACGATCGGGCCGGACATCCCGAAGTGCGCCCGGCACAGCGCCACGGTGGGCGGCACGGTGGCGATCCAGTCCAGGCCGTAGAACAGGATGAAAACCCACATGCTCGGTTGTACGTGGGGCGCGAACAGCAGTGGCAACACCAGCAGCGAAGCGCCGCGCAGGGCGTAGTAGACGCCGAGCAGCAGCTGCGGGCGGATCCGGTCGGTGAGCCAGCCGGACAGTACGGTGCCCGCCACGTCGAAGATGCCCACCAGGGCGAGCAGCCCGGCGGCGGTGGTGTACGGCATCCCGTGGTCGTGCGCGGCGGAGACGAAGTGCGTACCGACCAGGCCGTTGGTGGAGATCCCGCAGATCGCGAACCCGCCCGCGAGCAGCCAGAAGGCTCGGGTACGCGCCGCGTCCCGCAATGCCGTCCACGCCCGCGCGGCCAGCCCGCCGGTCACCGCTGGCGCCACCTCCTCCGCCCCGCCCCCGTACGCGGTGACCCCGACGTCGCGCGGGTGTTCCCGCAGCAGCAGCACCACGACCGGCACCACCGCCAGCGCGCACGCCGCCACCACCAGCGAGGCCGTACGCCAGCCGTACGCCGTCGCCAGCCGCGCCACCAGCGGCAGGAACACCAGCTGCCCGGTCGCCCCCGCCGCGGTCAGTACGCCGCTGACCAGCCCCTGGCGCGCCACGAACCACCGGCTGACCACGGTCGCCACGAAGACCATCGACATCGAGCCGGTGCCGACCCCGACCAGGACGCCCCAGGTGAGGAGCAGCTGCCAGCTGGCCGTCATGAACACCGGCAATCCGCTGCCGGCGGCGATCAGCAGCAGCGCGCCGATCACCACGCGCCGCATCCCGAGCCGTTCCATCAGCGCGGCGGCGAACGGCGAGATCACGCCGAACAGCACCAGGTTGAGCGAGACCGCGGCGCCGATGGTGGCCCGGGACCACCCGAATTCGAGGTGCAGCGGGTCGATCAGCACGCTCGGTACGGACCGGAAGCCGGCGGCGCCGATCAGGATCACGAACGCGACCGCGGCGACGGTCCAGGGCCAGTGGGAACGGGATCGGGCCGCTGCGGGCCGCTCGGCGAGTTGGGTCACGAGACTGATCCTGACCGAACCGGTACGCCGCAACTAGTGGCAGGATCGCCACTATGTGAAAGAATTCGGCCATGACCCAGCCAGCCACGACGACACAGGCAGGCATGACGCGACGCAGGCAGCACCGGGTGGCCGTCCTCGCGTTGGACCCGGTAGTCGGGTTCGACATGACGATCGCGCCGATGATCTTCGGCGCCGCCAAGGACCCCGACGACCGCCCGATGTACCAGGTCACGGTCTGCGGCCTGACCACCGAGCCGGTACGCGCCAGCCACGGCTTCGGGGTGATCCCGGACGCCGGGCCCGAGGCGCTGGCCGACGCGGACACGGTGGTGATCCCCGGGACGTACATCGACGGCCCGGTCTACCGCGGCGAGCTGCCGCCCGACCTGGCGAAAGCGCTCAGCACGATCCGGCCCGGCGCCCGGATCATGTCGATCTGCACCGGCGCGTTCGTGCTCGCCGCCGCCGGGCTGCTCGACGGCCGGCCCGCCACCACCCACTGGTCGCACGCCGACCGGTTCCGTGCGCTCTACCCCGAGATCGACCTGGACCCCGGCGCGCTGTACGTCGACGCCGGTGACGTGCTCAGCTCAGCGGGGGTCGCCGCCGGGCTCGACCTCTGCCTGCACGTGGTGCGCGAGGACTTCGGCAGCGAGATCGCCAACCGGGCGGCCCGCCACTGTGTGGTGCCCCCGGTACGCGCCGGAGGCCAGGCGCAGTTCATCCAGCGGCACCTGCCCGACCCGGGCGCCGACGGCACCGCGCCCACCCTCGCCTGGGCGCTGGAGCACCTCGACCAGCCGCTGGACGTCGCCGGGCTGGCCCGCCACGCCCGGATGAGCGTACGGACCTTCAGTCGCCGGTTCGTGGCCGAGACCGGGCTGACGCCGGCGCGCTGGCTGACCCAGCAACGGCTCGAGTACGCCCGCGAGCTGCTGGAGACCACCGACCTGACCGTGGAGCAGATCGCGGTACGCACCGGCCTCGGCACCGGCGCCACCCTGCGCCAGCAGATGCGTACCGCGCTCGGCGTCGCGCCGCTGACGTACCGCAAGACGTTCCGCGCGTCGTGACCCGGGACGCGGCCGGCGCCCGGCCGCGCCCGCCCCCGCACCACCCGCGCCCGCCCGCAC
>JBOGDF010000088.1:0-16838 GCA_050701635.1 Micromonosporaceae bacterium | reverse complement strand
GTATCCGGACGAACCTGCGCCTTGCCGGACGCCGCCTGGATCCCGTCTCGCTCGACCAAGATCGACAGGACACGCCCTAGCCGGCGGTACGCCCGGCCGGCGCCGTCACGACGATGGCGCCGGCCGGGCTGCTGTTTCCAGCTTCTCCCGTACGGCCTCCGCGTCCCCATGCTCGAGCTCGTCAAACAGTCGCACAGCGGCCTGCCAGGCGTCGTGCGCTGCACCGTGTACTCCTGACGCGAAGTGGGTGTCACCGAGGCGCTCGAATGTCTGCGCCTTCAGATAGCGTTCCCCGTCCGGCTCTCGTAGCTCCAGCGACCGTTCGAAGCAGGTGACAGCGCGGCGCCATTCGCCCAACTGGTGATGGATGTAGCCGAGGCTGTCCCAGGTGTCCGCCTGCTCGTCCCGGTCCCCGGTCTGTTCACAGAGCTTCAGAGCCTGCTGACACCAGCCGAGGGCTTGGCTGTAGTTGCCGAGCAGCGCGTGATACCAGCCCATCGCGTTGAGCGCACCGTCCAGGCCGCGCGACCGTCCTGCGGCTCGAAACAGTTCCACCGCCAACTCGACATGGCGCAACGCCTCGGTGGTGCGCCCCCGCCGTACCAGGCAGTGCGCCAGACCTCGGTGGGCCTGAGCCTCGGCGGCGGGATCACCGATCTGGTGGAAGAACTTGAGCGCCTGCCGCTGGTGTTCCTCGGCCGTGTCGAGGTGTCCCAGGTGGACGTGCGACCACGCCAGTCCTACATGGATCAGGGCCTGCGCGTGCCCGTCGGCGAGCCGCTCGGCAGCCTCCAGACACAGCGACTGGATCTCGCTCGCGTCAGCCCACAGGCCGCGCCGCCCCCAGATGCCCCGCAGGCTCCACCCGAGCTGCCAGGCATGAGTGTCGAAGCCGGTGTCCGCCGCCTGCCTGACGACGCGCAGCAGCGCGGCGTACTCGGTCTCCAGCCACTCCAAGGCCGCATCGTCGCTGGCGAGCCGGGACGGCACGACAAGGTGCGGGGTCTCGATGACGATCGGCACCCGTTGAGGAAGCGTCAGCACGGCGGCGGTGTGACTCGTGGCGAGGTAGTGGTCGTACATCCTCAGCGCGGCGGCGTGGCGGTCGTCGTGGGTGGCGGCCAGCTCGACGGCGTACGCGCGGAGCAGGTCGTGGAAGCTGTAGCGACCGGGGACGGGCTCGGTGACCAGGTGGGCGCCGACGAGCTCGTCCAGGAGTCGGCGTACCTGCGGGAGCTGGTGGCCGGCGAGGTTGGCGGCGACGACGGTGGAGATCTCGGGGCCGGGGTGCAGCCCGAGCAGCCGGAACAGCCGGGCCGCCTCCTCGCTCAACGCCTGGTACGACCACGAGAACACCGCGCGCGGATTCACCACCAGGTCGTCGCCGGTGAACGCGGCCAGGCCGGCCTCCCGCAGCTCTGCGGCGAACGTCGCCAGCGGACGGGCGGGGCGCATCATCGCGTGCGCCGCCACGATGGCGAGCGCTAGTGGCAGCCGGGCACACCGTACGACGATCTCGTCGACCGCGTCCGGTGCCGCCGTGACGCGGTCGGCGCCGAGGCGGCGTACCAGAAAATCATGGGCTTCTTCTCGGGACAGCAGGTCCAGCGCGAGCGGGTGGGCGCCGTGATGGGCGACCAGGCTGGTGAGCCGGTTGCGGCTGGTGACCAGCACCAGACAGCCGGCCGCGCCCGGCAGCAGCGGGCGGGCCTGCGCCGCGTCCCGGGCGTTGTCGAGCACGATCAGGACCCGCTTGCCGGCCAGCAGGCTGCGGTACAGCGCCGTCTGCGCCGCGAGGTCGGACGGGATTCGCTGCGGCGGTACGCCCAGCGCGTCCAGGAATCCGCGTACCGCTTCGGACGGGCTCATCGCGGCGCCGCTGGGGTCGAATCCGCGCAGGTTGACGTACAGCTGGCCATCGGGGAAGTGCTTCGCCGCCCGGTGCGCCCAGTGCACGGCGAGGGTGGTCTTGCCGACCCCGGCGGTGCCGCCGATCGCGGAGATCACCACGGTGGGCGAGCCGTCCTCGACGTGCAGCAGTTGGTCGAGCCGCCGCAGGTGGTCGGTACGCCCGGTGAAGCCCGCGACATCGCCCGGCAGCTGCGCCGGTGTCGCATGCCCCTGGAGTGTTGCCGCCGCGGGGGACGGCTCCGCGCCGCTACGGCCCGCGTCGAGGAACGCATCCCGATCGGCGCCGGAGAGCGCGTACGCGTCGGCCAGCAGCCGTACGGTGCCGGGGCGCGGGTTGCTGATCCGGCCGGCCTCGATGTTGCGGATGTTCCGCGCACTCAGCCCGGTGGCCCGCGCCAGCTCCTCCTGGGTGAGCCCGAGTCGCTGTCGGTGAGCCCGCACCCGTACGCCAAACATCAGCACCTTCCCGATCGGCCGCCGCCCAGGATTGTGCGCCGGCCGGCGTCCGTCAACCGAGACGGCGCGGCTGGTGGCTACGACACGGTGGCCGGGCGGCCGCCGACGACCGCGGCCAGTACGTCTTCCATGGTGACGATGCCGAGTGGCCGGTTGTCCTCGCTGACCAGCACGATGTGGCTGCGGCTGCGCCGCATGTGCAGCATCAGATCGGCGAGCGTACGGGCGGCGGGCACCACCCCGAGCGGCCGGATCAGGTCGCGCGGCAGCGGCTTGCGGCGGGCGCCGCCGTTGATCGGCAGTACGTCCTTGACGTGTACGAAGCCGAGCACCCGCCGGCTCTCCCGCTCGATCACCGGGAACCGGGACCGGCGGGTACGCGTGGCGAGCACCTCCAGCGACCCCGGCGAGATGTCGTCCGGCACCGTGTCCACAGTGGACCACGGCTGCAGCACCTCGCCGGCGGTACGCTGCGACAGCGCCAGCGCGCCGGTGATCCGCTGGTGCGCCTCCGGGTCGAGCAGCCCCTCGGTACGCGACTCCGCGACCAGCCCGGCCAGCTCCTCGGCGGTGTAGACCGTCTTCACCGCGTCCGCCGCCTCGATCCCCCAGATCCGCAGCAGCGTACGGGAAGCCCACTTCATCGCCAGCAGCAGCGGCTTGGTGCCGATGCAGAACCACAGCATCGGCGGGCCCAGCCACAGCACCGACGCCTCCGGACCGGCGATGGCGATGTTCTTCGGGACCATCTCACCGATCACGGTGTGGAAGAACACAATGACGGTCAGCGCCAGCACGAACGCCACCGGGTGTACGGCCTGCCCCGGCAGCCCCAGCGCGTGGAACGGCCCCTCCATCAGGTGCGCCAGCGCGGGCTCCGCGATCGCGCCCAGCCCCAGCGAACAGATCGTGATCCCGAGCTGCGCACCCGCGATCATCAGCGGGATCTGGTTCATCGCGGCCAGCGCCAGCCGGGCCCGCCGGGAGGTGGCGGCCAGCGGCTCCACGACCGTACGGCGGGAGGCGATCAGCGCGAACTCGGCGCCGACGAAGAAGCCGTTGCCGAGCAGCAACAGCACGCTGGCGACCACCACCCCGGTGCTCACTGTGGCTCCCAGTCGACCGGAGGGCGGACGCGTACCTGCTCGACGCGGTGCCGGTCGACGGCGGTGACGGTGAACTCCCAGCCGTCGTACACCACGGTCTCGCCTTCGGCGGGGATCTGCCCGAGCTGCGCCATCAGGAAGCCGGCGAGCGTCTCGTACGGGCCTTCCGGGAGCCGGAAGCCGGTGTGCTCGGCGACCTCGTCCTCCCGCAGTACGCCGGACACGAAGCGGCTCGGATCCGCCCCCGGTACGGTCACCGCGAGCGTGTCGACCAGCATCGCCTCCGGCTCGTCGTGTTCGTCGGCGATCTCCCCGACCAGCTCCTCGACCAGGTCTTCGATGGTGACCACGCCGTCGGTGCCGCCGTACTCGTCGACCACTACGGCGAGCGCGGTGTCGGCGCCTCGCAGCATGTCCAGCAGCGCGTCCAGGTCAAGATGCTCCGGTACGAAGATCGGCTCGCTCGCCACCTCGCGTACCGGGGTGCTGGCCCGTCGCGCGGGCGGGATCGCGAGCGCGTCCGTCACGTTGGCGACCCCGACGATCTGATCGAGCGTCTCCTCGTACACCGGAAATCTGCTGTGACCGGACTCCTGCACCGCCGCGAGCAGATCCGCGACCGTGGCGTCGGCTTCCAGCCCGATCAGGTCCACCCGGGGTGTCATCGCCTCGGCGGCCCGCTTGTCGCCGAACCGGATGGTGCGCTGCAGCAGCAGCGCGGTCTCCCGCGGCAGCGCGCCGGCGCGCGCCGAGATCGCGGCCAGCAGCCCCAGCTCCTCCGGGGAACGCGCGCTGGCGAGCTCCTCCTGCGGCTCCACGCCGAGCCGGCGTACCACCCAGTTGGCGGAGCCGTTGAGCAGGTGGATCAGCCAGCCGAACACCGCCGAGAACGTACGCTGCGTCGGCGCGGTCCAGCGTGCCGTGGGCATCGGCCGGGCGATCGCCGCGTTCTTCGGCAGCAGCTCCCCGAACAGCATCGAGATCAGCGTCGCGATCGCCAACGCCACCCCGGAGGCCACCGCGTGGCCCCCCAGCCCGGAAAACGCCGGCTGCAGCAGCCGCGCGATTGCGGGCTCGGCCAGATAACCGGTCAGCAGCGCGGTGATGGTGATGCCGAGCTGCGCTCCGGACAGCTGAAAAGACAAAGACCGCAGCGCCTTGTGTACGGTCTGCGCCCGCCGGTCACCGCGGGCCGCCTGTTGCGCGATCTGCGCCCGGTCGACCGTGACCAGCGAGAACTCGGCAGCGACGAAGAACGCGTTGCCGGCGGTGAGCAGGGCGAACGCCAACAGCGGCAGAACCGCCGTGACTAATGGGCCGTCAATCGCAGCACCCCTCCTCAGCCCCACATGCTACCGGCGGGATCATGACGATCCCGCCGGTAGCCGTGTGTACGAGGTCAACAGGTCGGCGTGGCGTTGCACATCCGCGCCGCCGCCTTCGCTCCGAGCGCCCGCGCCTGCTCCTCACTGCCGTTGCTGCCGATCTCGGTGACCAGCTCTCCCTGCCGTACGAACACGTGCCAGCGGATGCCGACTCCCGGTTCGCCGTAGTCGACCATGACCAGAATCGACGCGTCACCGGCGAAGTCATGATCCACCTGGGTGAGCGTGATAGTCCCTTCTCCGGGCCTGGTCATGCTGCGACAGCGATCGGTCGTGGCGATCACGTCGGTCAGGTACGTCCGCCCCTGGCCACCGCGGTAGCGGTCAACCGTCTGAACGGCGCCCGGGCCACTGGCTCCCTCGATCGTTCCGACGTTGTTCGCGATGCCTTCAGTACCAGTCCATCTCCCCGCGTCGCAGACGGCGTAGAAGAGCCAGTCCAGCGTCCAGTCGCCGCCCGCGCCGTTCTTGCTTCCCACCCGAGCGCCAGGGCCGAAGTCCTCGGGCTGCAGCAGTGCGCTGTCCGGGACCTCCACGGTGGGTTCCGACGGATTCTTGGAGGGCGCCGTCGACGGTGACTCGTCGGGGGACTCGGACGCGGTCGGAAGGTCGTCCTGTACGGGGCTGGCGCTGGCCGGAGGCGCCGGCGGCGTGGACCCGCGATCCACCAAGGACGCGCCGGCGGCGACCCCGCCACCGACCATCAACAGTGCCGCCAAGCCGGCGACAATCACCGTACGGCGCGTCCGGGCGGCACCGCGGTCGCGTACCTGACTCGCGTCCACCCACTGCAGCTGACCCGCGTCGGCGTGCAACGCGTCCCGCATCTGCTCGAAACGCTCAGGCATAGCTCACCTCCGGTACCTCGACCTGGAGTAACTCGGACAGGGCCCTGCGGCCACGGGACAACCGGGTCTTCACCGTCCCTGCCGGCGCGCCCGTCTGCCGCGCCACCTCCTCCACCGGCAGCCCCACGATGTGGTGCAGCACGATCGCCTCGCGCTGCTCCGGCGACAGCTGGCGCAGCGCCGTCACCAGCGCCACCGTGTCCTCGGACGGCGCCGGGGTGTGCGCCGCCGATCCGTGCCGGCGGTACGCCGTGATCCGGTTGCGCGCCTTGCGCCACCCGCTGTACGCGATGCGCCGGGCGACCGTACGGACCCACGCCTCCGGGTCCCCGTACGTCCCCACGCTGCCCCACCGCTGCCACGCCCGGGCGTACGCCTCCTGCGTGACGTCCTGCGCCTCGGAGAGGTCACCGGTGAGCGCGTACAGCGCCGCCACCACCCGCCCTCGGGTGGCTTGGTAAAACGCGTCGAACTCGTTGGTCGTCACATGCGTCCCCCGCTCGGTGTGATGCACGGTCGCCATCTCGATAACTACCGCCATGCCCTCAACCACCCGCGAGCCCGGCAGGTGGTTTCACCTGCCGGGCTCGAAGATTCTCGGGTGGTACGGGCCGCCGTACGCGGGACTACTTGACGATCGGCCAGGCGAGCCAGTCCGGGTACTTGTACCACTCGCCCTTGTTCGCCGCGATCGCACCCATGATCAGGTAGACGATCACCATGATCGCGTACGCCGCGAGCAGCAGGAACACCAGGAAGCCGATCGCGATGATCGACAGCACGCAGCCGACGAGACCGGCCCCGACGCCGACGATCGACGCGCTGATCCCGAGGTTCAGCGCGTCCAGCGAGTGGTGCCGGATGAACGCCGACTCGTCCTTCTTGATCAAGTAGATGATCAGGGGGCCGATGAACGGCAACCCGGTCACGAAGTACGACACCAGCGCGCCCAGGTGCGCGAACATCGCAAAGTTGCGCTCGTCCTGCGTCACCGCGCCAGCTGGCATCGCCGGGCCCGCGGGTGCGCCATAGCTGGGAGCACCGTAGCCGGGAGCACCGGGGCCGGAGACCGGCGGCTCGTACGTCGGCGGCACGGAGGCGGGCGGCGCGGCTTCCGGAGGCGGCGCGGCGTCAGGAGGGCCGGGCGGCGCGGCTTCCGGGGGCGGCGCGGCTTCCGGGGGGCCGGGCGGCGTGGAGGACTGGCTCTGGTCTCCGGTCGACCACGGATCCGGCTGGCCGCCTGGGGTAGGTCCCTGGTCGCTCATCAGCTCTCCCCAACAACTCGGCGGACATGCCCGCTCGGGTACGCGCGCAGCGTACTGCAGTCTCGCGATCCGCAGTGGGAGATCGTCGTCTGGGTCGGCAACGCGACACCGCTACCTACACTGAGCGCTTACCGGCGCCACACAGCCTTGCCGGCATTCTCCGCGGAGGTTTTCATGGGGGCGGTCAGGCCCGTCGGTGCACTCGTCGCGTTGCTCGGTGTCACGCTCGTGGCGAGCTGCACCAACCCGGATCCCGCGGCGCGGCCCCGGATCAACGACACACCGCAGCTGGCCGCGCGCTGGTCGGTGTCGCTGGCCGACTCGTACGGACAGATCGAGCTCGCGCAGGTCATCGACCAGCACATCGTGGTCGCGTTCGAGCGCGGGGTCGCGGTGCTGGACCGCGCGACCGGCAAGCAGCGCTGGTCGACCGCCGCCGACTTTCCGACCCTGCCGCAGCAAGGCCAGGGGGTACGGGTGACCCCCGATGCCGTGGTGGTGCTGAACCGTACCGGCACCGGCGCCAGCGATCCGGGCACCGCCTCCGCGTATCACATCGCCACCGGAAAGGAGCTGGCGAGCCGGGCGTACGACGCCGCCGACGGGCAGGTCGCCGTTGTCGGCGACACGATGCTGGTCAAGTACCAGGACGGCGGTACGCAGTCGAAGACGTACGTGCTGGAGGCGGTCGACCTGAAGACCGGGCGGGAGCTGTGGAAGCACACGTACGACACGTTCCATCCGCTGATCTGGCAGGGGCCGCACGAACAGCGCGCGACACACGTCTCGACCCGGGATCCGCTGCTCGCCCCGGGGTCAACGCTGGTGCTGCTACGCGGGTACGAGAAGGTCCGTGACGCGAAGCGCGGCGACGATCTCGCGATACGGCTGCGGGTCGTAGACGCTCGCACCGGCCGGACGGTCGGCGGCCCGTACGCCGCGCCCGACCACCGCAGCATGGTGCTGCTCGACGACGACCGGTACGCCCTCTGGGACGACGATCCGGCGCCCGGCTGCGAGACCCAGGTCACCGGGTACGGCGTCGGCGACGGCAAGCAGGCGTGGCAGCTGACCGCGGCGCTGTGGCGCTACGGCCACCGCAAGACCGACTGCGCGCCGTACTGGCGCCCGCTGGTGCTCGAAGGCCGGCTGCTCACGTACACACCGGATGAGAAGCCGGTTGTGGTGGAGTCGGCGACCGGCACGGCGACCTGGACCGGCCCGGAGGGGTTCTACCCGATCGGGCTCGGCGGCGACGTGTTGGTGGGTCGCGACTCCCGCGCCGGGGGCGGCGTGACGGCGTACGACTTCACCAGCGGGAAGCGGCTGTGGGGCATGTCCGCGAAGGACGCGCCGCCGCAGCTGACGCTGTCCGAATACGACGCCGTCGCCGGCGACTACGCGATCCTGTCGACGGGCTACCAGCAGGTGACGCTCTACCGGCTCGGCACCGGCGAGCAGCGGCGCTGTGCGGGCGACAACGAGCTGCTCGGCGCCGGCGACGGCTGGCTGCTAACCGGCCTACACGGCATCGCCGACGAGAAGCCGCAGCTGCGCTACTTCGACCTGTAACAGCGCATCGGACTCACGGCCGCGCCGCGAGCCCGGCACCGGTCTACGCCTCGGGCTTCACCGAGCCTCGGGCTTCACCGACCTCAGCAGTACGGTCGCCACGTCGACCACCTCGACGTCCTCCGACGCGGCGCCTTCGGACTTCTTGCCGGTGACGCCGTCGTCGAGCATCGTCATGCAGAACGGGCAGCTCACCGCGATCGTCTTGGCGCCCGTACCGATCGCCTCCTCGACCCGGTTGACGTTGATCCGCTGGCCGATCCGCTCTTCCATCCACATCCGGGCACCGCCGGCGCCGCAGCAGAACGACCGCTCCGCGAACCGCTCCATCTCGGTCAGCCCGCCGCCGTCGCCGTTGCCGGAGGCGGCGACCGCGCCGAGCACCTCGCGGGGCGGGGCGAACACCCGGTTGTGCCGGCCCAGGTAGCACGGGTCGTGGTACGTCACGCCACCGTCGAGCTGCTGTACCGGGGTCAGCTTGCCGTCCGCGACCAGCGTCGCCAGAAGCTGCGTGTGGTGTACGACGTCGAAGTGCCCGCCGAGCTGCCCGTACTCGTTGGCGAGGGTGTTGAAGCAGTGCGGGCAGGTAGCGACGATCTTCTTCACCGGCCGCTCCCCGAAGACCTCGTTGAGCGTCTCGGCGGTCTGCTGCGCCATCATCTGGAACAGGAACTCGTTGCCGACCCGGCGTGCCGGGTCGCCCGTGCAGGTCTCGCCCTCGCCGAGGATCGCGAACTTCACGCCCGCCTCGTTGAGCAGCGTGGCGACCGCCCGGGTGGTCTTCTTCGCGCCGTCGTCGAACGCGCCGGCGCAGCCCACCCAGAACAGGTATTCGAAGTCGTCCTCGGGGCCGGTGGCACGCGGCACCTCGAAATCGAGGCCCTTGGTCCAGTCCTCGCGGTCGCGCTGGCTGGCGCCCCACGGGTTGCCCTTGTTCTCCAGGTTGCGCAGCATCACGCCGGCCTCGGAGGGGAAGCTGGACTCGATCATCACCTGGTAGCGGCGCATGTCGACGATGTGGTCGACGTGCTCGATGTCCACCGGGCACTGCTCCACGCACGCGCCGCAGGTGGTGCAGGACCACAGCACGTCCGGATCGATCACGCCGTTCTCCTCGGCGGTCCCGACCAGCGGGCGCTCCGCCTCGGCCAGGGCCAGGGCATTGACCTTGGACAGTTGCGCCTCGGTCGCCAGCTCCTCGCCCATCGGGTCCTTACGACCACCCGCCAGGGTGTACGGGGCCTTCGCGAACGCGTGGTCCCGCAGGCCCATGATCAGCAGCTTCGGGGACAGCGGCTTCTCGGTGTTCCACGCCGGGCACTGCGACTGGCACCGACCGCACTCCGTACAGGTGGCGAAGTCGAGCAGGCCCTTCCAGGTGAAGTCGCCGACCTGGCCGACGCCGAACGGAGTCTTCTCCGGGTCGGCCTCTTCGAAGTCCAGCGCCTTGCCGTCGGCCATGATCGGCTGCAGCGCGCCGAGCGCGATCGGCAGCCGCTTGGTCGACACGTTGATCGGCGCCAGGCCGATGTGCAGGTGCTTGGAGTGCAGCACGATGATCAGGAAGCCGAAGATCACCCCGAGGTTGCCGAGTACGAAGATCGTCTCGATCCAGTCGTTGGCGGTGGCGCCGAGCGGGGCGAGCAGCGCCGCGGTGCCCCACGACGCGAACGCCCACTTCGTGTGCCCGAACGGGAAGTTGTCGGTGTTCCACTGCGCGCCGCGGTAGACCAGCAGCGTGATGATCACCAGCGAGATCATCCCGAGTACGACCCAGGCGGCACCGGTGTGCGAGCCGTAGAACCGGGACCTGCGGTCCAGCTTCTCCGGCGACTGCCGCAGCCGGATCAGCGCGAACGCGATCAGCCCGACCAGTACGGCGACCGCGAAGAAGTCCTCCAGGAAGCCGATCACGGCCCAGCGCCCGATGATCGGCACCGGGAAGTCCCGTACGAAGATCGCACCGAACGCCTCGATGATCGTCAGGAACAGGATCACGAAGCCCCAGAAGGTCAGGAAGTGCGCGACCCCGGGGATCGACCATTTCAGCAGCCGCTGCTGCCCGAACACCTCGACCAGCTGCGCCTTGAGCCGCTCGCCGATGTTCTCCAGGCGCCCGGGCGCGGGCTGTCCTGATCTGATCAGCCGGTAGAGCCACCAGGCACGCTGCCCGGCGAGCACGGCGGTGACCACGGTCATCAGCAGTCCGATGACCAAACGCACCGTCATCATGACGATCCTCCTCAGCGCGGCAGGCCGACGCGGCGAGATTACCGTCCAGTAACCTAGCGGACCTACCCGCTCGCGTCTGCAGTGAGGATCACCTCACCACCAGCGTTCTCACCCTAGTCGTGACCTCGCCCGGCGGGGCCATTGCCTTCGAGCCTGACGCCGTGGCGTTCTGACAGTGCGGCGCCCGCGCGGCGGCCGGGCCGCGCGGGCGTCTGATGTTCAATCGCCCAGGGCGATGCTCAGCTTCGTACCGTGGACCGTGACGTACGCGTGGTGCTCGGAGTCCGGCTCGCTGAGCTTGATCGAGAAGCTGTACGGCCCGTCGGCCAGCTCGTCGGTGTCCACGGTGAAGTACAGCTTCAGGTGGTGGCCACCGGCCAGTGCGCCCTCGGTCTGCTCCAGGTGTACGTACGGCTCCGAGTTCGCCTTCCAGACGATCGGCGCGTCGCCGCAGTTGTAGATCAGGAAGCTGCCCTTGGTGGCGTTCGGCTTGAGGTACAGCTCGTCAGGGGTCACGACCAGGTGGTGCTTCTGCTCGTCGCTCAGCCCGTGACACGGACCGGACGGCGGGGCGCCGCTGGTGTTGTCGGCGTCGCCCGCGCTGCCGCCACCGGCGGGCTGGCCCGGCGGTGGCGCGGCCTTCCCGGACGCGGCCGGTGAGGCCTGGGTCGGTGACGCCGGGGCCGGCGAGGGTGAGCCGCTGGGCGAGGCCTCGGCGGACATGTCGGTCACGGCGCCCGGGCTGGCCGGCGGCAGGGTCATCCACCAGCCGGCCGCGACGCCGAGCAGCGCCGCGGCGGCGAACAGCGCCACCACGATGCGCCGGCGGTGGCGGGCGGTGATGGGCGACGTGGCGGAGTAGTAGACGGCGGTTTCATCGGTGTACATGGCGGCCTCCTCGGCTCTGGTTCACCGCTGAGAGTCCGCAGGCGCCGGGTTCCCAACACCTTTCCCAGCGGAGTTTCCGGGTGGCCGCAGGGGTGGCCGCACTTGAACATGTTCAAGAAACGTCCTACAGTGAGCGGTGACGAGATTTGAACACGTTCAAAGAGGGTGACGCAGCATGGATCCGAAGCTTCTGATCTACCTGGCGTACCTCGCCATCAGCATCGGGCTGACCGTGGCGGTCGCGCACGTGCTGTTCCGATACGGCAAGGTCTTCCTGTCCGAGGTGTTCGGCGACGCCAAGCTCGCCGACTCGGTCAACCGGCTGCTCGTGGTCGGCTTCTACCTGATCAGCCTGGGGTACGTGGCGGTCACGATCCGTTCCAGCAGACCCGTCGAGAGCGCTAGCCAAGGCGTCGAGCTGCTGAGCCTGAAGCTCGGCTGGGTGCTGCTCGGGGTGGGCGCACTGCACGCGCTCAACCTGTACGCACTGTCCCGGATCCGCCGCCGCCGGCTCGCCGAACGTAGCCCGCCGCCACCCCGGCATCCCGCACGGGCGGCGTACCCGACCCCGGCCTGGCCGCAGCCGTGACCGAGTCCACGCCGACCACCGCCGACCCCGCACCCGAGCCGGGGTCGGCCCGGCCGCGCGGCGAGCAGACCCGGCAGCTGATCGTCGACACCGCCGTACGGCTGT
The DNA here is from genome assembly GCA_050701635.1 of Micromonosporaceae bacterium. GTDB lineage: Bacteria > Actinomycetota > Actinomycetes > Mycobacteriales > Micromonosporaceae > WHSM01. The sequence continues at coordinate 4,481 of JBOGDF010000088.1, read as the reverse complement.
TCGCCGAGCGGGGGTACGAGCAGACCACGATGCGGCTGGTCGCCGCCGAGGCCGGCGTCTCGCTGGGCAACGCGTACTACTACTACGGCTCCAAGGAACACCTGGTCGAGGCGTTCTACGAGCGGATGCAGAAGGAGGTCTGGGCGGCCGCGATCCCGGTGCTGCACGGTGTCACCGACTTCACCGAACGGCTCCGGCTGGTGCTGCACAAAGGCGTTGACGTGATGGCGCCGTACCACAGCTTCGCGGGCAAGTTGATCCAGACCGCGACCGACCCGTCCTCCCCGGTGAGCCCGTTCAGCCCCGAGTCCAGCGTGGCGCGGGAGGCGAGCATCGGGCTGTTCCGCGATGTCGTCGGTGGGGCCACGGTGAAGCTCGACGACCGGCTGCGCGACGAGCTGCCCGAGCTGCTGTGGCTGGCGCACATGGGGATCACGCTCTACTGGGTGCACGACACCTCACCGAAGCAGGCGAAGACCCGGCTGCTGATCGACCGCGCCACCCCACTGGTCGGCAAGCTGGTCGAGCTCACCCGGTTGCGGGTGCTCCGCTCGATAACCCATGAAGTGCTTGATCTGGTACGCGCGCTGCGCGGCTGATCCCCGCCCGGGCCGGGCCGCCTCGGTGCGTCAGCGCAGCCGCTGGTCGCGTACCGCGGACCACCGCAGCGAGTCGGCGATGCCTTCCGCGACGGTGTACCGGGCCTTCCAGCCGAGCAGCGCGGCGGCCTTGTCATTGCGGGAGTACGCGCCGGCCACGTCACCGGGACGCGACTCGGTCTCGTACCACTCGATGGGGTTCTCCACGACCTGGTTGAACGCGGTCAGCAACTCCCGAACGGTGGTCCCGGAGCCGGTGCCGAGGTTGATCGCGGTGTTCCGCGCCTCTCCGGCCAGGATCGTGTCGAACGCCTCCAGCGCGGCCACATGTGCGGCGGCGAGATCCCACACGTGGATGTAGTCGCGGATGCCGGTGCCGTCCCGGGTCGGCCAGTCGACTCCGGTGATCGCGAACTTCTCACCGGTCTGCATCGCCTCGATCATCTTGCCCAGCGCGTGGCTGGGCCGGGCGAGCTGCAACCCGGTACGCAGCTGCGGGTCCGCGCCGATCGGGTTGAAATACCGCAGCGACAGGATCCGGATGTCCTGGGTGGCCGCGATGTCGGCGAACATCGCTTCGCAGACCGCCTTGGTCCGGGCGTACGGGCTGCTCCCGGCGATCGGCGACTCCTCGTCCACCGCGAAGTCGTCGCCGGGTTGGTAGATCGCCGCCGACGAGCTGAACAGCAGCCGGCCGCACCCGTTGCGCAGCAGGTGCTCGACGAACCGCAGGCTGCGGGTCACGTTGGCGTCGTAGTAGCGCAGCGGCTGGCTCACCGATTCCGGCACCACGATCAGCGCGCCCAGGTGGATGGTGGCGTGGATGTCCGGGTGCTCGGCGAAGATCCGGTCGACCAGCTCGCCGTCGGCGATGTCGCCCTGGTAGAACGCCCGCCCCTCGGTGAACTCCCGTCGACCGGTGACCAGACTGTCCAGGATCACCGGAGTGATCCCCGCGTCGATACACGCCGATGCGACCGTACTGCCGATGTAGCCGGCTCCGCCGGAGATGAGCACCTTCACCTGGGCAAGGCTAGCGGGTACGCCGGTGACCGCCGCTGTGGGTGCGCTGTGAGGGCGGCCCGGCCGGTGTGCCGGGCCGCACCTTCCTAGCAGTACTTGATGAGTGCGTTCCAGGTATTCGGACCGACGACGCCGTCCACGGTCAGGCCGACCCGCTTCTGGAAGGTCATCACCGAATACCTGGTGTCGGAGCCGAAGTAGCCGTCCACGGCGGTCTTGATGCCGACGCAGTTCAGCCGCTTCTGCACCGTGGCCACGTCTGGGCCTTGGCACCCGTACTTCAGGTACTGGTACGGGTAGTCGCAGTAGACCCAGCTGGCGGTCACCTCGCCCGCGTTGGCCACCGTGAGCGGGGCGGCGACCCCGATCCCGGCGAGCGCTACCGCGGCCACACCGAGTCGCCACGTCCTGGTTCCCATCGTGCTCCCTTCTCGAACCTCGCTCGGGGCCCGCCCTGTGGATCTTCAGTCGGGCTGGCCCCAATGGGATCAGGACGGTATCTACCGGCGCTGTAGCGGACCTCCCGGATTCACGCCCGCCAGGCTGACGTACCCTCGGAAAACAGGGTTGCGTGTGGCGGACTCAACTTCCAGTTGACGATGTCCGTACCCGTGTGGACTATTGAGTCGCATCGGCTCAACTCTGAGCCGCTCCAGTTTCGAGCGGAAGCATCTCCCATAGGAGGACACGAGACATGGCACGAGCGGTCGGCATCGACCTCGGGACCACCAACTCCTGCATGAGCGTCCTGGAGGGCGGCGAGCCCACCGTCATCGCCAACGCCGAAGGGGCGCGCACCACGCCGTCCATCGTGGCGTTCGGTAAGAAAGGCGAGGTCCTCGTCGGAGACATCGCCAAGCGCCAGGCGGTGACGAACCCGGACCGGACCATCCGATCGGTGAAGCGCCACATGGGCAGCGACTGGTCGGTGGACATCGACAAGAAGAAGTACACCGCCCAGGAGATCAGCGCGCGGGTGCTGATGAAGCTCAAGCAGGACGCCGAGGCGTACCTGGGTGAGCAGATCACCGACGCGGTGATCACCACTCCGGCGTACTTCAACGACGCGCAGCGTACGGCCACCAAGGAGGCCGGTGAGATCGCGGGCTTCAACGTGCTCCGCGTCGTCAACGAGCCCACCGCCGCGGCGCTGGCGTACGGCCTGGACAAGGGCGGGAAGGAGCAGACCGTACTGGTCTTCGACCTCGGCGGCGGCACCTTCGACGTGAGCCTGCTGGAGATCGGCGAGGGCGTCATCGAGGTCAAGGCCACCAGCGGTGACAACCACCTGGGTGGCGACGACTGGGACGAGCGGATCATCGACCACCTGGTCAAGACCTTCAAGGGCCAGCACGGCATCGACCTCGCCAAGGACAAGATGGCGATGCAGCGGCTCAAGGAAGCCGCCGAGAAGGCCAAGATCGAGCTGTCGGCGACCACGTCGACCACGGTCAACCAGCCGTACATCACCGGCGGCCCGGACGGCCCGCTGCACATGGACATCGCCGTTACGCGCGCCGAGTTCCAGCGGATGACGCAGGACCTGCTGGACCGCTGCAAGGGGCCGTTCGAGCAGGCGATCAAGGACGCCGGGCTGCAGCTGTCCCAGATCGACCACGTGATCCTGGTCGGCGGTTCGACCCGGATGCCCGCGGTGACCGAGCTGGTCAAGTCGCTCACCGGCCAGGAGCCGCACAAGGGCGTCAACCCCGACGAGGTGGTCGCGGTCGGCGCCGCGCTGCAGGCCGGCGTACTCAAGGGCGAGGTGAAGGACGTTCTGCTGCTGGACGTCACCCCGCTGTCGCTGGGCATCGAGACCAAGGGCGGCATCTTCACCAAGCTGATCGAGCGCAACACCACGATCCCGACCAAGCGCTCGGAGATCTTCACCACCGCGGACGACAACCAGCCGTCGGTGCTGATCCAGGTCTTCCAGGGCGAGCGGGACATCGCGGCGTACAACAAGAAGCTCGGTACGTTCGAGCTGACCGGCCTGCCGCCGGCGCAGCGCGGCGTACCGCAGATCGAGGTCACCTTCGACATCGACGCCAACGGCATCGTGAACGTCTCCGCCCGGGACATGGCGACCAACAAGTCCCAGGCGATGACCATCACCGGCGGCTCGTCCCTGCCCAAGGACGACATCGACCGGATGATGCGCGACGCCCAGGAGCACGCCGACGAGGACAAGAAGCGGCGTGACGAGGCGGAGACCCGCAACCTCGCCGAGGGGCTGCAGTGGCAGGCCGAGAAGTTCCTGGCCGAGCACGGCGACAAGCTCCCCGAGGACAAGAAGTCCGACATCACCGACAAGCTGAGCGACCTGCGCTCGGCGCTGGGCGGCTCCGACATCGAGAAGATCTCCGAAGCCCAGGAGGCGCTCGCCAAGGTCACCCAGGAGGCGGGCGCGGCGATGTACGCGCAGACCGCTGAGGGTGAGCAGCCCGGTGCCGAGGGCGCCGCGGGTGCGGCCGGTGACGCCGGTGAGGCCGCGGCCGGTGCCGCTGGCGGGCCGGAGGCCCAGGCCGGTGGCGAGGACGTGGTGGACGCCGAGATCGTCGACGAGGAAGACAAGAAGTGACCGACCAGAACCGCGACGACGAGACTGCGCAGCCCCGCGGGGCTGCGCAGTCCGGTCAGGCTGGTGGCGGTTCGGGAGCGGAGCGGTCCGGGGAAGGCTTCGTGGTACGCGACAAGCGGCACCGCCCGAGCCCCCGGCCCCGTCCCGCCCCCGAGCCGACCGGTACGAACGACGCCACCTCGGGGGAGGCTGACGTGCCCGACAAGGACAAACCCGGTACGCCCGCGCACGCCGGCGCGAGCGGCGCCGCTGGCGATGCCGGCGGGACCGGCCGGGAC
>JBOGDF010000087.1:0-16889 GCA_050701635.1 Micromonosporaceae bacterium | reverse complement strand
GCGCGGCAGGCGGCTTGCCTAGCCACCTCGGCGCCAGGGACACCGAGAGCGTGGCGGCGCGCAGGTCACCCCCGCGCGGCGGTCCCAGTCGGCCCGTGACGGACGCCCGCTGGCCCGGCAGCACACCGCGCCAGCCGGCATGGTCACTGATCACCAGCACCCGTACGTCGAGCCGTACGGCGGGCCCCCGACCGGAGGCCGTACGGAACCAGGTCATCCGGGCGGGCACCAACCAGGTACGGACCCTGGCACCCCGTCCCCGCCGGGGATCGTCGGTGGTGACCAGCTCGGCCCGTACCGTGGCGCGTTCGACGGCGAGCTGGGCGAGCGGCTCGGCATCGCGGGCACTGGTACGTGCGGCCGTGGCGACCGAGCCGCTGACCACCCCCAGCAGTACGCCGATCACGGCGGTCACCACCGTGAGCGGGAGCGCGCCAGGTTGGCGGCGGCGGGCGTACCAGCAGATTCCGGCGAGCAGACCGGCGGTGACCGCGAGGCCGGTGGCCTGGCCGGGTGAGAGGTAGAGCGCCCAGAGCGCGGACAGCCAGGCGCCGAGCGCGGGCCCGGCCAGCCGCAGATCCGGTCCGTCCGGCTGGGTGGGGCTCGTCGGCGCCGGTATGAATGTCACACCGTCACCAGGTCTTTGAGCTGCTCGTACCGGGCAGGTCCGATGCCGTCGACCTGACGCAGCTCGTCGACGGATCGGAAGCCGCCGTGCTCGGTGCGGTAGTCCAGGATCCGCTGGCCCAGCACCGCGCCGACGCCGGGCAGCGTGTCGAGCTGCTGCAGGGTGGCGGTGTTGAGGTTTACCTTCCCCGCCGGATCGCCCGGTACGGTGCCCGAGCCGGTGCCACCGGCGGCACCGGGAGGCGGCGTCTCGCCGACCACGATCAGCTCGCCGTCGGTGACCTTGCGCGCCAGGTTGAGGTAGCCGATGTCGGTCCCCGGAAGCACCCCACCCGCGGCCTCGATGGCGTCCGCCACCCGCGCGCCCGGAGCCAGCGTGACCAGCCCGGGCCTGCGTACCTTCCCGGCGACCGCCACCACTACGCCGGTGGCACCGGCACCGGCACTGGCGCTGACACTGGGCGCGGGAATCCGCGGGGTCGCAACCGGCTCCGGCTCCGGCTGTGACCACCAGGCGATGGCAGCGGCGATCACCACGACCACGACGGCGAGCACGCCCAGAGCCCGCGTACCGATCGGTCCGGGATCCAATCGCGCTCGCTGCATCCCGAACGCCGCCGACACCTGCTCGGCGAGCCCGCGCGACGCTCGGGACGCCTCGGAACCAGCCACACCATCGGGCTCCGGCAATGCGCCGGCCCCGGCCTCTCTGCTCGGCTCCTGCCGCCGGACCGCCTCCATGCCTTGCCGGACGGTTTGCGGCTCCTCCGGCCGGATGGTCTTCGTTCGTGACAGAGCGGCTTTCGACTCCGGCCGGTCTGGTGCCAGTCGCGCTGCGGCCAGCTCGAGCACCTGTGGCCGGCGGTGATCGGCCGGCTCGGGCGGTGGTGCTTCTGAGGAGGTCGGAACCGTTGACGCGGGGCCATCGGCCTGTGAGCCGGGGTCGTCGTCGCCGAAGCCGAGCAGCCGCATCAGTCGGCGGAGCGCGGGATTGTCGTGGTGGGAGAGGCCGGTTCGCACCCGGCGAAGCTAGGCCGCGACGACGCCGGTGCGCATCCGTACCGACCCCGGATTGTGGATAACCAGGGTGGTTGTGTACGAGGTTGCGCCGTACCGCGGATGCTGGTAGTTGCGCAGTGGATCTTTCAGGGCAATACGCTCCGAACATCACAGATGACCCAGTGATACGGCGGAGGATTGCCCGTCCAGGCGGCGCGCACCACCCGTTTGGGCGGCTCTGGCCGCGTACTCCCAGGTCAAGTCGTGCGACGATGGCGGACGTGACAACGCCACGACTGCCAGCTGTACGCCTGATCCTCGGCGACGAGGAGCTGCTGGTCTCGCGCGCCATCGCCGAGACCACGCGCATCGCGCGCGCCGCCGATCCGCACGCCGACGTACACGAGTACGACGGCCGCGACCTGCTCAGCGGCGAGCTCGCCGAGATGGTTAGCCCGTCGTTGTTCGGTGGTCTCCGCGTGGTGGTGATCCGGGGTGGGCAGGACGTCAAGAAGCCGATGGCGGACACGCTGCTGAGCTACGCGGCGGACCCGGTCGAGGACGCCTGCCTGGTGGTGGTGCACGCCGGCGCGGCCAAGGGCACGGCGCTCGCCGACGGGCTGCGCAAGGCCGGCGCCGAGGTGGTGCCCGCGGCGCGGATCAGCCGGCACCGGGAACGGGTCAGTTTCGTACTGGACGAGGTACGCCGGCTGGGCGGCCGCTGCACCGAATCCGCCGCCGAGGCGCTGGTCGCCGCCGTCGGCTCCGACCTGCGTGAGCTGGCGGCCGCGTGCGCCCAGTTGATCGCCGACAAGGGCAGCAAGCTGTCCGTCGAGACCATCCAGCGGTACTACCGGGGGCGGGCCGAGGTCAGCGGCTTCACCGTGGCCGACGCGGCGGTGGTGGGCGATGTGCCGGGGGCGCTGGAGGCGCTGCGCTGGGCGCTCGCCGTCGGAGTCGATCCGGTGCCGATCGCCGACGCGCTGGCCGACGGCGTACGGACCGTGGCCCGGGTGGCGAGCGCCGGTCGGGGGAATCCGTACCACCTGGCGTCGACGCTGGGCATGCCGGCGTGGAAAGTGGAGAAGGCGCAGCGCAATGCCCGCGGCTGGTCCGCGCCTGGTCTGGCGGCGGCGATGCATGCCGCGGCCGAGGTCAACGCCGCGGTCAAGGGCGGTTCCGATGATCGTGGGTACGCCCTGGAGCGTGCGGTGCTGGCAGTGGCGCACGCCCGTGGCGAGTCGGCCGGCGGTGGCCGATGACTTCCTCGCCGGGCCGGCGTTAGCGGCGGCAGCGAGGTCTGGGGGCGAACATGATGGGTACGTCCGGCAAGGTGAAGAAGCGGCGCGATCCCCGCCCGCTGTACGCCAGGGTGCTGCGGCTCAAGCACATCCGGCCCGGCAGCGTGCTCTGCTTCGTGTTCTTCGAACTGACCATCTTCGTGGCGGTGGTGCTGGGGTTCGCCGAGCTGATCAGCTGGTGGGTCGTGCCGGTGCTGCCGATCGTGGTCGCCATCATGGTCAAGCTCAACGACGTGATCGCCGGCGCGGCTGCTGGTTCAGTGGCGCCCGCGCCTGACCCGGTCCACGACGGCGAACTCGTCACGTACTGGTCCGCCGAGCCGGAACCCGAGGCGGACCGCGCCGACGAGTACGACGAGCCGGCGGAGGCGGGTGTCCCGGACGAGCCCGTTGCGGCGGTCCAGGTGGAACCGGAATCCGAAGCCGCTGCTGAGGACACCACCGAGCCCGAGGCTACTAGCGAGCCCGAAGGCGCTGCCGAGCCCGGAAGCGCTGCCGAGCCCGTAGCAGTCGCCGAGCCGGAGCCCGAGCCCGAGCTCGTGCCGGCAGAGCAGAACGAGGCAACGGTAGCGGAGCCGGAGTCCGATGCGAGCGACGCCGCCACCGCCAACGCGGATGCGGACGCCGTCGCGGACGCCGTCGCCGGTGCCGATGGTGAGGACGTTGCCGCCGAGGCTGCGGACCGGTCGGAGAGCGCAGCGACCGACAGCCGACCCACGCAGGTCAACCCGGTAGTGCCGCCGGCACCTCGCACCGGTACGCCGCCGAACGGCGTCGGCGTCACGGCGCAGCGCGCGCAGTCGGAGCACGGCGCGGATCCCACCGGGCCGTCGCAGCAGCGCCAGAAGACCGGGAGCCACCCCAGGCGCCCGTAGAGACCGGGAGCCACCGCAGGCCGCCTGTACAGCGCAGCGGTGAGGCGTTCACGGCACAGGGAACGGATTCAGCGCCGGCCCCTGACGGGGACGGCGCTGAATGGTTGCTGCGTGGTGGCCGCGGAGCGGCTACCGGCTGTTCAGGAGCTCGACAGCGACGCGAGCTGGTGCGCCAGGGCCGACTTGCGGTTGGCGGCCTGGTTCTTGTGGATCACACCCTTGCTCGCGGCCTTGTCGAGCTGCTTGGAGGCCTCGCGCATCAGGGCGCCGGCCTGCTCCACGTCGCCAGCGTCGACGGTCTCGCGGAACTTGCGTACGGCCGTCTTCAGAGAAGACTTCACGGCCTTGTTACGCAGCCTCGCCTTCTCGTTCTGGCGGTTCCGCTTGATCTGGGACTTGATGTTCGCCACGCGACAGCCTCGGGTCAGGTGAGATGGATTCGATTGCGTACGCATGCCATTGGCACGTCAGCACGCGCGAGGTACGAGCCTACCAGGACCGCGACAGCCAGCCAAAAGCAGCCCGGCCGGACATCAGCTCTCGGAGAGCATGCCCAGCAGCGTCGACCCGCAGCAGCACACCAGGATCACCAGCGGCAGCGCGATGCCGAGGATGATGCCGGCGACCTTGCCGGGGCTTTCCACCGGCTGGTGACCGATCGCACCACGCATGAACGCGATCCAGGGCGCCGCGTAGTAGACCGGCGCCTGCTGCCGGGTGTCGACCTGCATCTCCGCCACGCCCACCGGCCACAGGTACGGCACGTGGACCTTCAGGTGGTGCGGACCCGGGGGCAGCGGTACGTGGTTGTCGCCCCACTTCAGCGGGACGACATGGCCGTTGATGGTGGCCTTGGGCTTGAACAGGGCGAGCATGAACGCCAGGAACGGGTACTTCGTGTTGATCGAAAGTACGCCGGGCGGAGTCTGTTGTGGATGCATGACGGGAGATCGTACGCGAGCCGCCAGCCGCCCGATGACCTTCCCGGCGGGCGGGCTGGTACAGGTTCTGTGACCTGCGGAACGGGATGCTCCGTGTCGGCTTCCGCGCCGTGGCATGGAACTATGGATGCCGGTCAGCGCGCAGCTGACAGGCGATGGCATCTCACGTACAGAACGGACGACCGTGGCACCGAAGCTCGACCCTGGCGCGACCGACCCGGAGCGGATCCGGAATTTCTGCATCATCGCGCACATCGACCACGGCAAGTCTACGCTCGCCGACCGGATGCTGCAGCTCACCGAGGTGGTCAGCGGCCGCCAGATGCGGGCCCAGTACCTGGACCGGATGGACATCGAGCGGGAGCGCGGGATCACCATCAAGTCCCAGGCGGTACGGATGCCGTGGACCGTCCGGGAAGGCGAGCTCAAAAACGAGCCGTACGTGTTGAACATGATCGACACCCCGGGCCACGTCGACTTCACCTACGAGGTGAGCCGCAGCCTGGCCGCGGGGGAGGGCGCCGTGCTGCTGGTCGACGCGGCGCAGGGGATCGAGGCGCAGACTCTCGCCAACCTGTATCTGGCGCTGGAGAACGATCTGCACGTGATCCCCGTACTCAACAAAATTGATCTTCCCGCGGCGCAGCCGGACAAGTACGCAGAGGAGCTGGCGCACCTGATCGGCTGCGAGCCGTCGGACTGCCTGCGGGTGTCCGGCAAGACCGGGGCAGGCGTGGCGCACCTGCTCGACGAGATCGTGCGGCAGATGAAGCCGCCGGTGGGCGACGCCGACGCGCCGGCCCGTGCGATGATCTTCGACTCGGTGTACGACGTCTACCGCGGCGTGGTGACCTACGTACGGGTGATCGACGGCCACATCTCCGCGCGCGACCGGATCAAGATGATGTCCACCGGCGCCATCCACGAGCTGCTGGAGATCGGCGTGATCTCGCCGGAGCCGGTGAAGTCGCCGCCCGGGCTCGGGGTGGGCGAGGTGGGCTACCTGATGACCGGCGTGAAGGACGTACGCCAGTCCAAGGTCGGTGACACGGTCACGATCGCGGTGAAGCCGGCGGCCAAGGCGCTCCCGGGATACAAGGACCCGAAGCCGATGGTCTACTCCGGGCTCTACCCGATCGACGGCTCCGACTACCCCAACCTGCGCGACGCGCTGGACCGGCTGAAGCTCAACGACGCGGCGCTGGTGTACGAGCCGGAGACCAGCGCGGCGCTCGGGTTCGGCTTCCGGTGCGGCTTCCTGGGGCTGCTGCACCTGGAGATCATCCGGGAACGGCTGGAGCGCGAGTTCGACCTGGACCTGATCTCCACCGCCCCGAACGTGGTCTACCGGGTGGAGCTGGAGGACGCCACCGAGCACACCGTCACCAACCCCAGCGAGTACCCGACCGGCAAGATCGCCGCCGTCCACGAGCCGGTGGTCAGGGCCACCGTACTGATCCCGAACGAGTACGTGGGCGCGGTGATGGAGCTCTGCCAGGGCCGGCGCGGCGTGCTGCTCGGGATGGACTACCTCTCGCAGGACCGGGTGGAGCTGCGCTACACGCTGCCGCTCGCCGAGATCATCTACGACTTCTTCGACCAGCTGAAGTCGCGTACCAAGGGATATGCGTCCTTGGACTACGAACCGTCCGGGGAGCAGAGCGCGGAGCTGGTGAAGGTCGACATCCTGTTGCAGGGCGAGCAGGTGGACGCGTTCAGCGCGATCGTGCACAAGGACAAGGCGTACAACTACGGCGTCTCGATGACCAACAAGCTGCGCAAGCTGATCCCGCGGCAGCAGTTCGAGGTGCCGATCCAGGCGGCGATCGGGTCCCGGGTGATCGCCCGGGAGAACATCCGGGCGATCCGCAAGGACGTGCTCGCCAAGTGCTACGGCGGTGACATCACCCGCAAGCGCAAGCTGCTGGAGAAGCAGAAGGAAGGCAAGAAGCGGATGAAGATGGTGGGCCGGGTGGAGGTGCCGCAGGAGGCGTTCATCGCGGCACTGTCCACTTCGGAGGTGGAAGGCCCAGCCAAGTCCAAATAGCTCTTTCCGCTGGTACGGGCGCCGCGTCACAGTTTTATTCAGTACGGGTGTACGGTTTCTCGTCGTAAGGTCGGGACCATGCGGCTGTCCAGCGTGATCCCCGAGCCCGGCCCGTTGCGGGTGCTGACCGTCAGCACGCTGGTCAACACCATCGGCGGCGGCATGTTCATGGCGGTTGCGGTGATCTACTACACCCGCGTGCTGGGGCTTCCGGCGACCACCGCCGGGGTCGCGCTGTCGGTCGCCGCCCTGGCGGCGCTGCTCGGTGCCGCGCCGCTGGGCCACCTCGCCGACCGGATCGGCCCCCGGGAGACGGTGATCGCGGCGACCACGCTCGCCGGCCTGTTCATGCTGTCGCTGCTGGCCGTACGCGGGTTCTGGGCGTTGCTGCTGGTGCTCTGCGGGTGGGGGCTGGCGCAGTCGGCGTCGCACAGCTGGTGGCGGTGCTGTTCGCCGTCAACTGCGCCGCCATCGTGCTGTTCCAGGTACGCGCCAGCCGCGGCACCGACGACACCCCCGGCGCGTCGCGCGCGCTGGCCCGCTCCGGCTTCGTGATCGCCGCCGCCTGCATGCTGTACGCGCTCGCCGCCGGCCGCTCGATGTGGGTCGCGGTGGCGGTGCTGGTGATCGCATCGCTGGTGCACGTCGCGGGCGAGCTGCAGCAGGCGGCGGGAGGGTTCGGGATCTCGTACAGCCTGGCTCCGGAAGGCCGGCACGGGCAGTACCAGGGCTTCGGGATGGGGTTCCAGGTCTCGCAGCTGGCGGCGCCGCTGCTGGTCACCAGCCTGGCCCTGGCCTGGGGTACGCCGGGCTGGATCGCGCTCGCGGTGATGTTCGTGATCACCGGGCTGGCGATCCCGTACGCCACCCGCTGGGCGGACCGTACCCGGCCCTCGCCCGAGCCGGTCCCCGCCCAAGCCTGAGCCGACGCACGGCCGCTGAAGGCCCGAGCGGCGGTGCTCAGCCTTCGCGGTGGACGATCATGCGGGCCAGGGCGGCGAGCTCGGCACCGGCCCGGGGCGCCGGGTCGCTGGCGGCCAGGTGCCGCATCGCGCCGTCGAGCAGGTGGTCCGCCTGCTCCCGGCTCCAGGCGCGGCCCCCGGCGGAGTCCACCAGACTGGCGGTACGCGCCAGATCGGCGTCGGACAGCTCGGCGTCGGTGAGGTAGAGCGCGGCCAGCTCGGTGGCGTACGGGCTGTCGGCGGCGAGCGCGGCCACCACCGGCAGCGACTTCTTGCGGCGGCGCAGGTCGGAGTGCACCGGCTTGCCGGTCGACGCCGGCTCGCCCCAGATCCCGAGCAGGTCGTCCACGTGCTGGAACGCCAGCCCGAGCTGGGCGCCGAAGCCGCGCAGCCGGCGTACCTGGGTGGGGGTGGCGCCGGCGTACAGGCCGCCCAGCGCGCAGGCGCAGCCCAGCAGTACGCCGGTCTTCCGCTCAGCCATCGCCACGCACTCCGACAGGTCCACGTCGGTACGCCGTTCGAACGCCAGATCCGCGCTCTGCCCGCCGATCAGCTCCTGCACCGCGGAGGCCAGCATCCGCAGCGCGTGCCGGGCAGCGGGGTGGTCGGCGGCGGCCAGTACGTCCAGCGCCAGCGTGAGCAGGCTGTCCCCGGCCAGGATCGCCGGACTGGTGCCGAACACCCGCCACGCGGTGGCCCGGTGCCGCCGGGTGGTGTCGCGGTCCATCACGTCGTCGTGCAGCAGCGTGAAGTTGTGCACCAGCTCCACGGCGACCGCGGCGGGCACCGCGTCCGCCAGGGCGGCGTCGTCACCGCGTACCGCCTCGGCTGCCAGCAGGGCGAGGGTGGGCCGCAGCGCCTTGCCGCCGGCGGCGGTGGGCTTGCCGGCACGGTCCCACCAGCCGAAGTGGTAGCCAGTGACGTACCGGATCGGGGCCGGGAGGGTGTCGACGGCGGCGCGCAGCGCGGGCTCCACCAGCCGGCGGCAGTCGGCCAACGCCTCCTCGGCGGTACGTGGGGTGCGGTCGGTCAGGGTCGCCATGGTCACCGTCCGATCTCGACGTGTTCGAGGATTCCCAGCGCGTCGGGCACCAGCACCGCGGCCGAGTAGTACGCGCTGACCAGGTACGACAGCACGCCGTGCTCGTCGATGCCGCAGAACCGTACGGACAGCCCGGGCTCCACCTCGTCCGGCAGCCCGGTCTGGCGCAGCCCGACCACACCGGAGTCGTCCGCGCCGGTACGCATCACCAGGATCGAACTCGTCCCGTACTCCGTGATCGGGATCTTGTCGCAGGGCAGGATCGGCACCCCGCGCCAGGTGATCACCGCCGCGCCGTCGAGCCCCACCACCGCCGGATACACGCCCCGCGCGGTGCACTGCCGCCCGAAGGCGGCGATCGTACGCGGGTGCGCCAGGAAGAACCGCGACTTGCGGCGCCGGGACACCAGCTCGTCCAGGTCGTCCGGCGTCGGTGGACCGGTACGGGTGTGCAGCCGCTGCGAGAGGTCGGCGTTGTGCAGCAACCCGAAGTCGGGGTTGTTGACCAGCTCGTGTTCCTGCCGTTCCCGCAGCGCCTCGATGGTGAGCCGGAGCTGTTGCTCGATCTGGTCCATCGGTTCGTTGTAGAGGTCGGCGACCCGGCTGTGCACCCGCAGCACGGTCTGCGCCAGCGACAGCTCGTACTGCCGAGGTGAGGTTTCGTAGTCGACGAAGGTGCCCGGCAGCGCCGTCTCCCCGGCGTGTCCGGAGGCCAGCGCGATCGCCGCTTCGCCGTGCTTGTTCTGCGGCTGCCGGGGAGCGGCGGCGACCCGTCTCAGGTGCTCCCGCAACGTGTCGTGCCGCCGGATCAACCGGCTCAGCCGGGTACGAGGCAACACCAGTACGGTGCACGGCGTCAGCGCGGTGACCGCGTACCCCCAGAGCTCCCCGTCCCGCAGCAGCGCGGGCGCACCGAAGTGGTCGCCGTCGGCGAGTCCACCCAGGACGGTGGGCTCGCCGTACTCGCCGGCCCCGACCCGTTTCACCTTGCCGTGGGCCAGCAGGAACACCGCGTCGACCGGGTTGCCGAACTCCGCGATCACCTCGCCGGGCGGGTACTCGCGCTGCTCGAACTCGTCCGCCACCGCGGTCAGCACGTCGTCGTCGGCGAGCTCGCGCAGCGCGGGCAGCTCGCGCAGCTCCTGCGGGATGACGCGTACCGCCGAGCCGGTGCTGGTGAACGTGACCCGGCCGTCGCCGACGGCGTAGCTCAGCCTGCGGTTGACCCGGTAGAGGCCGCCGGAGGCTTCGACCCACGGCAGTTGCCGCTGCAGCCAGCGCGGCGAGATGTTCTGCGACTGCGGCGTCGACTTGGTGGTGGTGGCGAGCCGGCGGGCCGCCGCGACGGCGAGCGAGCTGCGTACCTCCACAGCCAGCGTCGCCGCGGCCGGTGCCGCCGGAGCGGGTGGGGCGGGTGGGGCGCTCATGCTTCACGCCCGATCTCCACATGCTCGAGCACCGCCAGCGCGTCCGGCACCAGCACCGCCGCCGAGTAGTACGCGCTGACCAGGTACGAGATCACGGCCTGCTCGTTGATGCCCATGAACCGTACGTTCAGCCCCGGCTGGTACTCGTCCGGCAGCCCGGTCTGGTGCAGCCCGATCACGCCCTGCGCGGCCTCACCGGTACGCATCAGCAGGATCGAGCTGGTACGCGTCTCGCTGATCGCGATCTTGTTGCAGGGCAGCACCGGCACGCCCCGCCACGCCGGCACCTGGTGCCCGTGGAAGTCGATCGCCTGCGGATACACCCCGCGCCGGGTGCACTCCCGCCCGAAGGCGGCGATCGTACGGGGGTGCGCCAGGAAGCACGCCGGCTGCTTCCACACCAGCGCCAGCAGCTCGTCCAGGTCGTCCGGCGTCGGCGGACCGGTACGGGTGTGCAGCCGCTGCGAGAGGTCGGCGTTGTGCAGCAACCCGAAGTCGGGGTTGTTGACCAGCTCGTGTTCCTGCCGTTCCCGCAGCGCCTCGATGGTGAGCCGGAGCTGCTGCTCGATCTGGTCCATCGGCTGGTTGTAGAGGTCGGCGACCCGGCTGTGCACCCGCAGTACGGTCTGCGCGACGGAGAGCTCGTACTCCCGGGGCGCGGTCTCGTAGTCGACGAAGGTGCTCGGCAGCACCGGCTCGCCCTCGTGGCCCGAGGCGACCGCGACGTCCGCCTCGCCGTGGGTGTTCTGGGACGCCCGCGGGCCTTCCTGGACCCGCTGGATGTGCTGCCGGATCGGGTCGGACTTGCCGTTCATCTGCTGGAACGAGCGGCGCGGCAGCACCAGCATCGTGCACGGGGTGACCGCGGTGACGGTGAACTCCCACTTGCCCCGCGACCCCGCGAGCACCTGGTCGCCGAAGTACTGCCCGTCGGCGAGCACGCCGAGCACGGTGGTCTCGCCGTACTCGCCGGCGCCGAGCTTGTTCACCTTGCCGTGCGCGATCAGGAACAGCTGGTCGGCGGGTCGGCCGGCTTCGGCGATCACGT
Source organism: Micromonosporaceae bacterium (assembly GCA_050701635.1). Taxonomy (GTDB): domain Bacteria; phylum Actinomycetota; class Actinomycetes; order Mycobacteriales; family Micromonosporaceae; genus WHSM01. The sequence goes on along the minus strand of JBOGDF010000087.1, from coordinate 5,620 downwards.
CACCGGGGGCGTACTCCTTCTTTACGAACCGTTCGGCCAGTGCGGAGAGCGCGGACTCGTCGTCGAAGTCGCGCAGCAGCGGCAGCTCGCGCAGCTCCTGCGGGATCACCCGGATGTCGCTGCCGGTGTTGGTGAAGGTCACCCGGCCGTCGCCCACGGCGTAGCTGAGCCGCCGGTTCACCCGGTACGCCCCGCCCTTGGCTTCGACCCAGGGCAGCATTTTCAGCAGCCATCGGGAGGTGATTCCCTGCATCTGCGGTACGGATTTCGTGGTGGTCGCCAGATTACGGGCCGCTGCCGTACCGAGGCTGAGCTGTTGGTTTTCGGTCGCATGGTTTCCAGGCGCGTTGCTGAGGCCGGATTCGGCCGAGGTCGTGGTCATTGTTCTCCGACACCACCAATCCGATTCGTCGTTGCGTTGCCGGCCGCGCGGCGGTGCGCCGCCGGAAATTCCCTTATGTGGGTACGGGGTCAGCCGAGCTTGACGGCGAGCTGCACGGTGTCCGCGTCCGGACAGGACACGTCGACCTCTCCGGTGGCGCCCGCGTACTCGCCGGTGCCGCCGGTGATCGCCCCCGTGGCGGTACGCGGATAGTCGCCGTACCGCCGGATCAGCCGTTGGTAGTGGATCTCCCCGTCGGCCAGCTGCAGCACGATGGTGCCGAGCACGATCGGCCCTTCCACCGCGACGTCGACCACGAAAGAGCTGGTAGAGGCCTGCCCGAGCTTCGTACCGGCGGAATCGAAAAGGTCCAACAGCGCGATGTACGACACCCCCAGCTTCGGCAGGTCCGGCAGCGTGATCTTGGTACGCCGAGCGACCAGCTCCATCGGCCCCGCGACCCGGGTCGCCGCCGCAGCAGGTGCCGCCGAGGCCAGCGCGACGGGAGCGGCAACCGCCAGGGGAGTGGCAGCGGCCAGGCCGAGGCTGGTCAGATGTGCGCGTCTGGTACTCATCGGCATTCCTTTCTCACCAGGGGTGGTCAGGGGAATTCGGAGAATCGTTCGAGCACCTGGGCGAACGCGTCCGGACCGACGCCGGTGGGACCGTCGAACGGGTGGCTCATCTCCCAGGTCAGCCAGAGCATGAAAACGATCAGCGCGGTCATCGCGCTCACCATCAGGAAATGCGGCAGGAATCGGGTGTAGTCGTAGACGAAGGTGATGCCGACGGTGAGCGCGGCACCGACCAGCAGCCCGGTCCACATCACCGGCGGGATGGACGGGGTGACCGCGGCGGTACGTTCCCGCCGGCTGTCCACCAGGTCGTTGATGGCGTCCAGGGTCTGCGTCATCAGGATCTCGTCGTGCGCCGTTGCCGGCTGCAGCTGGTGGACCGTGGTACGCATCTTGCCCACCAGCGCGCGGGCCTCCGGACTGGTCTGGCCCCGGCGCATCGCCGGCCACTCCTCGTCCACCACAGTGCTGGCGTACTGGCGGGCCAGGCCGGTGAGCTGGCTGCGCTGCGGCTCGGGCAGGCCGCGCGCGGTGAAGTAGATCTGGGAGAGCTTGTTCGCCTCCACCTGGGTGTCGTCGTCGGCCTTGCTCGCGGTCTCCCAGACGATGATCACCACGAACGCCAGCAGGATCGCGTACAACATCCCGACCATCTGGTGCACCGCGATGATCACGTCGTGGTGGGCCTGCTTGGCGTCGCCGGGGATCATGCGCCGCGCCATCGCCAGCAGCACACCGGTCACCGCTATCGCCGCGACGGTGACCAGAAAGCCGTACATCATGAGGGGCGACCACCCAAGATGTGGTGATGCGGATGACCCGGAACCGTCTGCCCCATGACGGCCACCCCCCGAAGGTCATCCGCATCGCCACTTACGGTGCGTGCTCCTCTACGCACAAAGAGTACGGACAACGATCGTCCGCGTCGGTTAGCTACGGATATGTGGCATACGACACGAAATTGATGATCTCGGATAGTGTCCTGCCGTGACCCAGCACGTGCACCACTGCTCCCGTTGCGGTGCCCAGCTCCCCGGTGCCCCGCCGATCCGCTGCCTGACCTGCGGATACACCCTGTACGTCAACGCCCGCCCGTGCGCCGGCGTGGTGGTGGTACGCGACGACGGCAGCTTCCTCGCCGGCCGCCGCGCCCACGAGCCGAGCCTCGGGATGTGGGACCTGCCCGGCGGCTTCTGTGACGGCTGGGAGCATCCGGCCGAGGCCGCCGTACGGGAAGCCCGCGAGGAGGTCGGCATCGAGGTCACGCTCGGCCCGCTGGTCGGCGTGTACGTCGGCGACTACGCACACCAGGGCGAGACGCTCCCGGTGCTCGACCTGTACTACCTCGCCACCCTGGTCAGCGGCGACCCGACGCCCGACCCGGCCGAGATGTCGGAGGTCGCGTGGTTCCCGCTCACCGATCCACCCCCGCTGGCCTTCCCCAACATGGACGCCGTGGTACGCGACGCCGCCGCGCTCTGGCACCGTAAAACCGGTGGCGAGCCTGGATAGGGTCGGACCATGACGCATGCGCGGGTGGTCTCGGTCAATCTGGCGGTGGTACGTGCCGAGTCCTGGGCCGGCGACAAGGGGCGTACCGGGATCGACAAGCGACCCACCACCGAGCGCGCGACCGCCCGCCGGCTCGGCATGGACGGCGACACCATCTGCGACACCAAGAACCACGGCGGCGTACACCAGGCGCTCTACGCGTACGCCGCCGAAGACGCCGCCTGGTGGGCGAACGCGCTTTCCCGCGACGTGGTCCCGGGCAACTTCGGCGAGAACCTCACCACCGAGGGCATCGACCTCACCAACGCGGTGATCGGGGAGCGTTGGGCGGTCGGCGACGCGGTGCTGGAGGTGTCGGTGCCCCGGATCCCGTGCCGGGTGTTCGCCGGCTTCTGGGACGTGAAGGACCTGATCAAACGGTTCACCGCGCGGGCCCATCCGGGCGCGTACCTCCGGGTGCTCACCGAGGGCACGATCGGCGCCGGCGACCCGATCGAGGTGGTCCACCGCCCCGCGCACGGCGTCACCATCGGCGAAGTCTTCCGCGCCCTGACCACCGAGTCCGAGCTGCTGCCCCGCCTGCTGGACGCCCCCGAGCTCCCCGAAGAAACCCTCGAGGGAGTACGCCGCCGCCTCGGCCTCACCACGGCGGCCTCAGACACGCCGTCACATCTCTAGCCTCGAGCAGTACGCGTCGAAGGGTTCGGCACGCTCCAACGCGAGCCGTTTCCACCGCACATAGGGCGTGGGGTCTGTTTCGCCGAGAAATTCACGAACCAACTGCCGACCGTCGGCGTCATAGTCCATCAGGACAACGCGCGACTCGTCAAACAACCAGAAATCCTGCCGGGGCAGGCCAGGATTCGGTTGACCCGTGAGGTCGAGAATGGACACTTCCTCGCCCGCTGCCACGTTGCGATGATAGGCGGCGAATTCGTACCGCAGATAATCTGTGAGCGGCTGCTCGACAACATGCACCCGCGCAATCGACCGGCCCGTGTTCCGGCAGCGGCGTATTCTCCGCAGCCACGGGTCGTCGTCCAGGATGTTCAATTCGCCGGTGGCGAGGAAGTGTGCGAATTCGGCACGCTCATTGTCAACCGCGTACGCCGGAAGTGTCTCGAGTCGAAACGCGTCGTGCTCGAACGAGTCGAAGAATCGTTCCCATGCCTCACCTGCCAAGTGCACGTGGTTGCCTCCCGTACTAGGCGTGCGCGAGTTAACGCTAAGCAGGCGCAAATGGCGCAGTCAAGGAGGATGCGCGTCGCCGCAGAGAGCGTTCAGGCGGCGGGGTTGAGCGTAACGACGACGGCGGTGTTGCGTACGTCGGTCGGCCTCCACTCGCCGGACTCGGCGGTCCAGCTCTGGCCGCCGTACGCGACGTCGTGGACCCCGTGCGCGGCGGCGTGGGCTACCAGCCAGTGCGCGAGCTGCCAGCCGGTCTGCTTGTCGGCGGCGCGGAGGGTGACGCCGGAGGCGGACGGCGTACCGACCGGGACGTCGCCCCAGTCCTGCGTGATCGCCTTGCGGAGCGCGGCGCTGCCGGTGGCGGTGGCGCCGTCGGCGACCGTACAGGCGACCGCCGCCGGGGTCTGGCCGGCCAGCCCGGTCGCGAGCACCTCGGCCTCGGCCGCCCACTTCTGGTACGCCTCCGGGTGGGCGCTCTTCTGCACCGCCTGCGCCGCCTCGGTGACCCGCATCGACTCCCAGTCGGGCACCCGCAGCAGCCGGTCGTAGAACGCGCCGGCGGCGTACCGGGGGTCGTTGAGCTGCGCCGGCTCGCCCCAGCCCTGGCTGGGCCGCTGCTGGAACAGCCCGACCGAGTCGCGGTCGCCGTTGGTCAGGTTGCGCAGCTTGGACTCCTGCAGCGCGGTGGCGAGCGCGACGGTGACCGCGTGCACCGGCAGCTCCCGGCGCAGCCCTACCGCGGCGATGGTCGCGGCGTGCGCCATCTGCTCGGAGTCGAGGTGGACGGTTTCGGAGCCGGTGACCGCGCACTCGGACAACATCGGGAAGGTGGCCCGGTTGTCGAGGACGCGTACCACCGCGTACCCACCTGCGGCCAACAGCCCGATCGCCACGATGCCGGACAACACGGACTTCACGCCCACAGGTACTCCCTTCCCCGCCCGCGTCTGTAAGGGTACGTCCGCCCGTCACGCCCGCTGCGGCACGGAGCACACTGGGACGCGTGCCTGGTGTGCTTCCCGACGGCGAACCCGTGCCGCGCGACGGTGCGCTGCCCGACTCCGCGCTCGCCGCGGCCGGCCAGCGCGGCTTCGGCGTGTACGTCCACGTCCCGTTCTGCGCCAGCCGGTGCGGCTACTGCGACTTCAACACGTACACCGCCGAGGAGTTGGGGCCGGGGGTACGCCGTACCGACTACGCCGACCAGGTGCTCGCCGAGCTCCGTCTCGCCCGGCGGGTGCTCAACGACACCGCGCCGCGGGTGGACACGGTCTTCTTCGGCGGCGGTACGCCGACCCTGCTGCCGCCCGACGACCTGGCCCGGATCCTGGCAGCGATCGACGACACCTTCGGGCTGGCGCCCGGCGCGGAGGTCACCACCGAGGCGAACCCGGAGTCGGTGGACCCGGCGTCCCTGAAAACGCTGCGCCGGGCGGGGTTCAACCGGATCTCGCTCGGGATGCAGTCGGCGGCGGCACACGTACTGGCCGTGCTGGAGCGGCGGCACACCCCGGGCCGGGCGGCCGCCGCGGCGCGGGAGGCGGCCGACGCCGGGTTCGCCCACGTCAACCTGGACCTGATCTACGCCACGCCGGGGGAGCGGGCCGACGACTGGGACCGCAGCCTCGGCGAGGTCGCCGCACTGGTCGCCGACGGTGTGGTGGACCACGTCTCGGCGTACTCCCTGATCGTGGAGGACGGCACCCGGCTGGCGGCCCGGATCCGGCGCGGGCAGCTGGCGGCGCCCGACCCGGACCTGGCGGCGGACCGCTACCTGGCCGCCGAGGCCGCGCTCAGCGCCGCCGGGCTCGGCTGGTACGAGGTCTCCAACTGGGCCGCCGGCGCCGCCGCGCGGTGCCGGCACAACCTGCTCTACTGGCACAACGCCGACTGGTGGGGGCTCGGCCCCGGCGCGCACAGCCACGTCGGCGGGGTGCGCTGGTGGAACGTCAAACACCCCGCC
>JBOGDF010000086.1:0-16932 GCA_050701635.1 Micromonosporaceae bacterium | reverse complement strand
CTGCATGAAGGGCCCCATGATCTTGAAGTGGGTTACGGTCGCGCAGCGTGACCGGTGACCACCCCGCTACCCTGGGCGGGTGACCTCTTCCCCCGAGGCAGATTCCGCGCCACAGATCCCGGTGCTGCTGTCCACCTCGTCGGTGTATCCGGAGCCCACCACCGCGGCCTTCGAAGTCGCCGCCAACCTCGGCTACGACGGCGTCGAAGCGATGGTGTGGACCGACGGCGCCAGCCAGGATCCCCGTACGCTGTCCCGGCTCGCGCAGCACTACGGCGTGCCGGTGCTCGCCGTACACGCGCCGTGTCTTCTGATCACGCAGCGGGTGTGGAGCTCCGACCCGTGGGAGCGGCTGCGCCGGGCGGTGGTGATGGCCGAGGAGCTGGGCGCCGGCACCGTGGTGGTGCACCCGCCGTTCATCTGGCAGCGGGATTACGCGCGGGAGTTCCGTACCGGGCTGGATGAGCTGTCCCGGCAGCACCCCGAGATCCGGATCGCGGTGGAGAACATGTATCCGGTACGGGTGGCCCGGCGCGAGTTCGTGCCGTACGCCCCGCACTGGGATCCCACCACCGTCGGGTACGACCACTACACCCTGGACGCCTCGCACTGCGCCGCCTCCCGCAGCGACGTGCTGGTGATGGCCGAGCGGATGAACCACTCCGTGGGCCACGTACACCTGGGGGACGGCAACGGAGACGGCCGCGACGAGCACCTGGTGCCGGGGCGGGGCTCGCAGCCCTGCGGCGCGATGCTGGAGTACCTGGCCGGGATCGGCTACTCGGGCTCGGTGGCGATCGAGGTCAACACCCGCAAGGCCGGCGGTCGCCGGCAGCGCGAGATCGACCTCGGCGAGTCGCTGGCGTACGCCCGCCAGCACCTGACCGCCGACACCGCCGTCAGACCGTAACGCCGGCCCGACTTGGACCGGCCGCGGCGGTCAGACCGTGACCGGTTCGGCGGCCGCGCCGGCTTCGGCGCGTTTCCGGGCCCGGTGGGCCGCGACGTGCGACCGGGTGGCGCAACGCTCCGAGCAGAACCGGCGGCAGCAGTTGGACGAGGTGTCGAGGTAGACGTCGGCACACCGCTCGTCGGCGCACACCCCGAACCGGCTGCTGCCGTACTCGCAGAGCCACACCGACAGGCCCCAGACCGCGCCCGCCAGGTACTCCGCGCTGATCGTGGCGCCCCGCCCGGTGACGTGCATGTGCCAGTCGCTGGCGTCATGCCCGGAGATCCGGGGTTGCACCGGGTACGCCTCGAGCAGCGAATTCAGCTCCTCGACCACCTCGGTGTCCTTGCCCGAGATGCCGAGCTCGAAGACGTCACGGAGCCGTTTTCTGGCCCGCCGCAGGGCGGCCACATCCCGGTCCGTCGCTTCCTCGGCCCACCAGCTCCGGGCCCCGAACAGCGCCTTCAGGTCGGCTAGATCGTCCATCGGCGCGTTGACGAGCTCGATCGCGCGGTGAGCGTATGCCTCGAAGTCCACCCCTATACCGTAGTCAAAGTTTTGCCACCACTGGATATCGCATGGCGAGCAAACGGTTACCGAGTGCCGCTTCCGGTACGGCGGAGCAGTGCACCGGCGAGCAGAAGCAGCAGCGCGACGCCGACGATGGTGCCGATCGGCGTACCGGTGACGGGCATGCCGGACGGTGCCTGAGCCGGAGCTTCAGCCGCGGGTGGTGCGGCGCCGCCGCCACCACCGTTGCCGGGCGGGTTCCCGTTGCCGTTACCGGGTGGCGGTGGGGTCTCGCCATCCGGCGGGGCCGGACGGCAGCCGGTGTGGGCCGGGTTGGTACGCCCGATGCCGTGGTTGCGGTCGCACTCGTAGCCCGCGTTGGGGTCGGTGCCGTCGGGCGCCTGCCCCGGCGGGTTCTTGTTGTCCGCCTTGCCGACGCAGCCGGCGCACGGCTTGCCGACCGCGTTGCCGCCGCCGTTGCCGTTGCCGGACGGCGAACCGTCGCGGGTCGAGTCGTACGCCCCGTGCTGGTTGGCGCCGTGGCCGCTGAAGTCGCCCTGCGAGGGCGGCTGCGGCTGGCTGGGGTCACCGCTGGTGCCGCGGTTGCCCTGCGAGTGGTCGGCGTTGCCGTGGGCGGCTACGCCATGCGGGCTGTGCGTGGCCTGGCCGGAACCGTTTCCGGGGTCGGAGAACGCCGGCGCGCTGAGCATGCCGGCCAGCGGTACGGCAAGCACCAGCGCCGCCAGAAAGGCGCCTTTGCGTAGTGGTGTTGACATGTCGCCTCCATGTCAGATGCCCCGATTTCATGGTAGGAGCGGACATCTCGTACCCCCCATTGAAGGCCGTCAATCTGATCCGGCGCGACGTCGCCGACTTATGCGGGTTTGGCCATTTGATTGACACTCCGTCTCACTTGTAACTAGCGTGAGGCCACAGCGGTACTTACGCGGGAGGGGAAACGAGGACCATGACGACGGCACTCGAGGAGATCGACGGACCGGCCTGGCAGCGCAGTTGGGACCTGCAGCAGGAGGCGTACATGCCGGACCGGGAGGAGCGCTTCGGCGTACTGCTGGACGCCGTCGCGGCAGTGACCGGCGGCCGCGCCCCGAAGCTGCTGGACCTCGCCGGCGGCACCGGCTCGATCTCGATCCGGGTGCTGCGCCGGTTCCCCGACGCGGAAGTCACGCTGCTCGACATCGACCCGGTGCTGCGCGCCATCGCCCACGCCACGCTCGGCGACCGGATCGGCTACCGGGCCGCCGACCTGCGCGACCCGCGCTGGCTCGACGCCCTCCCCCACCGGCAGTACGACGCCGTACTGACCGCCACCGCGCTGCACTGGCTGCCCACCGACCGGCTCACCGAGCTGTACGGCGAGATCCGCCAGGCGCTGCGCCCCGGCGGGGTGTTCGTCAACGTCGACCACATGCCCGACGACGGGCTGCCCGAGCTGACGTCGCGGTTCGGTGCCCAGGAACGGGCGTACCGGGAGGCGGTGTACGCCGCCGGCACTGCGCTGTCCTGGACCGCCTGGTGGGAGCAGGTGGCCGCCGACCCGGTGCTCGCGCCGCTGAAGGCCGAGCGGGACGCGCTGTTCGGCGGCGAGCACTCCAGCGAGACCAGCGAACCGGCGAGCTGGCACGCCGCGACGCTGCGTACCGCCGGATATGCCGAAGCCGGCCTGGTCTGGCGCGGCCGCCGCGACGCCGCCGTCGCCGGCCTCCGCTGACCGCTCACCCTGGAAGCAAGATCGTCGTTTCGGGAACGTTATGGCGCTCGATCCCGCCGATCCGTTCCCGAAACGGCGATCACCCTGCCGCCGCAGCGACTGCGGCGGGCAGCTTGCCCCGCGTCCCACGCATCGATGACGCCGATTAGGCTCGCGACATGCTCCGTACGGTGATCCTGGCGGCTGCCCGCAGCAAGGCGCTGGAGCGGGTGGTGGAGACCGCACCCATCTCCCGCGACGTGGTACGCCGGTTCGTCGCCGGCACCTCGACAGCCGACGCACTGCGCGGCACCCGGGAGCTGGTCGCCGACGGGCTGACCGTCACCCTGGACTACCTCGGGGAGGACACCACCACGCCGGAGCAGGCTGACCAGACCCGCCAGGCGTACCTGGAGCTGCTGGGGCTGCTCGGCGAGCAAGGGCTCACCCCGGCCGCCGAGGTCAGCGTGAAGCTGTCCGCGCTGGGCCAGCGGTTCGACGACAAGGTGGCGTACGAGCACGCCCGCGCGATCTGCCAGGCGGCGGCCAACGTACACACCACGGTGACCCTCGACATGGAGGACCACACCACCACCGACTCGACGCTGGGGATCCTGACCAAGCTGCGCAAGGACTTCCCGGACACCGGCGCGGTGCTGCAGGCTTACCTGCGGCGTACCGAGTCGGACTGCCGGGAGCTGGCGTACGCGGGTTCCCGGGTAAGGCTCTGCAAGGGCGCGTACGCCGAGCCGGAGTCGGTGGCGTACCAGTCCCGGCTCGACGTGGACCGCTCGTACGTGCGCTGCCTCAACGCGCTGCTGGCCGGGCAGGGCTACCCGATGTTCGCCACCCACGACCCGCGCCTGATCGCCATCGGCGAGGAACGCGCCCGGTGGTATGACCGCACCCAGGACAGCTTCGAATTCCAGATGCTGTACGGCGTCCGCCCCGACGAGCAGCGCCGGCTCGCCCGGGCCGGCTACACGATGCGGGTCTACCTCCCGTACGGCACCGAGTGGTACGGCTACCTGGTCCGCCGGCTCGCCGAGCGCCCCGCCAACCTGTCCTTCTTCCTCCGCGCCCTCCGCTCCCGCGGCTGATCCCGCCTGCGCCGACAAGATCATGGGGCCCTTGATGCAGTCATGACTGCATCAAGGGCCCCATGATCTTGGCTGAGCCCGCGCCGGGCGGGTGCTACGGCAGGGTGATGACTTGGGCGGCGTACACCAGGCCGGCGCCGAAGCCCATGATCAGCGCGAGGTCGCCGCTGCGAGCTTCACCGGATTCGAGCATCGCGTGCATCGCCAGCGGTACAGATGCCGCGGACGTGTTGCCCTGCCGCTCGATGTCACGCGCGATCGCCACCGACTCGGGCAGCTTGAGGCCACGCGCCAGCGCGTCGATGATCCGCAGATTGGCCTGGTGCGGGATGAACGCGTCCAGTTCGTCGACCGTCACGCCGGCGGCCTCCAGCGCCTTCCGCGCCACCGGGATCATCGAGTAGACCGCCCAGCGGAACACCTTCTGGCCGTCCATCCGTACGTAGCCGGGCTCGCCGGTGTTGATCAGCGTGACGAAGTCCTTGTTCTGCCGGATCGCGTCGCCCTGCTCGCCGTCGGTGCCCCACACCACCGGGCCGATCCCGGCCACGTCGGACGGACCCAGCACCACCGCGCCCGCCCCGTCGGCGAAGATGAACGCCGTCGAACGGTCCTCCTGGTCGGTGAACGTGGACAGCTTCTCGGCGCCGATCACCACCACGTACTCGGCGGTGCCGGCCCGGATCATGTCGCTGCCGAGCGCGACCGCGTGGCAGAAGCCGGCGCAGGCCGCGCTGATGTCGAACGCGGCGGCGTTCGTACACCCCACCTGGCGGGCGATCTCCACCGCGCCGGCGGGGGTGTTCATCAGGTAGGTGCTGGTCGCCTCGATCAGTACGCCGACCTGCTCCGGCGTGATCCCCGCGGCCTTCACGGCGTCCCGGGCGGCCGCCACCGACATGTCGATCAGCGACTCGTCCTCGGTGGCCCAGCGCCGCTCGATGATCCCGGACCGGGTGCGGATCCACTCGTCGCTGGAGTCGATGCGCTCGCAGATCTCGGCGTTGCTCACCACCCGCGAAGGACGGTAGACACCCAAACCCATGACCTTGGTGTACGGCGACCCCGTCGGCACCGTGATACGTCGATTCACCACCCCAGTTAACCAGCGCCGTACCGATCGAGACCACTCTCTGGACCCAGGCTGGGTTATTCACCCCGGGCACCGGTACCCTGGACAGGTTCGTCAGTCGACTTCCCACACAGAGGTGTCCGCGGCCGATTCGGCCGGATGCCGGCGTGGCTGGTAACGCGAGGGGTTCTAAGTATGGGTTCGGTGGTCAAGAAGCGCCGCAAGCGGATGGCGAAAAAGAAGCACCGCAAGTTGCTGCGCAAGACCCGCGTCCAGCGTAGGAAGCTCGGCAAGTAACCCTCCGGGTGCCCGTTCTGGGCACCCGCCTTGGGGCCACGCGACATCCGGAGTCTCGCCGACTCGGGGAGGGCGCCATGCCACCGCAGTCCACCGGTTCTCCCACCGTCCTCGTCACGGGAGTCAGCCGTTATCTCGGCGCGGTGGTGGCTGCCCGGCTGGCCGCCGATCCCGGCGTACACCGGGTGATCGCGGTCGACACCAGCCCGCCCACCGGTGAGGCCGCGGCGCTGCTGGCAGACGACACCGAGGCGACCGCGAAACCCGACCGGCGCCGCCGCAAGGCGGACCGGCGGCTCGGCGACAAGCTGGAGTTCGTACGCGCCGACATCCAGAATCCCCTGATCGCGAAGGTGATCGTGGGCTCCGGGGTCGACACCGTGGTGCACATGGCGGTGCTCGGCTCCGCCGCCCGGGGCGGCGTACGCTCCGCCGCCAAGGAGCTCAACGTGATCGGCACCATGCAGCTGCTCGCGGCCTGCCAGAAGGCGCCAGCGGTACGCAAGCTGGTGGTCAAGTCGTCGGTCGCGGCGTACGGTGCCTCGCCCCGTGACCCGGCGATGTTCACCGAGGACACCGCGCCCCGGCAGACACCGCGCGGCGGCTTCTCCAAGGACATCATTGAGATCGAGGGCTACCTGCGCGGCTTCTCCCGGCGCCGCCCCGACGTGGCGGTCACCGTGCTGCGTTTCGCCCCGTTCATCGGCCCGAGCGCCGACACCACGATGACCCGCTACTTCTCGCTCCCGGTGGTCCCGACCGCCCTCGGGTACGACCCGCGCATGCAGTTCGCACACACCGACGACGCGCTCGAGGTACTGCACCGCTCGGTGCTGGAGGACCACCCCGGGGTGTTCAACGTGGCCGGCGACGGCGTACTGCTGCTCTCCCAGGCGATCCGCCGGGCCGGACGGGTGCCGGTGCCGGTGCCCGAGATCGGGCTGTTCGGCGTCGCCGAGGTGGCCAAGCGCAGCGGCCTGATCGACTTCTCGATGGACCAGCTCGACTTTCTCAAGCACGGCCGGGTGGTCGACACCACGCGGCTGTTCGCCGAGTACGGTTTCCGGCCCCGCCGTACCGTCGAGGCATTCGATGATTTCGTACGGGGACATGACCTGACCTCGGTGATCAGCCCGCACAACGTGGCCGCGATGGAGGGGCTGCTGATCGATCAGATCCGGCAGGCGCGACGAGGTTTCGCACCCGCGGGCGCCGGGGCATCAGCCCCAGGTCGCCACCCAGCTCCACGGGAGGAGGGGTGATGAACGGCGAGGTGATCCGTCTCGACGACCACGCCGCGAAGCGTGCCGAGCTCAGCAGACCGACCGACCCGACGGCCAGGATCGCGCCACGCGGCACCCGGCCCCGGCATGCCCGCAAGCCGGTGATCCCGGCGCCGGAGCAGCTTGCCACCGGCGAGCTGGTCGCGCGGCCCCCGAGACCGGTACGCCGGCGCGACGACGTACCCCCGCTGAAGGCAGTGGACGACGCGACCGCGACGTCGGCACCGGCGGTGACCGTCCGCGAGCCTGACGAGTGGGACCGCCGGATCGCCAGCCTGCTGGCGTTCGTACGCCGCCGGATCACCGGGGAGTACGACGTCGACGAGTTCGGGTTCGACCCGGACCTGTCCGACAACGTGCTGATCCCGCTGCTGCGGCTGGTCTACAAGCACTGGTTCCGGGTCGAGGTGAGCGGGGTGGAGAATCTCCCCGCCGACGGCTCGGCGCTGCTGGTGGCCAACCACTCCGGCACCATCGCGCTCGACGCGCTGATGCTGACCGTGGCGGTACGCGACGAGCACCCCTCCGGCCGGCACCTGCGCCAGCTCGGCGCCGACTTCGTGTTCAGTACGCCGCTGGTCGCCGAGATGGCGCGCAAGTCCGGCGCCACCCTGGCGTGCAACCCGGACGCCGAGCGGCTGCTCAACTCCGGCGAGCTGGTCGCGGTGTTCCCGGAGGGCTTCAAGGGCGTCGGCAAGCCGTTCTCGGAGCGGTATAAGCTGCAGCGCTTCGGGCGGGGCGGTTTCGTGTCGGCGGCGCTGCGTACCAAGGCGCCGATCATCCCGGTGTCGATCGTGGGCGCCGAGGAGACGTACCCGCTGATCGGCGACATCAAGCCGCTGGCGCGGCTGCTCGGGATCCCGTACTTCCCGGTGACGCCGCTGTTCCCGTGGCTCGGGCCGCTCGGCGTGATTCCGCTGCCCAGCAAGTGGCTGATCCACTTCGGGGAGCCGATCAGCACCGAGGATCTCGCCGCCAGCGCCGACGACCCGATGGCGGTGTTCAACCTCGCCGACCAGGTACGCGAGACCATCCAGCAGACGCTCTACCAGGTGCTACTCCGCCGTAACGGCATCTTCGGCTAGGCCAACGAGCGCAGGTCCAGCACGTGCCAGCGTTGGGTTTCGGCCTTGCCGCTGGTCCACCACAGGAAGCCGTCGCGGCCGCGTACGGTGCCGACGGCGTCGGCCACGATCATCGTCTTGCGGGTGGTGGCGTCGTACAGCAGTAGCCGCTGATCCTGCGCCGAGCCGTTGCGGGCCGCGGCGACCAGCGGCTCGAACCGGTCCAGCAGCATCACGTCGAACACCGCCGGGGTGGCGGCGCTGCCGGTCACCTGACGCCGCTTCGAGCCGTCCGTACGCATCAGGTCGAGCCGGGCCGTGCCCTGTGTACCCAGCACGACCACCCGGCACCACACCGCCCCGCAGGTGACCATCTCGCCGCTGCCGGCCGGCACCTGGCTCTCCGGGCCGCCGGTCGCCTTGCGTACCTTCGTCGGGCCTTCGCCGGTGCCGCCGATGGTGACCAGCCAGGGCCAGCGCGCCAACGCGTACCCACCCTTGATCTGGGTGACGCTGACCTTGCCGCCACCGACCGGCACCGACCGCAGCTCGGTGGCGGGATCGCCGGCTCCCGGGGGCACCGCGGCCCAGTGCAGCCGCCCGTCGACCAGCTGCAGGTCGTACTGGGAGCCGAAGAAGATCACGTCGCCGGTGTCGTCGGTGATCTTCCGTGCCGCGCCGCCGGCGAGGTCGGCGACCCAGAACGTGGTGACCGCGGCGCTGCCGGCGCCGGGCACGGTCTCGGCCCACACCACCCGCTCGCCGTCTGAGGTGACGGCGTTGAACCCGGGGCGCGCGGCGGCGTCCAGGGTGTGCAGCTGCCGCGGCTCGCCCTTGCCGTACAGCAGCAGGCGCTGCGTACTGCCGGGCGACCCGGCGGTGCCCACCGACAGGTCGGATTTCAGAAACATCAGCGGGGTGTACGAGGTGCCGTCCGGCAGCGTGGTGGGCAGCTGCCCGAGCGTCGCCTTCGGGAACTCCCCGGTCAGCCGCAGCGGCCCGGTCGGGGCCGGCGCGGCCGGTTGGTCCCGCCCGGGCGACGGCAGCCACAGCACCACCGCGCCCGCCACCAGGGCGACCACCAGTCCGATCCCGAGCGAGAGCCGTCCGGTGGCGGGATGCCGATGCCGCCCGTGGGCGGTCACTTGTCCTTGCGGCGGCGCCGCATCGCCAGCACCCCGAACACCGCGCCCGCCACCGCGCCGGCACCGACCGCGGACGGTACGGCGACCTTCGCGGCCTTGCGACCCGTACGGAAATCCCGGATCTCCCAGCCCCGGCGCTTCGCCACCCGGCGCAGCTCGCTGTCCGGGTTGACCGCCACCGCGCGGCCGACCGTGGTCAGCATCGGCAGGTCGTTCGACGAGTCGCTGTACGCCGCACACCGCTCCAGGTCGAGCCCCTCGGCCGCGGCGAGCGCCTTCACCGCCTCCGCCTTCGCGGCACCGTGCAGCAGGTCGCCCACCAGGTGGCCGGTGTAGACCCCGTTGTCGATCTCCGAGACGGTCCCCAGCGCGCCGGTGAGCCCGAGCCGGCGGGCGATCAGCCGCGCCACCTCGACCGGGGCGGCGGTGACCAGCCAGACCCGCTGCCCGGCGGCCAGGTGCAGCTCGGCCAGCGCCCTGGTGCCCGACCAGATCCGCTTGGCCATCAGCTCGTCGTACACCGCTTCGCTGAGCTCGTGCATCTCCTCGACCTTGCGGCCGGCGATGAACGCCAGCGCCGCCTGCCGGGCGGCCGCGATGTCGCCGGCGTTCTCGCCCGAGAGCTGAAACCGCAGCTGCTTGAAGCCGAAGTGGACCAGATCCCGGGCGGTGAAGTAGTTGCGGGCCGCCATCCCGCGCACCAGCCAGTAGATCGATGCGCCGCGCAACATGGTGTTGTCGACATCGAAGAACGCCGCGGCGCTACGGTCCGGCACGACGTCGAGCGCGGCTTCCAGCTCAGGCGCGGCGGTGCCCAGCTCACCGGCAGCAGCGCTCGCCACGGCCACCTCGGCACTGGCGACCCCGGCCAGATGCGCACGCGCCGCCCTTACCCGGGCACGCCGCCGAAACCAAGCCCACATAGCCCCAAAGCCTACGGCAGCGCCACCGCGTGACCCGCCCCGGCGCGGCCGGGCCGGGGTGGCCCAACCGCTAAGAGGCCGTCAGCCAGCGGCCGTCTCAGCTGCTCGCTGGCAAGGCCGCACAAGCCGCCGTGTGGCCGGAGGTCACACAAGGCGCGGAGAACGCCGCCAGCGGACAGCTGAGGCGACCGCTCAGCCGCCCAGGAGGTCGTCGAGGATGCGGCCCAGCTCGTCGAGGATGCCGGCGGTGGGGGACTTCTGCGGTGACTCGCTCGGGCCGGGCAGCGGGTTGGTCGGGTCGATCGGCAGCAGGCCGCCCGGCGACGGGTCACCGGGCCGGCCGGGCTCCGTACCGGGCTTGTCGGAGGTACGGGTGTCCCGCGAGGCCTTGTCGCTGCCCGTACCGACGCCGGGTCGACCCGCGTCGGGCAGTGCGGAGCAGCGCTGCGGCACCGGGCCGAGCGCGTCGCTATGCCGCTCGGTCTCGCTGGTGCACAGCAGAGCGGGGGTCAGGCCGGACACGCGTTCCGAGGCCTGGTCCAGCAGCTCCAGCGAGCTGAGCGCCCTGGTACGCGACTCCCCGTCCAGCTGGGTGACCAGGTCGACCACCTTGCGGCGCTGTCCAGAGACGAAGCTCTCCACGGTGCTGAGCACGGCCGCGTCCCGGCGGTCCACCGCGGCGCCGGTGAGCAGCCGTACGCCGCCCCGGGTGTCTGAGTCCATGTCGTCGAGTGCGGACTCCAGCGCGTCGGGATTGCTGGCCACGGCCTCGGCCTCGCTGAGCCGGGTGCGTGCGAAGCCGAGATACAGCTGGCCCCGGTTCACATCCGAGCCGGCGAGCGCCAGCTGGGCCCGCTCGGTCTGTCGCTTCACCGAGTACAGTGCGTCGCCCGGGATCGCGTCACCACTTGCGGTGGAGACCCCGGACAGCGCCAGTACGCCGGCGGTGGCGCCGACCGCGACGGCCAGCTTGACCCGGCGGCGCGGCGCGACGGCGGGCTCGGGCTCGGGACCTACCTCGGCGGTGGCGCCGATGCCCTGGGTGTGTGCGACGGCGAGCAGCCGCTGTCGCAGCCTGCGCCGATACGCCGGATCCACCGTCACCTGTTCGGCGATGGTGGACATCTGTTCCGCGCTGGAGTGCGCTACCGCGACGAGTGGCGAGAGCTCTTCGTCGTACGACGTGCGGGTGTGCCGCCGCCGTGCGCCTTCCGCCTCGTCGAGGAGCTGCGCGAAGCGTTCGGCTCGCCGGTGTCCCAACGGGTTCGGTATCACCGCACGCACCTCCTCTTGCTTCCCCTTGCCGTCCCCGGTGCGGCCGGTGGATCACCCCGTCGGTAGACGGCTGTAGGCCGGGGCCGCTGCCGCGTCCCGGATCGATGAACCTCTAACCGCACTGGTTGCAACGCGGTTGACCCCGGTCTGGTTACGGCTAATCCTGGCCAAGGGCGCGATGTCGCCATTTCCAGGCCAGTTGCTGTGATAGCGCCCACGTTCAGGCAGCCAGAAGTAACCGAACGGTCACCGGCGGTACGCCGTACCGCGGTCACGGGGTGAATCCTTCCGGCAGCAGCCGGGCCAGCGCCCTCACCGCTCGATACTGCAGTGCTTTGATCGCCCCCTCGTTCTTCCCCATCGCGCGTGCCGTCTCCGCCACCGAGAACCCCTGGAGGAACCGCAGCACGATGCATTCCTGCTGCTCGGCACCGAGTCGCTTCACCGCCTGCAGCAGGGTGACGTTGGTCAGCTTGCTCACCACCGCGGCCTCGGGGCTGCCTTCCGGCCCACGGTCTTCACGGTCGGCGTCGAGCACCTCGGAGGTGGACATCTCCAGCCGGTACCGGCCGGACTTGAAGTGGTCGGCCACCAGGTTGCGGGCGATGGTGACCAGCCAGGCGCCCAGGTCGCGGCCCTGCCAGGTGAAGCTGTTGATCCGCCGCAGCGCCCGCAGGAACGCCTCCTGGGTCAGGTCCTCGGCAAGGGTACGAGAGCCGACCCGGAAGTAGACGTACCGGAACACCGTGTCCAGGTACCGGTCGTAGATCTTGCCGAACGCTTCGACGTCTCCGGCCTGGGCCTGTTCGACCAGGTGCCACACCTCGGCGGAGCCGACCCGGCCTTCGCTGTCCGGCTCGGGGTCGTTGCCGGAGCCGCGGCCGGTGCCGGTGTCCGACCCGGGGCGGGCGTCGGAGCCGGTACGGGGGCGCGGCCGGGCGGCACGGGTGCCGCTGCGTACCTGCGTCTGGGTGACGGTGGCGCCGTCCTCCCCGCGCAGTACGGCAGAGAGCATCTCGCGCAACAGCGCGAAGCTTTCGGAGAGTGGGATCGGGGGGTGTGCCGAGGAGCCCGTCGCGGCATATCCAGTCACCGGCACCCCTCCCCTAGACCCAACTGTCGCGGAGCACTCAGTATCGGCCAGTGGCTCGATGAATGGCAGGGTACGCAGCCATCATCGGCGAGGTGGTACGGCGGTGCTTCCACTGGCACTGCAGCCTCCTCGGGCGAGGGGTGTCGGGGTTCCCAAGGTGCGGGCACGCCGACCGACCGATGGTATGCCGAGCGCGCCTGCTTTGCGTAGGTACTTCATTACTCTGAGCCAGAGTGTGTTCGATTGGCTACCTACCGTGTCGCACATTTTGTGCGTCTCCTGGCCAGGGTCCGGAGTCTCACCTGTTCGGGGGATCCAGGTGCACCTATTCGTAGGGGTTAGCCCCCAAATAGGCCGACACACCCGCGCCGTCCGGTGTTCCTCGCTCTGAGTAACTTGAACCGGGGGTACGAGAACCGCGCCACGGGTGTCCCCGTACGCCTTCGGTGTGCCAGACTCGCTTGCCGTGCAACCTGTTGGAAACCCGACCGCAAACCTGGCGGAACTCGTACGTACCGCCGCGGCACGCAGTCCGGACCGCGCGGCGCTGCTGTTCCGCGACGAAACCATCTCCTGGGCTCAGCTCGACCGGGAGGTGGACGCCATCGCGCGCGGGCTGCTGGCCAGCGGCCGCGCCGCCGGCGACCGGGTCGCGATCGCTCTCGGTAACGTGCCCGACTTCGCGCGGGCGTACTTCGGAGCGTTGCGCGCCGGGCTGGTCGCCGTACCGGTCAACCCGGGGTATCGGGCCGGTGAGCTGGCCCACCTGCTGTCCGACTCCGGCGCCGCGGCGCTGATCGCCACCGCCGAGGTGGCGCAGGCGGTCGGCACCGTCCGCGGCGACCTGCCCGAGCTGCGCCAGGTGTACGTGCAGGCCGCCACCGGCCCCGGCACCGCGCTGCCCGAGCTGGCGGTCACCGACGGCGAGCCGGTGCCCTCCGGCTCGCACGGCGAAGACCTCGCGGTGCTGCTCTACACGTCGGGGACCGAGGGCCAGCCGAAGGGCGCGATGCTCAGCCACCGGGCGCTGCTGGCCAACCAGGACCAGCTGGACGAGATCCAGCCCCGCGTGCTCGGCCCCACCGACGTGGTGCTGCTGGCGCTGCCGCTGTTCCACACGTACGGGCTCGGGCCCGGGCTGCACGCGATCGCGCAGCACGGCTGCACCGGCGTACTCGTGGAAAGGTTTGATCCGGCCGACACGCTGGAGCTGGTGCACCGGCACCACGTGAGCGCGGTGCTCGGCGTACCGCAGATGTATCTGGCCTGGTCCCTGCTCGACGGGGTGGGAGAGGCATTTTCCACGGTACGGCTCGCGGCCAGCGGCGCCGCGCCGTTGGACCCGGCCGCCCAGCGGCGGTTCCTGGACGCCACCCGGCACCACGTTTTCGAGGGGTACGGGCTGACCGAGACCGCCCCGGTGCTGACCAGCACGCTGATGAGCCCGGTGCCGAAGACCGGCTCGGTGGGCCGTCCGATCCCGGGTGTGGAGCTGAAGCTGATCGGCACCGACGGCCAGGTGATCGAGCCCGAGGACGACGAGGACGCCAGCCCCGGCACCGACCCCGGCGAGATCTGGGTACGTGGCGCCAACCTGTTCTCCGGCTACTGGCCCGACGGCCGGGACGGCCCGGACGCCGACGGCTGGTGGCCCACCGCGGATCTGGCGTACGCCGACGAGGACGGCGACCTGTTCCTGGTCGACCGGCTGCGGGAGCTGGTGCTGGTCTCCGGCTTCAACGTCTACCCGCGCGAGGTGGAGCAGGCGATCGCCGGTCACCCGGCCGTACACGAGGCGGCCGCGGTCGGGGTGCCGCACCCGTACACCGGGGAGACCGTCAAGGCGTACGTGGTGCTGCGGCCCGGCAGCACGGTGACCGTGGACGAGCTGATCTCGTACTGCGAGAAGCACCTGGCGCGCTTCAAGTGCCCCACCTCGGTCGAGTTCGTCGAGGAGCTGCCGCACTCGGTGACCGGGAAGGTACGCAAGTCCCTGCTCCGCGACGGGCTGCCCGGGTGAACCGCCTGACCCTGCTCACCCGGCCCGGCTGCCACCTGTGCGAGCCGGCCCGGGAAGCGATGGCGCGCGTCGCCCACGCCTCCGGGGTGCCGTGGCAGGAGGTCGACGTCACCACCGACCTCGAGCTGGAACGCGAGTACGGCGACCGCCTCCCCGTGGTCCTGCTCGACGGCAAGGAGCACGGCTACTGGCGCGTCGAAGAGGACCGCCTGCTCCGCGACCTAGCCCGCTAGCCACGCCGCACACCCGCGCCGCGCCGCTGCCGCACACCCGCCCCGCGCCACGCCGGTCCCGCGCCTCGCCGGTCCCGCGCCCTCCCCGTACCTCCGCAAGATCGCTGTTTGGGGAGCGGATCGGACCGGAAAATCGCCGGGGCGTACCCGAAACGGCGATCTTGGGGTGAGGCCGGACCGGACCTGCCAGAAACGTGCGCGCGAGCAAGGGGTCTCGGGTGAGTAACGGGCGGCGTACCTCCCTCGATGTATCGGGAAATAGGAGGTTCGTTCATGTTTTCTCGCCTCTGTATCGCCGCCGCCACGTTCACCGCGCTCGCCCTCGGCCTGTCGGCCCCGGCGTACGCCCACGAAGAGCGGCCCGCCCAGTTCCCTGACGGCACCGGTACGGTCCCGGCGTACCGCGCTTACCCGGCGCCGAACCATCTCGTGGTCTGCCGGCCGGACACGGCCCAGCGGATCGCCTCCTACCGCGGTGAGTTGCGCGCCCGCAACCAGGCACTGCTCGCAGAGTGCCGGTACGGCTCGATCCAGGACGCGATCAACGACGTACGCGTCGCCAACTCCACGATCTACCTGATGCCGGGGACGTACACCGAGGACAAGTGGGCGGATCTGAAGCCCTCGCCCTACTGCGCGAACCTGAAGACCTCCTCCACCAGCCCACTCGACCACGCCGAGTACGTCGGGACGATGCCAGGCCGGGAAGGCGCCCAGGCCGAGGCCGATGACCCCGGGCCGATCGCGATCTCGTACGCCGACCAACTCAGATGCCCGCACAACCTGAACCTGATCGCGATCCTGGGCGACCGTACGCCCGACAACGGCAGCATCGCGTGCGACAGCCAGTGGTGCGGACTGCAGATCGAGGGCACCGGGCGTACCCCCGCGGATGTGGTGATCGACAACCGGTTCCGGAAGCTGAACGGGATCCGGGCCGACCGCGCCGACGGGGTCTACTTCCGCAACTTCACGGTGCAGCAGGCGGAGTTCAACGCGCTCTACGTACTGGAGACCGACGGGTTCGTCACCGAGCACCTGGTGGCACGGGCCAACGACGAGTACGGGATTCTCGCCTTCGCCTCCGACCACGGACTGATCCAGTACGTCGACGGCTACTACAACGGCGACTCGGCGATCTACCCCGGCTCGGCGTCCGACCTGAACGCCGACAACCCGAACTTCGAGCCGATCCGGTACGCCATCGAAGTGCGCAACAACCTGATGCACCACAACGCGCTCGGCTACTCCGGCACCGCGGGCAACTCGGTGTACGTACACGACAACAAGATCTTCGACAACGGGCTCGGGATGGCGACCGACAGCATCTTCCCCGGCCACCCGGGGCTGCCGCAGGACCACGCCCGGTTCAGCCACAACGAGATCTACCGCAACAACGTCAACTACTACGAGCGGTACGTCTTCACCGACCAGTGCAAGGGGCCGCTGGCGCAGCGCGGCTACCTCGACGGGGTGGTGTGCCCGGTGCTACCGATGCCGGTCGGGACAGGGATCCTGATCGCCGGCGGCAACTCCAACTCGGTGGACCACAACAGGATCTACGACAACTGGCGGTACGGCACGATGCAGTTCTGGGTGCCGGCGCCGCTGCGCGACGAGTACGACCCCGCGAAGCTGTACGACACCTCGCACCACAACCGCTACCAGAACAACTCGCTGGGCTTCGCGCCCGGCGGCACCATCGCGCACAACGGGCTGGACTTCTGGTGGGACGACGAGGGCGCCGGCAACTGCTGGTCCGGCAACGTCTCCTCGCACGGCCTGCCGACCTCCAACGCCACGCTGCCGCGGCCGTCCTGCGAGACCGGCGGTTCGGTGTTCACGCCCGGCATGCCGGTGAAGGACGCCGGCTTCCTCGGGTGTACGCAGTACAACCGCGACGACGACACCTGGCGGCGCCCGCCGGCGTGCGACTGGCTGGACTCGCCGCAGCGCCCGAGCGGCGCGTACCGGCCGGCCGGCGCGTCCACGCCGCTGGGCGTACCGGTACCGCTGGGCGCCTCGGACGCGTTGACGCTGGCGCTGCTGGCGGTCGCCTCCCTGGTCGCCAGCCGCTGGCGCCGCTCCGCCGCGGCCGGCCGTTGGCGCCGCGTGGGTGGAGCCGGACGATGAGCCGACCGGCGGCCCGCCGGCCTCGGCGAGCATCACCCGCCCCGCGTCCGGGGGCGCGATGCCGGGGCCGGCGATGAGTAAAACGGCGGCGCCGTTGCCTGGGCCGGGGCCGGCGATGCGC
>JBOGDF010000085.1:0-16970 GCA_050701635.1 Micromonosporaceae bacterium | reverse complement strand
GGCGGCGACCGCGTTGGCGCGCTGGTCGAACCAACGCCGCGCCAGCCCGAAGCCGATGGTGCCGACCACCGCGCCGCTCCCGATCACCAGCGGCAGCAGCGGAATCCCGACCGCGAAGGCGGCCAACGCGGCGGCGGTCTCGGTGGCGCCGACCGTACTGGCGCCCCAGATCAGGTACTTCCGGCGGCTGGCGACCTTGGCACGGTTCTGCGGCTTCGGGGTCTCCGTCAACGCCGCGTCGGTACGCCGCCGGAACGCCCCGGTACGCCCGTGCACCGGCGCACCGAACTGCCGCAGCGTACGCGCCACCGGGTCGGTCACGTGGCGGGCGACCGTGCGGGCGCGAGCCCGGGTCGCCGGGTCGTCGCCGCGCAGCCCCATGTCGTGCAGCTGCGCCTCCAAGTCGGCCTGCAGGCGTACCCGTGCCTGCGGGTCCGTCACCGCCTGCAGCTGCGCGACGATGACGGTCAGCTCCGCGATCCGGCCCCGGTCGTGCGGGGTGAGCCGCGGCCGCTGGCCCACCGGCGTGGAATCGGTGGTGAGCAGGTGGCTGGAGGGGGTACGGCCGAGCAGCCTGCGGATCCGGTGGCCCAGCCCGCGGCTGGCCAGATACTCGGTGATCTCGTGGGCCAGCGCCCGCTCCACGTTGTGGTCGGCGATCTGGTCCGACACCGTGATCACCGCGTCGACTGCGTGCCCCCGCGACTCCACCTCGGTGTGCGCGACTACGCCGTCCGGGGTGGCGGCGGCGTTGAACTCGAGATCGACGTGGCGGCCGCCCCGCAGGTGCACCCGTACGGTCCTGCCGCTGCCCGGCGACACCTTGGTGACCTGGCGTCCGAGCCGCTCGGCGAGCCTTGGCAGCGCCTCCCGGATCCGTTCCAGCACCTGCTCCGGCTCGGCGGCGGCACGCGACACCCGCGCGAACCGCGGCGACTCGGTAGCGGTGATCTCCGGCATCGCCTCGGAAGCGGCCTCGGGCGCGGCCTCGGGCGCGGCCTCGGCCGCGGCGGCGCGCTGCGCCCGTACGGCGGTCGGGTCGAGATGCACCACCATGCCGATGCCGTCGATCACGCGATCGGCGAAGTGGCCGGCCGGCAGGTAGATCTCGCTCGGGATGTTCTGCGGCGTGGGATGCAGGACGACCCGGCCGTCCTGGAAGGTCGGACGGTTCCGCGCCGGGAACAGCCGCGACGGGTCGGCGAGCCGGATCCGCACCCGGAACCGGCGACCGTCGTACTCGGGGGTCGCGTGCACCAGGAACCGGCCCCGGCCGTTGCTGATCCGTACCAGCGCAGAGGTCTTTGCCTTGGCCAGCTTGCCCAGCAGGTCGAGCAGCTCCGCGCGGCTGGCCTTGTCGTTGTCGAACGACGCCACCGTCGCCGGCAGCCCCGTGAACTGGGTGAGCAGCTCCGCGAGCTCGATGCCGGGCAGCTCGCGGTCCAGGCGGTGGTAGCCGGTGGGCGGCGGGACGGCCCCCCAGTGCCGCCGCCACTGCTCCCAACGGGCCGCGTCCCAGGTCTGGTCCAGCCCGGCGACCGCCTTCTCCACCGCATGCATCCAGTGGTGTCCGAGGTCCGCCAGCCGCCGCCAGCTGCGTTGATCGCCGTAGTGGTCGTCGTCGTGCGTCTCCTCGACGACGCGTGCCGGCATCCGGGGATCCACCTCGACGACCTGCTCACCGGTCGGCGTCACCTGGTTGCCGGACGGCTCCGTACGGTGCAGCGCAAAGCGGTAGTTGCCGAGGTCGGTACGGCTGCCGATCTGGTGCGGAAGATCCGGCTGGGTCTCGGCGAGCCCGCGCAGCAAGGTGTGCAGGTCGTCGCTGACCAGATCCGTAGGACCGACGCTGTCCAGCCGCAACGAGTCACCGAACAGCGTGGGGCTGGCGGTGCCTCGGCGACTCGTGTCACGCGGCCATCCCCGATGCTCCGGCAACACCGGGTCGTCAAGCTGTACGGCCGAGCCGTCGTCCTGTGGCCCCTGGTTGGCCGGATGGTGCGGCGACAGTGGGTCGTTCGCAGAACTGGCGAGCGCACCCGCCACCGCGACCAGTCCCTTGTGGACCAACGCCAGGTCGGACTCGCCCGCGTACCCGTTCGGGATCCGGACGAACTCGTGCGTGTCCAGCAGCGCCAACGCCGTGGGGTCGTCCTGGTTCCGGTCGCGGAACTCGGCGCGGGCGAGACGCCGGTCGTTCTGCAGCTGCTGCCACTCCCGGAACGGCACCTCCTCGGGCAGCGCGTCGCCTGGCCACGGGCTGAAGTCGGAACCCGGTAGATGCACCCGGTAGGCGTCGAGATCGATGCTGCCCCGGCTGGTCCGGTAGAGCCCGTGCTCGGCCACCAGCGGGGCGAGCATCGGGGCGGTCCGAGCCAGCTCGTCGACAAGCGGCTGCGGCACGTTCAGCCGCTCGCCGGGCCACAGCGGATCCTGCTGCGTCTCCTGGTCCCATATCGAGTCCTGCAGGCGGCGGTCGTTGCGTACCGAGTCGTCGAAGGGTGCCCAGGCGCTGTGCAGCAACTGCGGCTCGGCGGCCTTGGAGACGTCCGTGGCCGCCACCGCCGCCGGCACCAGGCTGCCCAGCCCGGCACGCCACTGCGCGGCCAGCGCCTGGTCCAGCGTCTGGCCCCGGTACGCACCAGGTACCACGATGATCTCCAGCGCGCGCTGCAGCGGCGCCGGCCGGTTGCCGACCGCGTCATACAGCGCCCGCAGCTGCCACCGCGCCGGCGGCGACGCGGAGCGGTAGATCTCCCGCTGCGTGTCGGTCAGCCCCACGGGCTCCTGGGAGCGCTGCAGGCTCACGGCGTACCGGATCTGGGTGATCCGGTCCGCGATGTCGAGGGCCCGCAGCTGGTCGCCGGTGATCGGACGGCTGCTGAACTCGCTGACCGGCTGCGAGCTCGCCACCGGCGCCCCGGTGCCGTCCAGCAGCAGCGCGTCGATGCTGTCCACGGTCGGGTCGTACGCCGGCGCGGTGTCACGCGCCTTGCCGACCTCGGACTCGTCCGTGGTCGGGTTCTGGGCGTACGGCAGATACCGGATCTCGCCGTCGTGGTTCAGCGCGATCCAGACGCCGGACCGCTGACCGGGATTGTCCATCGAGGACCTGGTGACGATCACCGCCGACGCGCCCGGCCCGGCCTTCCCTAGCGACTCCGCGATCTCCGCGTACGTGTTCTCCACCCGGCCGCGGAGCGCTTCCTCGGTGGCCTTCAGGTGCTTGCGGGAGCCGCGCCGACCGGCACCCTCGGGCATCGGCATCGCCTGCGCCACGGTGGCGTGCAGCTCGTGCGCGAAGGAGCGGAACCGGGCTCCGGTGACCTCCTCGACCCGGCCCCACCCGCCCTGCTCGCCGGTCACCGGCTGGTCGATGTCACCGTCGCGGAAGCCGTCGATGGTGCCGGGCGCGGCGGTGCGCGGCATCCCGAGCCAGGTCTCGATCACGGCGAGCGCGAAGTCCGGCCCGTCCGCGATCTGGGCCGGGTCGACCTTGCCGGTCCACTCGCCCGCCGGGTCGGGGTGCACCGCTCCCTCGGTGGCCTGAGCCAGGTCGGCGTCGTACGCGGCGAACGGCCGGCGCAGCCCGTACGGCTGGTCGAACGGGGCGCCGACGTCGAACGGCACCCAGTCCGGCCGCGACTCCGGCGGCGCGACCGCCCGGCGGCGCAGCGGTCCGTAGTCGGAGTTGAGCATCGTCCAGCGCGCCGGCAGCGACTCGGCCAGGTGCAGCCGCTGCGCCGGGCTGCTGTGGTTGGCCAGCTCCCGCAGCCGCCGCGCCAGCGCGTCGCGGTAGATCGCCGCCTGCTCCTTGACGCTGCGGGTACGGCCGGGATCGAACTCGACCGGCGCCTCGACCCGATCCCGCGCCGGCAACGCCACCCCGGCCAGGGAACCCAGCCCGTCGCGCCACTGCTCGGCAAGAACCTCTTCCAGTGGTACGCCGCGCCACTGCGCGATCCGCTCGGCGATGTCCAGCGCGCGTACCAGCTGGTCGGGGTCGCCGTTCAGCACCTGGTCCATGGCCCGGAACTGCAGCCTCGCCTGTACGTTGCGCAGCCCGTGGAACCGCTCCGCGACCCCGACCTGGTACGCCGCCACCAGCAGCGGCGCCGGGGACGTGGTGGCGTACTCGGCGTCCTGCAGCTCGCGTGCCCGCTGCGCCCAGGCGTCGCGCTCCGGGTCGGACATCGCCCGCAGGTAGCCGGCGGTGGGCGGCCGGCTCGACAGCGGCGAGAGTGGCAGCCCGTCGAGCGGCACCGGGTTGTCGTCGCGGTCCACCACCAGCACACCGACCGGGCTTCCGTCGTCGATCCCCAGCGATCCCCGATCCGTGATCGCGCCGGTCACCGGATCGACCACGTACAGCTGCCCCCCGACGTGGTACGCCAGGAGAACGCGCTGCGGCCCCTCCGCCGGCGCGTGCACCAGGTAAGCGATCTGGCGATGCGTCATCGGCGCCAGCACGGTGGCCAGCGTGCCCGGCGCGACCTCCTGGAACCGTCCGCCGGTGTGATCCTCGATCCGGCCCAGGCCACCCAGCTCCGCGCCGATCGGCTGCTCGACGTCGCCGTTGCCGAACCCGTCGAACGTACGCGGCGCCGCAACCGTGGGGGAGCCGCGCAGCGTGGCGTGCATCGACATCGCCGCGTCGTGGGAGTTGATGCCGCGGGTGGCGTCGATCGGCAGGTGCGCGGCGTTGACCGCGAGCAGCATCGGCAGCCGGTCCTGCAGGTAGCTGGAGTCGTAGTCGTGCTCCCGCAGCGCGTCGGCGGCCCGCTGCTGGTGCAGCGGCACACGCCGTAGGCCGCCGGGCTCGTCGTAGACCCGGGTGACCTCGACCGGTGGCCGCTGCCCGGGTGAGCCGGGCCGCGGGTCGGGCACGAACGGACCGAGGTCGAGGTTGGCGCTGATCCAGCGCCCTGCGTCCTGGACCAGGTCCTGCTGCTCCTGCGGGCCGGGCCGCTCTTCCGGCAGGCCGGCACGCATCGCGGCGAGGTTGCGGTTGTACGCCAGCTCCCGCAGCAGCTGCTGGCCCTCGTCGGACAGGTGGGTCTCGACCACCCGATCCCAGTTGCGCTTGCCGAGCCGCGGCAGCTCCACCGCGCGCAGGTGCGCCACGACCCGGTCCGCCTCGTCGCGCAGCCAGTCGGCGTACGCCTCCAGGTCCGAGCGGCCCTCCACGTCCGGCGAGTACGCCTCCCTGCTCCGGATCGACTGCAGCTGCTGCGCGATCACCTCCAGCTCGGTGAGGCGACCCCGGATGTGCCCGTTGATCGCGGCGGAGCGGCGTAGCCCGGTGCCCTTCGCCTTGCCGTACTCGTGGTTCAGCTCGGACAGCTCGTGCGCCAGCGCCCGGCGCAGCAGGTCCGGGTGCAGGTCCTGGGCGACCTGGATGGTGACCCGGTAGTACTTCTTGCCGTTGACCTCTGGGAGCGGCTCGACCGTGGTGCTGGCGACACAGCGGCTGTCACCCTCCTGCCGCTGCTGCCGCCCGTCCGGCACCACCTCGGGCACCACTCGGATCTGGATGTCGGCGAACCGTACGGTCTCCCAGCTGCCGTTATCCAGTCGGACCTGGGGGTTGGAGTCGCTGGGCACCGGCAGGTCGGGGAAGGCCCCGGCCAGCCACCGCAGCGCCGAGTTGACGTCGCTGTCGGTAATCGGCCGCGCGTCGTCGGGGCGGGAGTCGGGACGGAAGTAGGAGCCGGGCACCTCGGTCGCGGTGATCGGGTTGCGGCGCTGCCGCTCCAGCTGTTTCGCCTGCTCCTTGAAGCGCCCGTCGGGCTCGGCGGCGAGCGAATCCAGCGTCGCCTGGACCTGCCCGTCGGCGGCGTACCCGAGCCGGACCCGGGCGACCATCACCACCGGGCGGCCCCACTTGGTGATGATCCTGCCGTCGAGCTCGCGGGCGAAGCGGCGTACCACCGCCTGGGTTTCTCCGGTGAACGTGCTGCGCAGCTCGATCGGAAGGTCAGGGCTGCGGAGCGTGAGTCGCAGGGCCCGCCCGAACCGCACCAGATGGCTGTCGTTGAATCCATTCCCACCCATCGCCTCGGGCAGCACGGCGATGCCGTTGGCGGAATTCTGGACGTGGTAGAGGTGCTGGATCCGGCTGTCGAAGCCGAGCCGGTTGGCCTGGTCGCTGATCAGCTGCGCCACCGACTCCGGGTCCACGCCGGGGTCGAGCGCCGTCCTGCCGCCCACCTGCGGCAGCTGTACCCGACCGCGCCGAACGTTGTCCAAGTCCGCCAGCTGCTTCTTGAGCCGGTTGCCGATGCCTTCGACGTACTCGGCGCGGGCGGTCGCGACGCCCAGCGGAGCCGCCAGCCGGTTCCAGGCGCCGCGTTCCGTACGGCCCGCGTGCTCGCCTTTCGACTTGGCCACGTCGGCGTCGAGCTGCTGCTTGAAGTAGCGCACGAGCATGGCGGTGGCGGCCAGGTCGGCCCGCTGTTTGGTGGTGCCGTCCGGCTGCGGCACGGTCTCCAGCCCGCCGTTGGCGAACGCGAACTGCAGCGCCGCCGCGGTCAGCCGGCCCGAGAACCGGGTGCGGAACTGGTTGTCGGCGAGCGCCTCGGTCAGCCTCACCCAGCCCGGGTTGTCCGGCGTACGCAGGTCGTACGGGATCAGCTCGTCCAAGTTGATGTCGGCGTCGTCGAGCGGCTCGACGGCCCGGTTGAGACTCAGCGTCCCCGCCGCCGTGGTGGCCATCACCTGGTCGAATCGCTGATGCAGCCCCAACGCCTGCTCGCGCGGTGATTTACCCCAGCGCCCGACGTACAACTCCAGCCGCTCCATGTCGACCTGGCCGTCGTGCTCGAACCGGGCCGCGGTGTCGCGGAACCAGGTGAGCAGACCGGTGGAGCCGTGCCGCCGCAGCTCGTCAAAGACCTGGTTGAGGTCGTCGTTGAACCAGTCCGGCGCCGCCGGCGTGAACTCCAGCTCCTTGGCCTTGCCGATCACCTTGCGCAGGTCGTCAACCAGCTCCTCGAAGCTCTTCTGCTCGGTGGCCTCAGCCTGTTCCTGGCGCTCCAGCTCGCGGTCCTGCTCGCCGAACGCCATCTCGTCCATCTCGGAGTGCCGCTCGGTCCACGACTTGGCGATGCCGCGCAGGAGCACGTACGCGCCGATCGCCGAGCCGGCCGCGACGCCGGCCGCCGGGTTCGCCGCGATCGAGACCGCGAGACCGGTGGTGGCCCCGGAGGCGGCGCTGCCGAACACCGCCGGCACCGCGTTCTTGACCCAGAACCTCAGCCGGGACGCCTTCGGCAGCTCGGATCGGTCGATCACCGGGTCCGCCATCGGGTCGTTCCCGGTGACCAGACCCTCCATCCGGGTGACCGTGTTGGCCCGGGCCTGATCCCAGAGCTGGCTGCGCAGCTCCGCCTTGTTGGCGACCTTGGCCTTCTGGAACGCGATCGCGGCGGCGGTGCCGGCGACCGCACCGGCGACCAGCGCGGCGCTCGGGATCGCCAGCACCGCGGCACCCAGCGCCACCGCGGTCGCGGTGATCGAGCTGGCCGCGATGATGCTTGGTAGGCCTTCCTTGGCGACGTACCAACGCTTGCGGGTGACGCTGTCCGGGCTGGCGTCGGTCACCGGGAACGACGCTCCCCGGCGCAGCCCCAACCGCCGCCAGGCCGCCCACTCCTTCTTGCCGGCGGGACGGCTCTCGGTGTCCAGCTGGTTGGCGGTCTGCAGGTCGGCCAATGCGTCGGTGAGCCCGGCGGCCAGCGCGAGCAGCCGGTCCCGCTCGGCCGGGTCGGTGGTCTGTGCGATCCGCAGCTGCATCTGCCGGATGATCGGATCCGCCAGCTTCATCTGGTCTTCCAGCTGCCCGCTGGCTTCCCGGAAGTTTCGCTGCTTACGGAATTCGGAGAACAGCGTCTCGGTACGCGCCTTCGCCTTGTTGAACGCCCACCCGAGCAGCGCCTCGGATATGGCCTTCGGGATGCTCGGCGACGCCGCCACCCAGGGGCCGGCGAAGTCCTTCATCGCCTTTTCGGCGAGCTCCTCAGGGGTGGCGTTCGGCGAGGGCGTGCGCTTGGAGGTGAGGCTGGCGATCTCGAACCGTACGACCGCGTCGGCGATCCCCGGCGCCAGCACACCCGAGCTGTCCCGCAGCTCGGGGCGGTCCTCCGGCTTGATCAGCTCCTTGTCGGTCTTGGCGTGGGCGCCCTCCGGCACCGCCAGCTCCGCGCCCGATCGGGAGGCCTCCAGGTCCCGCCGCAGCTCCCGGCGCGCGGCCCGCAGCTCGGCCCGCCGTTCGAACGTCGCCTCCCGGCGAGCGGACCTGGCACCGCGCCAGAACTCCAGCGCGCTGTTCGCGGAGCCCAGACCGAGTGCCGTGACGCCGAGCCCGATCAGCCGGCTCGGGTCGCCCGCCACCACGCTGATCACCATGGCGGCAATGAACCCGACACCCTCCGGCAGGATGTTGGTGCCGAAGACCCACGACGCCGGGCGTACCTCCAGCGGACGGTCCCACGGGGCGGCGAGCCAACGGTCCTGGCCTTGCCTGCCGTGCTCGGCGACCACCCGCTGTACGGCGGCGGGCAGGATGGCGCGCCGCGCCTGTGCGCCGGGCGTACCGTCCCGCAGCCCCATGCTGTTGATCAGCCGGTGGATCTCGACCCGGACTTCCCGCCGTACGTTGATGCTTCCGTCGTTGAACTGCCGCGCGACCGCCCGCAGCCGCGCCATCCGTGCCCGGTCGTTCGCCGAGAAGTCGACCAGACTCAGGTCGCCGGTCACCTCACCGGGCCGCAGTACGCTCTCGCCGGTCTCGTCCGGGTCGGTGACGTACTCGATGATCCCGGCGAGCGCGTCGGCCAGCGCCGCCTCGACCGCACGGCCGAGCTGGAACTTGTTGGCGAGCATGTCGACGCCCACCCGGGCACTGGTCCGGAATCCGGTATCGGTACGCAGCACCAGCGACCCGGACATCGCGTCGGTGGTGACCTCGATGTCCAGCACCTCGTCGGTCTGGAGCTTGACCACCAGCCTGGTCTCGCCGGCCTCGTTGAGGTACGCGTACACGTACTTCGCGTTGACGTCCGCGAAGGTGGCCGGAGCCGCGGCGAGCACCGCCTCCAGCGCCTTGGCCAGATTCGGCAGCGGCCGGGCGGTGAGCTTCAAGCTCGGGTCCGGCGCTTCCCGGAACGACTCGACCGCGGCGACCACGCCGGCGTCCGTCGGCCGTAGCAGCACGACCGCGGTCATCACCTGGGGGCGACCGAGGCTGGTCCACACGTTGCCGTCGGAGCTGTGCGAGACCCGCTTGAAGATCACCTCTGCGGTGCCGTCGGGGTTGCGGCGTACCTCCACCCGGTCGGGACTCTGCAGCGTGACGCCCAGCGCCCGGTGGTGCCGGGCGAAGACGCTGTTGTCGCGACCGGGCCGGCGGTCGACCGACTCGGCGCGGTTGATCACGCCGTTCTCCTGCGTCACCTGGTACGCCGCGTCGGCCGCCGTCGCGTGCCCGAGCTGGCCGCCCAGCGCCTGTACGGCGAGCCGCAGCTGCCGGTCGCTGACGCTGTTGTCCAGCAGCGGGGTGCCGTCGGCGGTGGGTGCCAGAGTGACCGGCCCCCGACCCGCGGACTGGAAGTCGGTCTCCTCGACCGCCAGCCGATGCCGCAGCCGCTGCCCGAACGTGCTGTCGGGATCGTTGGCGGTCTGCGCCAGGTCGTCCTGCGCTTGCCGCTTGCCGACCGTACGGAACTGGCTGCCGGTACGCATCCGGTGCTGCTGACCGGCCACCGTGTCGTGGAAGACGCTCGCGTAGTGCCTTACCAGGTCGGCCAGCCGGTCGACGCGTACCGTCCCGTCCGGGTCGGTGGCGCCGTTGTCCAGAGCGAACTTGATCGCCGCCGCGGTGAGCGAGGCGGCGTGCCGGCGTGGGAAGCCGAGCCCCTCGACCGCGGTCACGAAACGCCGCCACAGCGGGTCCGTACCGCGGGCGGTGTCGGGCACCAGGTTGCGTAGGTCGATGCCGAGTCGGCGCAGCTCGGGGCTGGCGTCCCGCAGCACCCGGTCGGAGAGCCGTATCAGGTCGACCGCGTGCGGCGGCAGGTGCCGGGTCAGCTGCTCCATCCGCGCCAGGGCACCGTCCTGCTCCGGCAGCAGCTGATGGCGCTCCAGAAGCTGCTCCAGCTCCTGCTCCAGCTCGGCGGCGGTGTTCGGGTCGGGCGCACCGGTGATCCGGCCGGCGAGCACCTCGATCTCGGCCGCGACGGCGGCCAAGCCGTCACTGCGCCGGCTCAGCTGCCGCAGGCCACCGCGCCGGTCGGTGAGCACCCGGGACAGCTCGTACGCGAGGACGCGCGCGATCTGGTCGTCGGGCAGCTGGTCGGAGAGCACCAGCTGGTACGGCGTGGTCGCCGTACCGCGCCGCGTCGGCAGCAGGCCGCCCGGCGCGGGAGTCAGCTCCGCCCGTACCCCCGGGGCCAGGGTGCCGGCCGAGATCCGGATCGCGAACGGCCGGCCGCGGTGCGGGGTGACCTCCACGGTGCCGTCACCGCGCAGCGTCACCTCACTGATTTGGGTTTGGTACGTCTGCGCCATGCCGGCGATCTCGCGGCGCGCGGTATCCAGCACCGCCGTCGCGTCCGGGTTGCCGCGCACCGGGAACGCAGGTGTGGTGGCCGGCTGCGTCCCGGACTGCTGCGGGACGGATGAAGTCGCCGGCTGCGGGGCGGCAGGCTGTGTCGGCGCTGGCTGCTGGGCCGCGGGCTGTTGCTGCGTGGCGGCGGGCTGCTGCTGGGCCGGCTGCTGCTGCGTGGTGGCTGGCTGCTGCGGGTCGGGCGTGGTAGCAGCGGGCTGCTGCGGGTCGGGCGTGGTAGCAGCGGGCTGCTGCGGGTCGGGTGTGGTGGCGGCGGGCTGCTGCGGGTCGGGCGTGGTGACGCCGGGCGCGGGGGTGGTCGGTGTTGCCGGCGAGGCAGCGGGTGTGGTGGTCGGGGGCGGGGTGGTGGGTGGTGTGGTGGTCGGCGGGCCGGCGGGGCGTTCCAGCCGCAGCGCCTTGCGGATGGAGCGTGGCAGCACCGCGCTGACCGCCGTACGCAGCTTGTCGCCGAACCGGCTCTCGTGCTGCGCGGCCGCGGCCTCCTGCTCGGCGGTCTGGATCTGCTGCAGGTGGTCCAGCGCCTGCTGCACCGCCTGCCGCTGCGCCTCGAGCGCCGCGGCCGCCTGCTCCGCTTTGACGCGCAGGTCGTAGGCGGCCTGCTCCGCCGCCTGACGCGCGGCCTCCAGCTCCGAGGCGTGCCGGGCCGCGGTCTCGGCCGCCAGCGCCGCGGCCCAGTTTTCGAGGTAGAGGCTGTGGTTGTCGTCGAACTGCCACAGCTCCGCCTGGTACGCCGCGTGCCGGCTGCGGGTCGGCGACACGTACGCGTTGTCCACGTGTACGCCGGTGAAGTCCACGTGCGCGCGCTGCAGCGCCTTCTTCACCTGGTACAGGTGCTCGGGCTCGGGCTTGTAGTGCCCGCTGCGGTCGTGCAGCTGCACCAGCCGGCCGTCGTGTACGGCGATCTCCCCCGCGGCCGCCACCGGGTCACCGGCGAGGAAGCTGGAGTGCCGCAGCTTCGGCACGTTCGGGTCCTCGTCGGCGTTGGTGTTCGCGGCGTACAGGTTGCCGTTCTCGTCCATCACGAAGATCGCGCGCCCGCTGCCGCCGTGCACGTACGAGCTGTTGCGGGTGTCGAACAGCTCGCCGTTCGCGTCGTAGATCAACCCGTCCCGTACGGTCAGCCGGAACTCCTGGCGCTGCTGCTCGTCGAGGTACGCCACCGGCCCTTCGGGATGGTCCGGCGAGGTCTCGCCATCGAACCGGTCGAGCATCGGCGTGGTCCGGTACGTGTACGGCCCTGGCCGCAGACTGTGGTCGCCGAAGATCGACTCCGGGCGGGTGAACCCCTCGTCGTAGAACTCGAGCTGGTCCAGCTGCCAGCTCCAACCCATCCGCCGCGCGAAGTTGTCCTCGAAGTTCCACTGCCGCGTCTCATCCCGGGCCTGCGCGAGCTCTTCGTCGGTTTGCGCCCGGCCGTCCACGTACTGGTAGAACAGGTTGACCTGTGCGAGGTCGACGCCCTGCGGCATCAGGGCCCTCACGGTCTGGTAGAGGTGCGCCGCGGTCGGCTTGTAGTGGCCGCTGTTGTTGCTGAGTTTGACCAGCACTCCATTGTGGACGATCATTTCGCCCGCGCCGACGACGTCCTGCCCGGCGAGCAAGCTGGTGTGGTGGAACTTGCCGGCCTCCTGGTGTGTGGACGCGTAGACGTTGCCGTTCTCGTCCATCACGTACATCGCGCTGCCTGCGCCACTCCCGAGCGTGACTCCGTTGCGGGTGTCGAACAGGTTGCCGTCCGCGTCGTAGATCAGCTCGTCCCGGAAATGCAGCTGGTGCGCCGCCCGCTGCTCGTCGGTGAGGTAGTCGACGTGCATCACCAGAACCTGGCCACCGATGTTCTTGACGATGAACCTGTCTCGGGTCGCCGGGTCGAGATGTTCGCCGACGTAGTAGTCATCCATCGCCTTGGTGCGGTAGACGTCGTTCAGCGCGGGTGTGGCGGGATCCGTACCGGCCACAGTGTCGTCGAGCGTCTGCTGGGCGTGCGGAGCCGGCGCCACGTTCATCGTGACGACTTCGCCGCTCTCGTCGTTGGTGAGGCCTGGGCGGTCGCCGGACCACCACGCGTGGCCGGGCAGCGAACTGTGCCCGAAGTTGGGCGCCACGTCGGTGTAGAACTCGATGCCGACCGCGCCGTCCGGCAGGGACCCTTCCGCCGCGTGGATCATCGGCGAGTTGCCGAACAACGGGATCCTGCCGCTGGTGAGCTGGCCACTCTCGATCAGCTTGGCCGCCATCGCGGGTGTCGTCACGATGTGGAACGGACCGAACCTGGCGGGACTGCCCTCCGGCGCCCTCCACTGTGGACGTATCGCAGCGGTATCCGGGCTCGGCCCGGTCTGCGCGTCAGGTGCGGCCTGGTTGTCAGGTGCGGGCTGAACCTCAGGTGCGGCCTGGGGCGTTGGGGCGGCCGGGGTCGGCCCGGTGTCAGGCGTGGCGCTCGGCGTCGTGCTCGGGTCGGCCTGGGTGGCGGGGTCCGTACCGGCGGTGGGATCGGGGCCGGTGGCGGGGTCGGTGCCAACATCCGGATCGGTGCCAACATCCGGATCGGTGCCGGCGTCCGGGTCGGTGCCGGGTGCCGCCTGGCTGGGGAGCGTTCCCGCGCGCGCCTGACGGCGTAGCTCGCGCTGCTCGGCACGGGCCTGCTGGCGCTGCTGCTTCAGCGCGGCCTTGTAGTCCTTGAACGCCTGGTGCGCCGCCTCGCTCTGCTGGAACTCCTGCTCGATCTGCGGGCCGTTCAGCCACTCCAACGCGAGGCCGCCGAGCGCGACCACTCCGACGATGCCGAACACCGGCAGGAACGGCAGCCCGATCGCGAGCCCTGCCAGACCGAAGATCGATCCGGTGATGCTCGCGGTGCCGACCCCGAGGATCATCGCCGCTCGCCACTGCAGGAAGCCGTGCTCCTCCTCGGAGCTCTCTTCTTCCTCCGTACTCGAAAGATCGCCTTGTTCTTCTACCGCGCCGGCGCCACGCTGCTTCGCCGAGGTCTGGCTGGTCTCGGTCTCGCTGGTCGGCGTCGTTTCCGGCGTGGTCTGCGGCGCACTGGCGGGATCGCCCTGCTGGTCCGGCGAGGCACCCGCCGGGTCGGGGCCGGCCGCAGCCCCCGCGCCGGCCGCGGGGCCGGACTGCCCAGGCGCGATACGCGGCCCGACGACCGTGACGTGGTGAGTCTGGCCGTTGGCGTCGACGGCCCGAAGCGCCTCGATCTGGTTGGCGAGCGCGGGGTCGACGCCGTTCGGGAAGTGCCACTGCACCCGCGGCGGCTCCCCGTTGGGGCCGGCGTTCGCCGGATCGACCGAGGCGTTCAGCTGGACCTGCGCCTGGGCGAGCAAGTCCAGGACCTTGTCGGCGGGCAGCTGCTTGCCGGGCTGGTAGTTCTTGGCGTCGTTCCAGCTGTTGCCGTCGTCGGCGATGATGTCGATCTCGGTGTCGGTAAGCTCCATCGACAGCCCGACGAGGCCGTCCAGGCTCTGCGCCACCTGCAGCTCACCGAGCACGCCGACCACGTTGTTGTACGGCCGCTGCAACGACCCGACGGTCGCCGAACGCTCCCGATTCTGGACCCGCTCGTAATACTTCTTGAGCCCGTCGATCTTCGCCTGTACGGCGTCCGCCCCCGGCAGCGGAGCGTTGTGCGCCGCCTGGTGTGCCTGATTGAGCGCGTCGAGGATCGACTGGGCCTGCTGCAACGACTGCAGGGCGTTGTCCACCGCCGCCGCCACGTCCGGCGTCAGCGGCGGCAGCTGTGGCGTCGCCGGGGTCTGGCTTTCCGGCCCCGGGGTGCTGGGCGGGCTGTTCTGGTACCGCTCGGCCAGCATCTCGTCGAGCGTCTGGCCCTTCTTCGCCGCGCCGCGCTCCATACCGTCGAGCACCCGCTGCAGGGTGTCCTGGTTGCCGCCCACCCGCTCGAGCTGGAAGTTGAACTGCGCCCGCGCCGGCTCGCTCAACGAATCCCAGGTCTGGCTCAGCCGCTCGCTGAGCCCTTCCGGCTTGGCCGGCGCCGGAGACACTCGAGAGTCGTTGTCCGGATCCGGAGTGCTCTCAGCGTCAGCGCTGCTCGCGGTGCCGGCGTCGGTGCCGGTGTCCGGCCCCAAGTACGACCGCTGTACGCCGTCGACCAGCTCGCCGGTTTGCGCATCGGGGTCGACCCCGGTCTGCTGCAGCTGACGCAGCGCCTGCTGTTCCAGCAGCCGGCGGGCTTCCGCCACCTTTTCCGCGCGCTCCCGGTCCCGGCGCGCCTGCTCCAACTCGTTCTCGAAGTCGGGCTCGACAGTGTGGCTGCCGTCCGGGTGGAACCGGATCGCCTGGCCGTGCTGTTGCGGATCGGGGAAGAGCCCGGTGACGTCGGCCAGCGGCTCGGCGAGCACCGAATAGCCGTCGTCCCGGAAGATCACGGTGGTGGTGAAGGCGACGACGTCGGTGTCCAACTCCTGCGCGAGCTGCGCGGCGAAGCCGTTGCCCGCCCGGCAGGAGTACAGGTCGATGACGGGCTTCGGCCCGGTCCCGTTGACGTACGCCTGCCACGCCGACGACTGGCGGATGATGTCAGCCAGGTCTGCGGGGGTGAGCGGCTGCCCATCGATCTCGACGAAGGTGTCCGCCCCGTGCACCACCACCTGCAACGTGTTCGGACGGATCCCGAACAGGTGCGAGAGGATCCGCATGATGTTGCCGAGCTCCGGCAGCACCAGCTGGTTACCACGGTCGAGCCCCTGCTGGTAGAGCTGTTGTAGCTGCTCCGGAGTGAGGTTGTGCGGGCTCTGCGTCGAGTCGGTCGCCGACTCGGAGGTTTCCTCGATCGACTGCGTGCTGTCGAGGTCGTCCTGCAGCTCGGTGGCCGCGTCACTCTCGGTGTCCGGCTCGTTCTCGGTGACCTGCTCGTCCTCGGTGACCTGCTCCGGGCTGGTCTCGGTGGTCTGCTCCGAGCTCGTCTCGGTGGTCTGCGACGGGTCGGTGTCCGTACCGGTGTCGAGGTTGGGGTCGCCCGCGGTGCCGGCAGGACCGTGATCGGTCTCTGGCTCGACCTGAGCGTCCTGTGTGGACTGTGTCGACGGGTCGGCCGCTGCGTCCGGCGTACTGAACGGATCGGTGGACAGGCCGAGCGACGGATCGTTCAGCTCCACGAAACGGGTGGTGCCGTTGTACGCGGCCGGGTCCGGGCTGGTCGCGGTGTCCTGCCAGTTCCACTGCTGCGACCCGGCGACCGACGTGGTGTTGACCGGGGTGGTGTTCAGCGACGCGATACCGCCGTGGTGGCCCACCTTGCTGTGCAGCACCCTGGGCACGAGCTGCATGGTCCGCGTGCCCTCGACGTGGTGCCACGTGTAACGGTTGTCGCCGAAGATCGCATTGCCGGCATTCAGGTCAGCCTGCCGTTGCGCCTTGGGCGAGAGGTTGGGATCCGGCGGTGGCAGATCAACCGCCATCCGGGTGTACGGCGTGAAGTCCGGAAAACCGTGCAGGTTGAAGTAGATCCCGTCGTTCTCCAATCGATCGGCCAGCTCCGGATCCACGGCCCGCACTCGTATGATGACCGCATCGTCCACGCGCACGATCTGACCGGCGAATTTGGAGTTCCGGACCGTGGCGTCGGGCGCCACCCCGGCGAGAGCGTTCCCCTCGGCGCCGGTCTGCAGCACCGCGGCGTCCAGGTCTTCCTGACTCTTCGATACGGGGTTGCCGTCGCTGTCGCGGTCGGCGAGGTTGGCCTCGTAGTCGGCGCGCATGCGCTGCTCGGCAGAGGTGAGCTGACTCGGATCTGCGCCGAGCACCTGGTTGACCATGTCGGGTGTCAGCTGTGGTGCACCCTGCACCCCTGCGGCACCGTCCCGGAAACTCACGTTCCCGGCCTTCGGCTTGGGAAGCCGGTGGGTTGGCTCCTGTGAGTTGTCCTCGGCCCACTTGATCGACGGTTTCGAGGAGGCCGAAGACTGGGACGAGGTGGCGGATTGGCTCGCCGCTGTGCCCTGGGCCGGTGTCTGCTCCGTTTCCGACTCTGGCGCCTGTTCGGTACGCGACTCCGGCGACTGGCTCTGCGTGGGCGACTGGCTCTGCGTGGTGTCCTGGGCCGAGTCGCTCTTCGACGTGCTGTCGGACTTCGAGTCCTTCTTGGACGGATCCTGACGCGAGTCGCGACCGCCGGGCTTCGAGTCCGACCCGGAGCGGCCCGTCTCGGACGACGCCTGGCTCGAGGTCGCGGCCTGGCTCGTGGCGCTCGACGAGCTGCTGGCGCTCCCGCCGGCAGACTGCGCTGACGCAGGGGACTGCGGCGAACCCGCCGGGCTGGTCCCGGGCGTGCTGCTCGTGCTCGACGCCGGAGCGGCCGACGCGGTCGGGCTGGAGC
>JBOGDF010000084.1:0-17056 GCA_050701635.1 Micromonosporaceae bacterium | reverse complement strand
ACGACGACCGGCGGCGTTGGAGAACCGTCCGAATACAACACCGGTATTCGGACGAACCTCCGCCTTGCCGGACCGCCGCCTGGCACCTGTCTCGCTCGACCAAGATCCACAGGACAGGCCCTAGCCCCTACGGCTCGCGCGCGGCTTTCGGCTCAGCCGAAGAGGGACGGCAGAGTCGCCTGGTGGGCCTCGCGCAGCTCGTCCAGCGGCAGCGTGAACTGGTCGGTGACGGTCAGCGCGGCCGAGTCCGGAGTGACGGCGCCGATCTCGGCGTACGGCACGCTGTGCTCACGGCAACGCGACTCGAACGCCGCCAGCTGCTCCCGGGGCACCGCCACGAGAGCGCGGGCCGCGGACTCGGAGAACAGCCAGCCCTCGGGGTCGGACGCGTACGGCTGCGGCACCGCGACCGTGGCGCCGACGCCGTAGCGCAGGCAGGCCTCGACCAGGGTCTGCGCCAGGCCACCGTCGGACAGGTCGTGCCCGGCGGCGAGCAGCCCGTCGGCGGCGGACGCGGCGAGCAGCGCACCGAGCCGGCGTTCCGCGAGCAGGTCGACGGTGGGTGGCGTACCGCCGAGGTGGTCGTGCATCACCCAGGCCCACTCCGAGCCGGACAGCTCCACCCGGGTGTCGCCGAGCAGCACCAGCGTGGTCTCGTCGGCCGCAGGCAGGCCGACCGGGATCCGGCGGCGTACGTCGTCGATCAGCCCGAGCACACCGACCACCAGCGTCGGGTTGATCGCGGTGGCGCCGGTCTGGTTGTAGAAGCTGACGTTGCCGCCGGTGACCGGGATGCCCAGCTCGGCGCAGCCGTCGGCGAGGCCGCGTACCGCCTCGGCGAACTGCCACATCACGCCCGGGTCCTCCGGGCTCCCGAAGTTGGCGCAGTTGGTGACCGCGATCGGGCGGGCGCCGCTGACCGCGACGTTGCGGTACGCCTCGGCCAGCGCCAGCTTCGCCCCGTGGTACGGGTCGAGCCGGGTGAACCGGCCGTTGCCGTCCACCGACAGCGCGACGCCGAGCCCCGAGGACTCGTCGAGCCGGAGCATGCCGGCGTCTTCGGGCTGGGCGAGCACAGTGTTGCCGAGCACGTACCGGTCGTACTGCTCGGTGACCCAGGTCTTGTCGCACAGGTTGGGGCTGGCGACCATCTCCAGCAGCGTGGTGCGCAGCCCGTCGCCGCTGGCCGCCCGGGGCAGCGTCTCGGCACGGTCGGCCCGCAGCAGCGGCTGGTCCGCGGGCTCGCGGCTGGGACGGGCGTACACCGGGCCGTCGTCGGCCAGGCTCCCCGGCGGTACGTCGACCACGGTGATGCCGTGCCAGGTGACCACCAGCCGGCCGCCCTCGGGGCCGGGCGCGGTGACCTCGCCGATCGGGGTGGCGAGCACCCCCCACTTCTGCGCCACCGCCAGCACGGCCTCGAGCTTGTCCGGCTCGACGATCAGCAGCATCCGCTCCTGGGACTCGCTGGCCAGGATCTCGTGCGGCTCCATCGACGGCTCGCGCAGCGGCACCCGCTCCAGGTACGCGCGCATCCCCGTACCGGCGGCGGATGCGGTCTCGGACAGGGCGCAGGTCAGGCCGGCGCCGCCGAGGTCCTGGATGCCGGCGACCAGGCCGGCGTCGTACAGCTCCAGGCAGGACTCGATCAGCAGCTTCTCGGTGAACGGGTCGCCGACCTGGACGCTGGGCCGGCGGGCTTCCGAGCCGTCCTCGAAGGTCGCCGACGCCAGCACGGAGACGCCGCCGATGCCGTCCCGGCCGGTCTTCGCGCCGAGCAGCACCACGATGTTGCCGGGCCCCGCGGCGGCCTTGTTCTGCAGCCGGGACACCGGCAGTACGCCGATGCACAGCGCGTTGACCAGCGGGTTTCCCTGGTAGCCGGGGTCGAACACGACCTCGCCGCCGATGTTGGGAAGGCCGAGGCAGTTGCCGTACCCGCCGATGCCGGCCACCACGCCGGGCAGGACGCGTTTGGTGTCGGGGTGGGCGGCGTCGCCGAACCGCAGCGGGTCCATCACGGCGATCGGGCGGGCGCCCATGGCGAGGATGTCGCGCACGATCCCGCCCACGCCGGTGGCCGCGCCCTGGTACGGCTCCACGAAGCTCGGGTGGTTGTGGCTCTCCACCTTGAAGGTCACGGCGAGCTCGTCGCTGACGCGTACCACCCCGGCGTTTTCACCGATCCCGGCGAGCATCTCTTCGCTCGGCGGCGCCTTGTCCACGAACTGCCGCAGGTGGATCTTGCTCGACTTGTACGAGCAGTGCTCGCTCCACATGATCGAATACATCGCCAGCTCGGACTGGGTGGGGCGGCGTCCGAGGATCTTGCGGATGTTGTCGTACTCCTCGTCGCGCAGCCCGAGCTCGAGGTACGGCTGCTCCTGGTCCGGGGTGTCAGAAGCGCGCTGCACAGAGTCGACGGTGGGCAGCACCTCGGTGTGCTGAGTCTCGATGCTCATACCCCTGCCCCCAGGTGGGTCAGGACCGACTGGAAGATCCCGAGGCCGTCGGTGGACGCGCCGGTCAGCGCCTCCACCGCGTGCTCCGGGTGCGGCATCATGCCGACCACGTTGCCGGCCGGGTTGGTGATCGCGGCGATGTCGCGCTGCGATCCGTTGGGGCTGCCGTCGACGTACCGGGCCACCACCCGGCCCTCCGCCTCCAGGGCGTCGAGGGTCTTCGGGTCGGCCACGAAGCAGCCGTCGATGTTCTTCACCGGGATCACGATCTTCTGACCTTGGGGGTACGCATTCGTCCAGGCAGTCGCCGCGTTCGTCAACTCCAACGACTGGGGGCGGCACCGGAAATGCAGATGGCTGTTACGGGTCAGGGCGCCCTGCAGCAGATGCACCTCGCACAGCACCTGGAAGCCGTTGCAGATGCCGAGCACCGGCATCCCGCCGTTGGCGGCGTCCACGATCGACGCCATCACAGGAGCGAACCGCGCGATCGCACCGGCCCGCAGGTAGTCCCCGTACGAGAAGCCGCCGGGCAGGATCACCGCGTCCACGGCGTGCAGGTCGGCGTCGGCGTGCCAGAGCGGCACCGGCTCCGCGCCGGCCAGGCGCACCGCCCGCAGCGCGTCGGCGTCGTCGAGCGAGCCGGGGAAGGTGACGACCCCGATCCTCATGCCGGCTGCTCCGCCGGCTGCTCGGCCGCGTCCTCCACCCGTACCGTGAAGTCTTCGATCACCGGGTTGGCGAGCAGCTTGTCCGCGATCTCGCGGGCCGCGTCCAGCCTCGCCGCCGGGTCGGCGTCGTCGTCGAACTCCAGCTCAATCCGCTTGCCGATCCGTACCGCTGCCACGCCCGAGACACCCAGCCGGGGCAGCGCGTTAGCGACCGCCTCGCCTTGTGGATCAAGAATTTCGGGCTTGAGCATGACGTCCACAACGACGCGCGCCACGCTGTGCTCCTGTCGATGATTTCGCAGGTCAGATTGCCTGCATCAGGGTACCCGGCGGTCTCGCACCAGGCGCCGGCACCCACCTCACCCCAGATGACAGCGCCTGAGTTGCGGTTCAGGTCGATGAGCCCGGATGGACGCGAGCGACGACATCTGTGCGGAACCTCGTAGAGTGAACGACGGTCGGGCGGCTGTCCAAAGCCAGGTGCCGCCCAGCGCGTTGACCTTCAACCTATCTGCGAGGAACTGTGGCCACTCTCGAACGGACTCTCGTGCTACTCAAACCTGATGCTGTTGCCAGAGGCCTGGTCGGGCGTCTCATCCAACGGTTCGAGGACGCAGGGCTGAAGATCGTGGGTACGAAGATGAAGCACATGGACGCCGGTATGACCCGCAAACACTACTTCGACCTGGAGGAGCGGCACGGCGCCGGCGTCTACAACGCCACAGCCAGCTTCATCCAGCAGGGACCGGTCATCGCGTTGGTGCTCGAAGGCGCCGAGGCGGTAACCAACGTCCGGCGGTTGGTGGGTCCGACGTACCCAGACCAGGCGGCGCCGGGCACTATCCGCGGCGACTTCGCGCACCACTCGAAGGCGTACACCGAGGCGGAGCACAAGGCCGTCGCAAACCTCGTCCACGCGTCCGGCAACACCGAGGAAGCCAAGTACGAGGTCGAACTGTGGTTCAGCGAC
This sequence comes from Micromonosporaceae bacterium, assembly GCA_050701635.1. GTDB lineage: Bacteria > Actinomycetota > Actinomycetes > Mycobacteriales > Micromonosporaceae > WHSM01. Next base: position 12,953 of record JBOGDF010000084.1, on the reverse strand, counting down.
GACGAGCTCTTCGACTACCAGACTCTCGCCGAGCGCTACACCTTCTGACTGGGCCGGGAGACAGCGTTGATGACCCTGCCCGACGATCGCCGGCCATCGATCGCAGAGGTGTTGGACGAGTACGAGCGCGAAGCGAGCATCGGCAACACCAGGGCAGCCGCCGAGTTGGCGTACGCGCTGGCTGTCCGGCTGCAAGGTGCCGGACGAGTCCGAGAGGCCGCCGTCTACGGTAAGGCGTGCCTGAAACTGATCGAGTCCTTGCCGTCGGAATCGCTCGATGACGTGACGTCGACCCGACTATCGGTCGGCGGCGTAGAACTGCCTGAGTACTTCCATGATGGCGTCGTACGAACTCGTCTTAGCCATCTCCTGGAGGAATAGGGTACGGACCTAAGCCGCGCGCAGTGCCTTGTCGAGATAGTCCTGCACCGGCTGGTACAAGCCGTACGGCACAAACTCGCCGAGTTGCTCATGGGCTGACCATGCCAGCTCGGCGATCTCGTCGGTGTCGATCACTTTGGCGTCGCCGCTGACGGGCGAGCAGGCGACGTAGATCATTTTCCGACCGGTCGCCGGGTGGATCCGCTCCCCCAATACCCGCACTGGGCTTACGGCGAGGCCCACTTCCTCAGCGGTCTCGCGTACGGCGGCGTGGTCGGCAGTCTCGCCGGACTCAACAGCGCCAGCCGGAAACTGCCAGGACAATACCCCTTCCTTCATGCGTCGCCGAACCAGCAAGACGCGGTCGTCCCTCACGATCACCGCGGCGGCGATTGCTGGCTGATCCTCATGAGGTTGCTTCGTCATCGCGCTCCATCAGTGCGTGAAGTACGGGCGGGTAGATCTCATTTTCCGGGATGAACCGAGTTACCTCTTGGCGGGGCGCCCAGATGACACTCGCGTTCTCAACAGGGTCCATGTTCTCCGGCTCACCGGCCAGGTAGTCGCAGAGGTAGTAATCGCAGTACACGCCGGTCAGCGGATGCAGGCGACTACCTAAGCGCTTACCCACCGCGCAATGAACGCCAGTCTCGGCGAGCGTTTCGCGGACGGCGACAGACCGTGGATCAGATCCTGGCTTTACGACTCCGGCCGGAAACTGCCACAGAATGCCGGAACCGTCGTTGTAACGCCGGCACACCAGCAGCGCCTTGTCGTCCGTGACCACGAGAGCTATGGCGACCGTCAACGCCTGCACCTGCGAACCTTCGCCTGCAGCTTCGTGATTCGGGGCCACATCGACATCCGGCGACCGAAGGGACTGCTGGAAACGGCGTCTAGCGCTCTCTGGCGCGAACTCCAGCAGCGTGTCCAAAGCTTGCTGTTGCTGCTGGCGCGGCTTCATGTCAGGACGACCGTGCCAGTCCCTCACAGTCCTCACCGCGGTGCCGAGCTTCTCGGCGAACTCCTCGCCGGTCATCCGCAGGGCGCCCTGGAGGGCGCAGGCTCGTCGGCCGTCCCACTCGTCTACGACGTCCACGACGCATCTCCCCGTTGTCTGGCCACCCGCCGGAAAGTCTACGAGTGACACCGGCCGGGCACCGGCCACGAACTGCACCCTCTCCGCATTCGTACTGCACGCTCACTTCATCGTCTCCCCAGCTGCCGACGGATTGACTGAGGTCAGCCCGCAACGGGAAAGAGCACCGCCCCAGCTCCGGCGGACTGTCGCTGCTCGGCCACATACCGCACCGCGCGGCAGTTCGCCGGCCTCACCGGTCTGTCCCACCAGGTCAAGGAGTCGATCGTGCCCGATCTCGATCCAGAGCTGGTTCAACTCGCCCACACGTACTTCCAGCAACACGTGCTCGATGAGTCGGTGCGCCATCTCTGCGTGTACTTGCGCCCGTACCCCTGTCCCAATCGGACGTGGGCGATTGGCTATCTCGTGACGGCTGGTCGACTCGTGCTCCCGCCCGATGCCAGCGGCCTGGTCGGACGCGGCGATCTCTCACCAGCACTGGGAGGTTGACGTGACTGAGGAGCTCGATTGCGGTGTGGACCCGCACCTGGGCGTTCCGCTGTACCTCGGCATCGACCGCACGCTTCGGGTCAAGGTCATCGACACCTGCGGCATGACGTGCACGTTCTGCCACAACGAAGGCACCCCGGTCGTGGCGGACAACCTAGGTCTCAGCGAGTTCGTCGACGCCGGCAGCTCCCGTCGGGTGTCTATCTACCTGTCCGGCAACGGAGCCCGGTTCCTGCCCGCCACGGTGGCGCCGGACGAACACTTCGCCGCCGCGTTGACAGCTCTTCGCGACGCGCTCGGCGTGGACGAACTGCACCTGACCGGTGGAGAGCCCACCTTGCACCCGAAGCTGCCGGAGATCGTCCGCTCGGCCCGCCTGGTCGGCTACCGGGTGTGTGCCTCCAACGGAGAGAACGGCGCCCGGATCCTGCCGGCCTGCGCGCAGGCCGGGCTGGAACGGGTCAACTTCTCCATCTTCGGCACTACCGCCGGCGAACTGGCCGAGGTGCAGCATGCCAAGTACGCCAACCAGAAGCGCGCCGATCGCAAGATCCGCGCCCTGCGGCAGTCGATCCGCGCCGCGCTCGACCACGGCATCAGGGCCAGTGCCAACATCGTCGTGCCCGGCGCCGCCCACGCCCCCAGAGTGCGACGCCTGCTCACCGAACACGCCCCGCAGTTGTCGGTGCGGCTGCTCAACTCCCTCGATGACGGGCAAGCCTCCATCGACGCCATCACCGGCATCCTCGCCGACCTCAAGGCGGTCCCGATCAGCCGGCACCTCACAGCGGGCGCCTCGGGCTGCCGCACCGCCTACCGACTGCCCACCGGGCGGGTCGTTTACTTCAAACAGATCCGTCCGGTGCGGCTGCCGAGCACTTGCCGGACATGCCGGTTCAACAAGGACACCGACTGCCAGGAGGGCTACTACGGGGTGCGGCTCTACCGCGACCGCGCCGGCGGCTATCAGGTCGGCGTCTGCATCCAACGCATGGATCTGTGCGTGTCCATCGAAGAGTTCGTCCGCAGCGATCTGCGCCACGAGATCATCGCCCTGCGAGATGCTGAATACCGCCGGATGTCCGCCGGCCACGCCTGACCCGAGCAGGGAGACCCGATTGCCCACCGAGTACGAAGCCAGAGTCCTCGACATCGATCCCGCCGCCACCGCCGAACTCATCCTCGCTAAAGGTGGTCAGAGAGGCCGGGAGGCGTTCATGCGCCGCCACGTGTACGACATCAACCCGAACGACCCCACCACGTGGATCCGGCTCCGCGACACCGGCGCCGAGGTCACCATGACGGTCAAGGAGATCGCTCACGACGGCATCGACGGCACCCACGAAACCGAAATCACCGTCGACGACTTCGACACCACCAATCGGCTGCTTGGCAAGCTCGGGTTCACGCCAAAGTCATACCAGGAGAACCACCGGGCCAGCTTCACCCTCGACGGCGCGCAACTGGAGATCGACACCTGGCCGCTAATCCCGCCCTACCTCGAAATCGAAGCCGACTCTCGCGATCACGTCGTCCAGGTCGCGGCCCTGCTCGGCTACGGCGAAACGCAGCTCACCGGCGAGAACACCATCAAGATCTTCGCCCGGCACGGCATCGACCTCAACAGCACACCAGAACTCCGCTTCCCTCCGGCTGCTCGGAAGACTGCTCGGCGGACTCCCCGGCCGGCGCGTCGACCCGTACCGTGAGTACCTGGCGGCGGGTCAGCCTGTCGCGAGACCCGCCACGGTGAGTACGGCTAGCGCGCCACACACTGTGGCACCGAGGTAGCGCACCAGCACCAGGCTGACCCGGGTCACGATCCAGCGCCCGAGCAGCACCGCAGCGCCGGAGACCGCCGCCAGGGCCAGCAGTGAGCCGGCGAACACCGACACCGGCGCCTGGTAGCGGGCCACCAGCCCGGCGGTCAGCAGCTGGCTCAGGTCGCCCCACTCCGCGGTGAACAGCACCAGGAAGCTGGTGCCGGCCGCCCGCCACGGTGATGCCGCGCCCGCGACGGCGAGCTTCGACGCGTACTCCTCCTCCTGCTGTTTCTCCCGGTCGGCGGCCTTGCGCGCGCTGACCAGCAGCACCACCGCCCCGATCGCGAACAGCACCGCCACCCCGATCTGCACCGGCCGCTCCGGCAGCAGCGTCAGCAGCGACCCGGCACCCACGGCGATCCCGCACTGCACCGTGAACGCCGCCAGTACGCCGACCCACACCGGCCCAGCCCGGTACCGCGTCGCGAGCACCAACGTCGCCACGAACGTCTTGTCCGGCAACTCCACCGGCGCGATCACCGCGAACGCGGTCAGCAGTACCGCGAAGTCCATGCGGTCAGAGGATCGCGCCGGGCTGATACGCCGCCGCCTCCGGATGCGCGGCGAGCACCGGCTCGATGGCGGCGACCACGGCGGCGACCTGGTCCGCGGCGGCGCCGGTGAACCCGGCCGGATCGGCGACCAGCCGAGCCACATCCGCCGCCGAAAGGCGCAGCCGGGAGTCGGCAGCGAGCCGGTCCAGCAGGTCGTTGCGCTCGGCGCCCTTCTCGCGCAGCTCCAGCGCGACGGCGACCGCGTGCTGCTTGATCGCCTCGTGCGCGGTCTCCCGGCCTACGCCGGCTTTGACGGCGGCGAGCAGCACGCGGGTGGTGGCGAGGAACGGCAGGTAGCGGTCGAGCTCCCGCCCGATCACCGCCGGGTACGCCCCCAGCTCGTCCAGCACCGTGAGGAAGGTCTGGAACAACCCGTCGGCGGCGAAGAACGCGTCCGGCAGCGCGACCCGGCGTACGACGCTGCACGAGACGTCGCCCTCGTTCCACTGGTCGCCGGCGAGCTCGCCGACCATCGAGACGTACCCCCGGAGCACCACGGCCAGGCCGTTGACGCGTTCGCAGGAGCGGCTGTTCATCTTGTGCGGCATCGCGCTGGAGCCGACCTGGCCGGGCTTGAACCCCTCGGTCGCCAGCTCCTGCCCCGCCATCAGCCGCAGCGTCAGCGCCAGGCTCGACGGGGCGGCGGCGGCCTGCGACACCGCGGTCACCACGTCGAAGTCCAGCGACCGCGGGTAGACCTGGCCGACGCTGGTCAGGGTCCGCGCGAAGCCGAGGTGACCCGCCACCGCCTGTTCCAGCGCGGCCAGCTTGCCGGCGTCACCGCCGAGCAGGTCGAGCTGGTCGGCGGCCGTACCCACCGGGCCTTTGATCCCGCGCAGCGGGTAGCGCGCCAGAAGATCTTCGATCCGGTGGTACGCCAGCAGCAGCTCCTCCGCCGCCGTGGCGAACCGCTTCCCGAGCGTGGTGGCCTGCGCCGGTACGTTGTGCGAGCGCCCCACCAGCACCAGGTCGGCGTACTGGGTGGCGCGGGCGGCGAGCCGGGCCAGGGCGCTGACGATCCGATCCCGCAGCAGCTCCAGCGACCGTTTGATCTGGAGCTGTTCGACGTTCTCGGTCAGGTCGCGGCTGGTCATGCCCTTGTGGATCTGCTCGTGCCCGGCGAGCGCGGAGAACTCCTCGATCCGCGCCTTCACGTCGTGCCGGGTGACCCGTTCCCGGTCGGCGATCGATGCCAGGTCCACCTGGTCGACCACGCGTTGGTACGCCTCGATCGCGCCGTCCGGTACGTCGATGCCGAGGTCGCGCTGCGCCTTCAGTACGGCGAGCCAGAGCTGCCGCTCCAGCACGATCTTCTGCTCGGCGGACCAGATCCGGGTCAGCTCGGGCGAGGCGTACCGCCCCGCGAGGACGTTGGCGATGACCGGCGTGTTCACCCGTCGATTGTCCCTATACACCCCGCCGACGTGCCCGTCGGGGCTCCGGCGGGCAGTCAAGGCGCGGACTCCAGCGGGCAGTCACGGCGCCACTGGCGGTGCCGGCGCGGGACGGTATCGCGGCGAGAGCGCTCTGTTAGTGCGCTGGGAGCGGGCGCTGCGAGGCTAACCGCACACCACCGGGCACGGAGAGGACGGTACGACCATGAGCAAGCTCACCAGACTGACCGGCCTGATCACCGCGACGATCGCAGCCGCCGGAGTGCTCGCCGTCGCATCGCCGGCGTCGGCGGCGCCCGCCGACGACGTCTCGGTGGCGGCCGTGGGGAAGGCGTGCTACGGATCCGCCGTCCCCCGCTGCCTGGAGCTCCGCTTCAGCACCTTCGATCCCGACTTCATTCGCGCGCACGTGTGGATCCGCGACGCGGATGGCGGCACGAACTACGACGTGGCGGTCACCAACGTACGGATCCAGGAGTGGTCCAACAACTGGATCACCCGGGACTGGACCATCAACGGCGAATACGACGGATGGTTTGCCACCGAGGACGTCGGCTCGTCCGGCAGCTTCGACTGCACCGTCAAGTCCCGGTACATCCGGGCCCAGGCGTACTTCAGGTGGAAGAACGCCGCCACCGGCGCGACCGACGGCGAATGGCGGACCAGCTACGGCGTCGACTGCTCGGGAGCCAGTTGAAAAGCGTCGAGCCGGCCGGCCGCGGTGCCTGACCGCGAGGGCCAGGCGCCGGGGAGCGGCTAGCCCCGCGGGACCACCTGCTGTACGGCCCAGGCGTTGCCGTCCGGGTCGGTGAAGTGCACGAACGAGCCCCACGGCAGGTCCTCGATCTCGCCCACCGGTACGCCGCGCTCGGTGAGGTGGGCGTGCGCCGCCTCGATGTCGGTGACCACGAGCTGCAGCCCCTTCACCGAGCCGGGCGGCGCGTCGGTGACGCCGATGCCGATCGCGATCGAGCAGCCCGAGCCGGGCGGCGTCAGCTGGACGAACCGCAGCTCGTCGCTGATCTTGTGGTCGTGGTCGGCGTTGAAGCCCACCTGATCCACGTAGAACGCTTTCGCCTTGTCCACATCGGACACCGGCACCGCCACGAGCTCGAGCTTCCAGTCCATGACCACGGGTCCTTTCCGCGTTTGAGGTACGACCCCTACGTTAGAGGGCCTTGCGGTCAGACTCCGTCCGGAAGCGCGGGCGACTGTCGGGTCAGGCCTCGGATTCGTACTTGAACGAGATCCGCAGCTTGGTACGGAAGGTCACCGCGCCGCCCTCCTCGATGCTGAGGTCCTGTGCCACCACCTCGGCGACCCGAAGATCCCGCACCGTCTGGCCGGTGGTCTTGATCGCCGTGGCAGCGGCGTCCTCCCAGGACTGTTCGCTGGTGCCGATCACATCGATCACCTTGTACACGCTCATGCGAACTCCTTGAGTGTGAGCTACTTCACTCGACCTAACCACGTCTGCGGCCAGCGCGCCGCCTCACCCGCAGAGTTCGCGCTCCAGCGGCGTACGGAACCGGGGGATGAACCGTACCGGGCCGATGTGGCCGGCCAGCTCGGCCGCGGCTTTGCCGACCGCCTCTGCGGCGTCCGTGCCGACGTCGGCCAACAGCCGGTACGCCAGCTCGCCGTCCGTACGCTGCGCCCAGCCGCCCACGATCCTGCCCTGCCACCAGATCGTGGGCCCGACGTTGCCGTTGCGGTCGAACAGCTGCGGCGCGTACGGGCCGAGATACCAGTCGCGCTGCTGCCAGCCCATCGGCGTCGGATCCAGCGCCGGCAGCAGCACCGCCTCCGGCTCCGGCATCGGCACGTCGTCGAGGTCGGACGGCAGCAGCACGCCCGGCGTACCACCCAGGTCGACTTCTACCGGGTCGAGACGGGTGAGTGCCGCGCGGACCTCGCCCAGCGTGAAGCCGGTCCACCATTTGATGTCCGCGACGGTGCCGGGGCCGAAGCGCGCCAGCCAGGCCCGGATCAGCTCGGCCTGCGCGTCGGCGACTGTCCAGTCGGCGAACCCGCCGGGCAGCCAGCGCTCCAGCGGCGACCAGCGGTACTGGCTGGAGATCCAGCTGCCGCGCGGCCGGCCACGCACGATCCGGCCCTCCATCGACAGCTGGTTGAGCACCCAGGTGGTGATGTTGGTCCAGGCTTCGTACTTCTTGCCCCCGGCCATCAGCACCCTGGTACGCAGCCGCGGCTCGTCCGCCGACAGCTCCGCCGCGGTCGCCTCGCCGCGCGCCCGCAGCGCCTCCAGCGTCGCCTCCGACACCTCGGTGAGCCACGCGTCGACATCGCCCTCGACAGCGGGCGCGATCCGCTGGATCAGGCGCTTCCGCTCCCGGGTCGCCACCGCCCGCGACGCCGCCGCCTGCACCACCGGAGCGAATCCGACCGGGGCCACGAACATGGTGCGGCGCATCCCGAGCATCCGGATCAGGGAGCGGTCGTCGTACAGCGCCCGCTCGACGGCGGCCACGTCGGGCGTGACGGTCCGGGCGAGCACCTGCAGGTAGACCGACGCGGGGTCGGTGGCGTGCAGCACCACCACCCCGGCCGCCGCCTGCGCGGGGTCGGCGGCGCGGTCTTCGCTGGTCAGATGGTGCCGCCGCAGCAGGCGGGCCCGGCGCTCTGCCACGCCGACGTGTCGCATGCCGGACACGCTAGCGGCGGGGTCCGACTAAATCCTTCGACAAGGGTACGAGGCGCGCCCACCATGGCGGGGTGGACACGCTTTCGACTGGCTTCACCAGCCGGCCCCCGACGCTGGACGACGCCGCGCTGATTCTCGAGCTGGTCTCGGCGTACAACCTGAGGATTCTCGGGTACGCCGACTACACCCTCGACGACGTACGCGACGAGCTCACCGAGCCCGGGTACGACCCGCGTACCGACGGCTGGCTGGTCTTCGACGGCACCGGCGCGCTGGCCGGGTACGGCTGGGCGTTCGGCAACCACGACGGCGACCTGGCGAACCTGGACGTGATCGCGTCCGACCCGGCGGTCGCCCGCTGGCTGCTCGACCGGGCGCTGGCGCGGACCCGCGAGATCGGCCGGACCCGCGGCCACGCCCGGATGACGGTCGACAAGGGCGTCTACCGCGCCGACCAGGCGACCCGCGCACTGCTCGCCGACTACGGGTTCGCGGCGGCCACCGCGTACCACCGGATGCGGGTTGACCACCACGGGCCGGTGCCGGTCCCGGCGCTGCCGGAAGGCGTGACCCTGCGCGAAGCGACCGACGAGGAGACCCGGCGGGCGGCCCATCGCGTCACGATGACGTCGTTCGGCGACCACTTCGGACACGTGGACGAGACGTACGACGGGTGGCGGGCGCTGCGGGAGGCGAGGTCGGCGTTCGACTGGTCGCAACTCGCGGTGCTGGACCTGGACGGCAGCCCGGTCGCGGTCTGCGAGTGCACCGACCAGTTCCTCGACGACGAGGACTGCGGGTACGTGCTCAAGCTCGGCGTACTGCCGTCGGCGCGTGGCCGTGGGCTGGCCAAATACCTGCTGCGGCGTACGTTCGCGCGCGACGCGGCGGCGGGTCGGAAGGGCACGATCCTGCACGTGGACACCAACAACACCACGCCCGCGCTCGGCCTCTACGAATCCGTCGGCATGAAGCCGGTGCTGGTGATCGACGTCTGGCGTACCAGCGTCGAGGTCTAGGCCTTTTACTCGAGGTCGAAGGCGGTGTGGATGGCGTCGGCGAGCTGCGGCTCCTGGTCCGCGAGCAGCGAGCCGATCTGCCGGCCGAGGCTGCGCTTCGGGATGGTCTGGATGTTGTCGCAGCTCACCACGCTCTCGTGATCGAGACCGTTGGCGCGGCCCACCGGCACCTCGGTGGACAGGCCGCGCACGGTGCTGGTGATCGGGGCGACCGTGACGTTGGTCAGGTGGGGGCGTACCAGCTCGCGGGTGAGTACGAGCACCAGCCGCACCTTGTCGAGCTGCGCCAGGTGGATCGGCCGCATCAGTCGAGGTCGTCGAGGGGCGTACGGGCGGCGTGGTCAGCGAGGGCGTCCAGCTCGTCCGGCTCTCCGGCCCCCCGCCGCAACAGCTCGATGTCGCGCTCGGCCACGATCCGGCGCCGCTCCCGTCGCAGGGCGCGGGAGACCAGGTCGGCCCGGCTGGACGCCCTGCCCTCGTCGACCAGCTGGTCGATGAAGGTCACCAGGTCGTCCGGCAGCCGTACCGCGATCTGCTTGCTCATCCCACGATGGTACCCACAGTGGGATGCACACTGCTACCCCCGGAGGTACGCGAGCACGCCACCGCCAGCAACACCAACCCGACCAGGATGCCGACCACCCGCCAGTACCACTCCATCCCCGGCGAAGTGACCGACGTCTGCAGCACCCCAGCCGGCAGCCCCAGGCACAGCGCGAGCACGGCGCCGTCGATGGCGTACAGCACCGCCGCGGAGACCACGGCGTACCCCAGCTCACGGTGGCGGGCTCACCCACCCGGGTCCGCAGCCAACCACCCCAGCAGCCCGACCACCAGGACCGCCACCGCAGCGGCGGCAGGGTGATCGCCTGCCACGCCGTACGCGCGTGTGCTCTCACGGAGCCGGCGATACCGGCGCGGCGGGCCGGGGACGGTAGTGCTACCTCCGCTGAGACGGTCGGTGTACTATCATCCTAGTACACCGATACGATTGGAGGCCACGTGTTCGCGTTTCGGTTGGACGCCCGCTCGGGAGTCCCCACGTACCGGCAGATCGTCGATCAGGTGCGCCAGGCCGTGATGCTGGGCTACCTCCGTACCGGCGATCAACTACCGACGGTCCGCGAGGTGGCCGCCACCCTCGCCATCAACCCGAACACCGTGGCGAAGGCGTACCGCGAGCTCGAGCGCAGCGGGTTGGCGGCTCCGCGGCCAGGGCTCGGCACGTTCATCGTCGCGGTGCCTCGCGAGGTCACCCCGGAGGCGTACGCCCGGCTGCGGCAGTCGCTGCGCCGGTGGCTGCGTACGGCGCACGACGCTGGCCTCGACCCCGACCAGGTGAGCGCGCTCTTCACGGATACCGCGGCCGCCTTCGACGCAACGGAAGGTGTGGCATGACCGCGAGCCGACAGCGAGCGAGCATCGCAGCGAGCGCAGCGAGCGAGGAGCGGAACGAGCGCGGAGGCGAGCCATGAGCACGGCGATAAGTGCGCAGCGGCTCGGCAAGCGGTACGGACGGACATGGGCACTACGCGAGTGCGACGTCTCGATACCGCAGGGTCGGGTCGCGGCACTGGTCGGCCCGAACGGTGCCGGCAAGACGACCTTGCTACACCTCGCCATCGGGCTGCTCGGACCTACCACCGGGAGCGTCGCGGTGTTCGGCGAGCCAGCCAGGCTGAACCGCCCGGCGGGGCTCGCCCGGGTCGGCTTCGTGGCCCAGGATCACCCGCTCTACCGAAACTTCACGGTTGCCGATCTGCTCCGGATGGGTCGTGCGCTGAACCCGGGTTGGGACCAGGCACTGGCTGAGCGCCGACTGGCCGACGTCGGGGTCCCGCTGCGGCAACGGGCGGGGAAGCTCTCCGGCGGTCAACAGGCACAGGTGTCGTTGACCATGGCGCTGGCGAAGCGACCGCGACTGCTGGTGCTCGACGAGCCCGTGGCGGGGCTCGATCCGCTCGCCCGCCGGGATTTCATGCAGACGCTGATGGACGCCGTCGCGGCTGACGGCCTCACCGTGGTGCTCTCCTCCCACGTGGTCTCCGAGCTGGAGCGGGTGTGCGACTACCTGGTGTTGCTGCGCGCGGGGCGGGTGCAGCTCGCCGGGGACATCGACGATCTGCTCGACGGGCACCAGCTGCTCGTCGGGCCGCGGGTTCCCGACTCCGAGCTCGCTGACATCCCCGGCCTGCTCCGGGCCGTTCACGGCGACCGCCATTCGAATCTCCTGGTCAAGGTCGCCAACGGCACGGAGCTGCATCCGCGATGGATCGCCAAAGCCGTCAGCTTCGAGGAGCTGGTGCTCTGCTACCTCGAGACGCCCGAGCGGGAGGACGCCCCATGATCTGGCTGACCTGGCGACAGCACCGCGCGGAGCTGGCCGGCGCCTTGCTCCTGCTCGCGGCGCTCGGTGTGCTGTTGTGGTGGTCCGGTCTGGCGATCCGGGCTGACTTCCAGGCCCAGGGACTGGCTGGGTGCGTCTCCGACCTCGGCAGTCCGGGCTGCGGCGACCGGATGAACCGCTTGATCGTGAACCACGAAGACATGGCCAACATCATCAGCTCGCTCAATATGCTGCCCGTGTTGGCGGGCGTCTTCGTTGGCGCGCCGCTGCTGGCCCGGGAGCTCGACCGAGGCACCTGGCGGCTGGCCTGGACCCAGAGCGTCACCCGGACGCGGTGGTTGACGGTCAAACTGCTGCTGGTCGGGGGGTCGGTGATCGTGCTGGCCGCCGGCTTCACGGCGCTGCTCACCTGGTGGCGGGAGCCGCTGGATGCGCTGGAGGGCCGGTTTAGCCCCACCGCGTTCAACTTCGAAGGTCTGATCCCGGTCTCGGTCAGCCTGTTCGCCTTTGGTCTGGGTACGTTAGCCGGCGTCCTGACCCGTCGGCTGCTCCCCGCGATGGCGGTGGCCGTGGTCGGGTTCTTCCCGGTACGGCTGACCATCGAGTTCCTGCTGCGGCCCCGCTACCGCGAGCCTATGGTGCGGACCGGCGACGCGGCTGGCGCGTCCGGTGCGAAGGACTGGGTGCTCGGCGAAGGATTGATCGACCAGCACGGCAGTCGGCTCTCCAAGTCCGAGGAGATCGATGTGTACAACTCAGCGACCCAGGCCGATCTCGACAGCATCCTCCGTGAACGCGGTCTCACGTGGGTCGAGGAGTACCACCCCGCGGACCGGTTCTGGGAATTCCAGCTCATCGAGGCGAGCATCTACGTCGGGCTCGTCGTTGTGCTGCTCGCCCTGACTCTGTGGCTGGTTCGGCGGCGGACGACCTGACTCGTACCGGGTAGTGCTGGGTATACGTCGGAGCTCCACTGGCCCGTCACTGCGCCGGGCTCGGGTTGCTGGTGGCGGTGCCGGGGCTGCTCGGGATCGCGGCCGGCCTCAACGCCGACTTCGACACGGACGGCATCCTGCCGGGTCGCGCCACCCTCCGCCGCACCCCCCACCCGCGACCGCGAGTAGGCCGCGCTCTCGGCCACTTGGGGCGCTGGCATGTTGTCGACACGCCGTCACGCAC